>NZ_JANMBF010000129.1:0-74633 GCF_031360265.1 Phenylobacterium sp.
GCCGGCCAGCACCGAGCGGTTGGGCGAGAGCTTCATGCGCACGCTGGACTCTCGGGTCGCCTGGGTCGGCTGGATGAAGGTGCGGCCGACGTAGTGGTTGCGGATGATGCCCATCTCGAAGGGCAGGCCGGCTTCCTGGGCGTAGCCGAGGGCCGCCGGCACGCCGCTGTCGGGCACGGGGACCACAACATCGGCGTCGACGCCGCTTTCCTGGGCCAGCCGACGGCCCATCCGCTTGCGCACCTCATAGACCGAGCGGCCGTTCACCACCGAGTCTGGCCGGGCGAAGTAGACATATTCGAAGATGCAGGGCCGGGCTTTTTCCGCCGGGAACGGCTTGATGCTGGTGACGCCGTCGGCATCGATGACCACCATCTCGCCGTGTTCGATGTCGCGGACGAACCGGGCGCCGATGATGTCCAGCGCGCAGGTCTCCGACGCCAGGATCGGCTTGCCGTCGAGGTCGCCGAGCACCAGCGGGCGGATGCCCAGCGGGTCACGCACCCCGATCAACTTCTTGTTGGTCAGCGCCACCAGGGCGTAGCCGCCCTCGATCTGCGACAGGGCGTCGATGAAGCGGTCGACGAAGCGCGATTTCCGCGAGCGGGCGATCAGGTGCAGGATCACCTCGGAATCCGACGTCGACTGGAAGATCACCCCGTTGCCCACCAGGTGATCGCGCAGCGTCAGGAAGTTGGTCAGGTTGCCGTTGTGGGCCAGCGCCACGCCCCCGGCTTCCATGTCGGCGAACATCGGCTGGACGTTGCGCACGAACGAGCCGCCGGAGGTGGAATAGCGCGTATGGCCGATGGCGAACCGGCCGGGCAGCCGCTCGGTGAGGTCGGCGCCGCCGAACGCATCGCCCACGTGGCCCATATGCCGCTCGGTGTGGAACCTCTGGCCGTCGAAACAGGCGATGCCGCAGGCTTCCTGGCCGCGATGCTGCAGGGCGTGCAATCCGATGGCGGTCAGGCCGGCGGCCTCGGCGGTGTCGAACACGCCGAACACGCCGCACTCCAGGCGCGGCGAGTCATCGAGCGGATCCCGATAGGGCGGAGGGCCTTGCGCGTCAGACCGGCTCATCGGGCCTTCTCCACGAGCTCGTCGATTTCGCCTCGTTGGCGGGCGTCGTAGCCGCCTGACGTCGATCTGTCATCAACGGCATGATGCGTGGCGCTACGGACCGCGCGGTCGAACGCCGGTTTCAGGCGGCCGGCGATGTCCAGCCCCTTGGGCGCCAGGGCGTTGAGCATCCGGCCCATGTTCTGGGCCAGCGGCCAGGTGGCGGAGCCGACGATCCAGTGCGGCTTGAGGTCGTCGGGGGTGGCGGCGTTGAACATCAGGTTGAGCGCGCCCAGCACGATCAGGCCCCGCCCCAGGCCGATCACCAGGCCGACGCTGCGGTCAAGCGCGCCGACGAAGCTGGTTTGCTGCACCTGGCGGGCGATCATCCCGCCGACAATGCGCAAGACGACATAGGCGACAGCGAACACCAGGACCAGCGCCGCGGCCGTCCCCAGCCAGTCGGGATGCACGAGCCGCCGGGCGAGCGGGGCCGAAGCGTGCAGGCTGAAAATGGCGATCGCCGCGGCGGCCAGCAGCGCGGCCAGGGCCGCGATCTCGCGGACAGCGCCCCGGACGAGTCCCACCAGACCGGAAATCGCCAGCAGACCCAGGACGACCAGATCGAAGAGGGTCAAGCCTAGTCCCATTGGCCGTCCCCGATCCGTCGCACCGCGTCGGCCAGCCGGCTGGCGCCCATCACCTGCATGGCCCCGCCGCCGTCGAGGTCGGCGGGTCCGAGGGCGCGGCGGAACCCGAGCTTGGCGGCTTCCTTCAGGCGGGACTCCATGCGGCTGACCGAGCGCACCTCGCCTGAAAGACTGATTTCGCCGAACACAACGCTGTCCTGCGGCAGGGCCTGGTCGAGGGCGGAGGACGCCAGCGCCGCCGCGGCCGCCAGATCCGCCGCCGGCTCCGTGATGCGCAGGCCTCCGGCCACGTTCAGATAGACGTCGCGATCGCCGAGGCTGAGCCCGCAGCGGGCCTCGAGAACCGCCAGCACCATCGCCAGGCGGCCGGAATCCCAGCCCACCACCGCGCGTCGCGGCGTGCCATAGGTTGAGGGCGCGACCAGGGCCTGGAACTCTACCAGCACCGGGCGCGAGCCTTCGATCCCAGCGAACACCGCGGCGCCGGCGGCCCGTTCGCCGGAGGTGTTGAGGAACAGCGCCGAGGGGTTCTTCACCTCCGCCAGGCCGGCATCGCCCATCTCGAACACGCCGATCTCGTCGGTGGCGCCGAAGCGGTTCTTGGCGCCGCGCAGGATGCGGAAGGGGTAGCCACGCTCGCCCTCGAAGGCCAGGACCGCATCGACCATGTGCTCGATGACCCGGGGGCCGGCGATGGCGCCCTCCTTGGTGACGTGACCCACCAGCACGACCGCCACCCCCTGCTTCTTGGCCAACCTGACCAGTTCCCCGGTGGCGGCGCGGACCTGGGTGACTGAGCCCGGGCCGGCCTCATGAGCGTCACTCCACATGGTCTGGATGGAATCGATCACCACCAGATCGAAAGGCTCGCGTTTCAGCCCGTCCAGAATGGCGCGCAGCGAGGTCTCTGCGGCGAGTTTGACCGGCGCGTCGCCCAGGCCCATCCGCTGCGCCCGCGCCCGCACCTGCTCGACAGCTTCCTCGCCGGAGATATAGGCGCATCGGGCGCCGCGCAGCGCCGCCTGGGCGGCGACCTGGAGCAACAGGGTGGACTTGCCGACGCCGGGATCTCCGCCCAGCAGGATCGCCGAACCCGGCACCACGCCGCCGCCGCAGACCCGATCGAACTCGTCGACACCGGTGGCGATGCGCGGCGGGGCGGGCGTCTGGTCCGCCAGGCCCTCGAAAGCGAGGCCCCGCGCGCGGCTGGCCTTGGAGGGGGCAAGAGCGCCCGGCGGCCGGCTCTGACCCTCCTCGACCAGGGTGTTCCACGCGCCGCACGCCGGGCACTGGCCCGCCCACTTTGTCTGGACGGCCCCGCAGGACTGGCAGGCATAGACGGCGCCGTCGCGGGCCATGGCGGGGGAGTGGCTCCTGATTCGGATGGGCCGCCAGTCTAGCTGAAGCGGACCGCGCCCGTCTGTTTGCGCCTGAGGCCGGCCGGGTCAGGCTTCGCCAAGATATGTGCGCTCAGCTCTGTGGCTGAGCCGCACCAGCACCTCGTGGGCGACGCTGCCCGCCGCTGTCGCCAGATCGTCGAGGAGCGCATTCGGCCCAAGCAGTTCGACATTCTCGCCGATGGCGGCGTTGGCATCGCCAAGTTCGATAGCAAGGATGTCCATTGTGACGATCAGGATGCGACGCAGCGCTCCATTGAACCAGGCCCGGCCGCCAGTCTTCGCCGCGCGGATCACCCCGTCGGCATAGCCCGCCGCGACGATCGCCACACGTGTCGGGGCAGCGATGCGGACGCCTTCGCCATAGCCCAGGATGTCGCCTGAGCTCAGGTCGCGGATATCCTGGATGGGCGCGGTCAGCGTCGCGACCGCGCGCAGCCGCGCGTCCGGCCGTTCCAGCGGGCCGCTGCCGAACAGGCTGACGCCCGGCCGCACCAGATCGAACCGGTAGTCCGGCCCAAGGAAGGCGCCGGCTGAGGCCGACAGGCTGGCTCGGGCGCCGGGAAACTGCCCGCGCACATCTAGAAAGGCCGACAATTGATGGGTGTTACGAGGGTTTTCGGGTTCGGCAGCCGAGCCAAGGTGGCTCATGAACAGGCCGACCTCGAGGCCATGCAGGCCGCCGCGGGACTGTCCGAGCACGAAACATTCCTCAGCCGTCAGGCCCTGGCGGTTCATACCGCTGTCCACGTGCAGGGCGATGGTGAGGGGCTTGCCGGCAGCGGCGGCGACAGATCTGGCGGCGATGACCTGGGGCAGGGTATTGAGCACCGGCGTCAGACCGGCGGCCGCAAGCCGTGGCGCGGCGCCCGTGGTCAGCCCGTCAAGGACGTAGATCGTGGCTGGCCGACCTGGGGTCAGGGCCGTGCGGAGGGCCTCGCCCTCGGCCAGGCGGGCGACGAAGAAGCTTCGCGCGCCCTCCGCCCACAGTCGCCGCGCCACCGGTCCGGCGCCCAGGCCATAGGCGTCGGCCTTCAGCACCGGCGCCACCTCAGCCCCGCTTGCCTCGGCGCGGATCACGGCGTGGTTGTGGGCCAGAGCGTCGAGATCGATCGTCAGGCGCGCCCCAGAGGCGACCATTGGCGGCTCGGCCATGGCCGCCTAACGCGCGTCGTAGCGGCTGGGATCGCGAGCCAGATTGCCGAACTTGGTGATCTCCTCGTTGTAGGAGAGTTTCACATTGCCGATCGGGCCGTGGCGCTGCTTGCCGATGATGATGTCGGCGACGCCCCGCACCTTGTCCATCTCCTCCTGCCAGGTGAAGTGTTCCGGGGTGTTGTCGCGCGGTTCGAGCCGGCTGAGGTAGTAGCTCTCCCGATAGATGAACATCACCATGTCGGCGTCCTGCTCGATGGAGCCGGATTCACGCAGGTCGGAGAGTTGTGGCTTCTTGTCCTCGCGATTCTCGACCTGCCGCGAGAGCTGGGCCAGCGCGATGACCGGGATCGCCAGCTCCTTGGCCAGGGATTTCAGCCCCTGGGTGATCATGCTGACTTCCTGCACGCGGTTGTCATTGCGGCTGCCTTCGCCTCCGGTGATCAGCTGGAGGTAGTCGACGATCACCAGGTCCAGGCCGACCATCCGCTTCAGGCGGCGCGCGCGGGCGGCGAGCTTGGCCATGCTGAGGCCGCCGGTTGCGTCGATGTAGAGCGGCGCCTCCTGGATCTCCAGCGCCGCGTCGCGCACCCGCCCGAACTCCGAGGCGTCGATCTCGCCCTTTCTCAGGCGGTCGCCGGAGACGCCGGAGGCTTCGGCCAGCAGGCGCATGGCCAGCTGCTCGGCGGCCATTTCCAGGGAGAAGAAGGCCACGACCCCACCGCGGACGGTCTTCTTCGAGCCGTCGGGTTGCGGCTCCCAGGCGTAGTGCTTGGCCACGTCGAAGGCGATGTTGCAGGCCAGCGACGACTTTCCCATCGACGGCCGCGCGGCGATGATCACCAGGTCGGACGGGTGCAGGCCGCCGATCTTGGAGTCCAGGTCGACCAGGCCGGTCGAGAGGCCGGCCAGGCCGCCGTCGCGGCTGTGGGCCTCCGCGGCCATTGTCACCGCACCATGCAGGGCGTCGGCGAAGGTGACGAACCCCTGGGACACGCCACCGGTCTCGGCCAGGGCATAGAGCTGTTGTTCCGCCGCCTCGATCTGGTCGCGGGCCGAAAGCTCGGCGTCGCCCTGGGCGGCCACGCTGGAGATGTCGCCGCCGATGCGGATCAGGTCGCGGCGCAGCGCCAGATCGTAGACCGCTCGGGCATAGTCCGGGGCGTTGGCGGCGGGTGGGGCGCGGTCCACCAGGTCCGCCAGATAGCGCACACCGCCCAGCTCGGCGAAGCCCACGTCCCTGGCGAACTGCTCGGCCATCAGGATCGGCTCGGCCAGTTGACCCTTGCGGATGTGGCCTTCGATGGCCGCGAACAGCCGCTGATGGAAGGGCTCGAAGAAGTGCCGACCCTGAAGATAGTCGCCGATACGCTCGAACGCGGCGTTGTCATAGAGCAGCGCGCCCAGCAGCGCCTGCTCGGCCTCGACGTTGGCAGGCGCGTGGGGGATCGCCATGTCGTTGGAGACGGGACGCAGGTCGAGGGCGGGTACGAGAGCCATGGCCTATGGATAGCTCAGGGCGGGGTCGGCGATCACTGTGCCTTATCGCCCGTCCACTGAAATCCGCCGGGGCTGTGGACGAAGGGCGGCCTTGCAGGCTTCGGGCATGAAAAAGGCGGGCCGGAAAGCCGGCCCGCCTTGTTCTTTTCAGTCTCTCGCGGAGAGGCTCGGCAACGTCAGTCCTGGACGTAGTTGCCTTCGATCGAACCCGCGCCGCCTTCCAACAGATCGGCCTGGGCTTCTTCGTCGGCGATGCGATCTTCCTCGAACTGAGAGTTGATCACGTTCTCGCCGCGCGCCTGCCGCTCGGCCTCATCCTGGCTGCGGGCGATGTTGAGCGTCACGGTGACGGTGACTTCCGGGTGCAGCCGGACCTTCACCTCGTGCATGCCGAGCGTCTTGATCGGCTTGTCGAGCACGACCATGGCGCGTTCGACCTTGGATCCGCCGGCGGCATTGACCGCGTCGGCCACATCCCGGCCGGCCACCGAGCCATAGAGCTGGCCGCTTTCGCCGGCCTGGCGGATCAGGATGTAGGCGGTCCCGTCGAGCTTTTCACCGGACTGGCCGGCGACGTCCTTGGCCTTGGCGTTGCGCGCCTCGATCTCGGCCCGCTGGCCTTCGAAGACCTTCAGGTTGGCGTTGTTGGCCCGCAGCGCCTTTGCGCGCGGGAGCAGGAAGTTTCGGGCGTAGCCGTCCTTGACGTTGATCACGTCGCCCAGGGCGCCTTTGCCTTCCACACGTTCGAGCAGAATGACTTTCATGTGCCGGATCCCCTATTTCACGACGTAGGGGAGGAGGGCCAGGAAACGGGCGCGCTTGATCGCCTTGGCGAGTTCGCGTTGCTTCTTGGCCGACACCGCGGTGATGCGCGACGGCACGATCTTGCCGCGTTCGGAGACGTAGCGCTGCAGGAGCTTGACGTCCTTGTAGTCGATCTTCGGCGCACCGGCCCCGGAGAACGGGCAGACCTTGCGACGGCGGAAGAACGGCCGGCGCGCGCCGCCGGCGGCTGCGCCCGCTGGCCCATTTGCGCCTTGGGGGGCTTCGGTGGTGATCGCTTCGTCGGTCATTAGAAGGCTCCTTCCTTGGCAGGGAAGTCATCGCGGCGTTCGCGGTCACGATCGCGGCGGGCGAGGATCGGCGAGAGTTCCAGCTCCAGCTCCTCGACGCGCACGGTCAGATACCGCAGGACGTCTTCGTTGATGCTGAGCTGGCGTTCCATCTCCTTCACCGCGTCGGGCGGGGAATCGATGGCCAGCAGGGAGTAGTGTCCCTTTCGGTTCTTCTTGATCCTGTAGGTCAGGTTGCGCAGGCCCCAGTACTCGATCTTGGCGACGGTGCCGCCGCCGGCTTCGATCAGAGATTTCATGGTATCGTTGAGGGCTTCGGCCTGTTGCGGCGAAATATCCTGCCGCGAGATGACGACGTGCTCGTAGAGCGCCATAGGTTCCTTCTTCCTTATGGAGGCGGCGCGACCGGCGGCGGAAGGCCCGCTGGCCACGATGGATCTCTGACGCGGCGGCCGGGTGTTTCCCGAGCCCTTTGGTGTTCCGCGAGAGACCGCTCTCCGTGAAGAGGCGGGCAGATAGGGGAAAAACGCCGCCGAAGCAAGCGATTGCAGACTTCGGAAGCGCTCGGCCGCCGCAGGCTACTTCTTCAACGCCTTCACCGCGTTCAGCGTCTGGGTGACGTGGTCGTTGGGGTTGAGGTTCGAGTAGACGTGAGCGATCTCGCCGTTCTGGGCGATCACGTAGGAGGTCCGGCTCGACCAGTTGGGCTTGGCGACCAAGGTCGCATCGTACTGCCTGGCAATCCTGGCGCCGGGGTCCGCGGCCACCGGAAACTTCCCGCCGCAATGCTCGGTTTCCGCGGAAAACGCGGCGAGTTCATCGATATTGCCGGCCGTAACGCCGATCACCGTGGCCTTGGCGGCCTTGAACTGGTCGATGGCGTCGGAAAACAGGTGTGCTTCAAGATTGCAGCCAGAGGTGTGGGCGGCGGGGAAAAAATAGACCACCACCGGGCCCTTCTTGAGGGCGTCAGCGAGCTTGTAGGTGAAGGGTTGGCCCGCCAGGAAGGCCGGCGCGGTGAAGTCGGGCGCCTTGGCGCCGGCCTTGAGTTCGGCAAGGGCCGAGGTAGCCAGGGTCGATAGGGCGAAGGCCGCGGCGATCAGGGTCTTCATGGTGGTCCTTCCGTGGATTTGACGACTTCTACACCGATGGAGCCAGCGTGTCGCGACGGGGCTCGCTGTAGACGGGGCTAGTTGTAGGCGACCGTGACCGTGAAACTGCCGCTGTAGCTGCCATCGGGCGTCGTGTTGCTGACCGGCATCGAGCCACCGACGCCGAAGGCATAGCCACCCCCCGATCCGAGGGACGAGCTGAGGATCGGAGCCGTCGCGACGGTATTGGTGGTGGTGACGGTCAGGGCGGCGGGGCCGGTCATGGAAAAGGACGGCGGCAAGGTGACCGTAAACGCCTGACCGCCCTCGCCGGTGACGTTGAAACTCGCCCGCGTCGGCGTCGGCGGCGTCAGACCGAAAGCCCCGCCCGTCGCCGTCAGGACCCCGGTCGCGGCGTTGACGGAAACGGTCCCCGAGCCGGTTGGCGGCTTGGTGATGCGGCCAAACACCAGGTCCGACGCCTTCGACAGGGCGATGGAACGGATCACGCGCGCCTGAAACCGGCCGACGTCGCCCGTTGAAGGGGCGCCGGGCGCTTCGGCGGCCCACGCGAAGAAGTCGGATTCCGCGGCCGCCGTGGGCAGGCCCGAATCATCACCGGCGATTGGAAAGTCGGCGCCGACGAAGAAGGTCTTCGACGAATTGGCGCCGATCGGGCCGATGGCGAAGGCGGGGGAGCTTGGCGTGGTCGGGCTGCTGGCGAGCGTCGCTGTGCCCATGGCGATCTGGATCCGCGACAGGGTGCGCGCCCGACCGGTCGGGGATCCCACGACCCCCAACTTCACGTTGACGTTTTTTGTGCAGTCCCCGACGCCGGTCGCGCTGCAGCCTATGGTGACAACGGCGCGGCTTGCGCCGCTGCTCGATCGGGTCGCCGAGCCGGAAACGATCGTCACCAAGCCTGACGTCGGATCAACGCGGAAGACTGTGTTGCCGGTGGTTCCCGAGGTGACATTGCCAAGATCGACGTTGGTCGTGACGCGCACGGTGTAGGTGGAGGCGGCCTGAGCTGGCATGGCGCCAAGCAGCGCCACCAGCAACGCCATCAGAACGCGGGCCACGCCCGTCTTGAACAATCGACTCATGATCACAGCAGAATACGCCCGCCTGACGCGGAAAGATGCGCTCCAGTCTAGCCGCTGTTTGGTCAAGAGCCCAGTCAACCTGGAGGGTGTCCTTCAAGCGCTGCCCGGGGCTCGAACCGCACCTCCGCGGACGCGTCGGGGGTGAACGATCCATCAGGCCTTATGGTAACGCTTACCGGCGCCAGAAGTTTCATGCGCAGGCGCGCGGCCTGCTCGGCGTCGAGCTGCAGCTGATAGGTTGTCGCGGGCAGGTCGAGGAAATTCGCCGAGCCGTCGAACTCGGTGACGCTCTCGGCAAATGCGCCCTTGCTGTCGACCAACCGGACCCGGACCGCCGAAAGCCCGACCAGTTGCCCATCCGGCCGGCGCAGCCGAATGGTCACCAGAACCTCGCCGGTCGGGCGCATTGGGTATTCGACCTGGGTGACGCCGCCGGGCCGGGGCGCGAACTCGACGACCACTGGCGGGGTTTTGACGGCTGTGTTGTCGATGTCGTTGATGCCGACCAGCACGCGCGCCGTCGGACCCGTGCCGAAACCGCTCAGATAGGCGCGTCCGTCCGCACCTGTGCGCGCAACATGATCGCCGCCCTGGAGGGTGACGCCGGAGACCGGCCTTTCGCCTGGATTGAACTGGCCATCGCCGTTGGCGTCGATGAAGGCGTGGAAGGCGACCGAGCCGCCCGAGCCGGGGCCAGGCCGCGTCAGCTGATAGCCCCCGACCACGGGATTGTAGCCCAGGCCGAAATTCATCTGAGCGCCCAGCCGCCAACTGGAGTCCAAGGTGTTATATTGGCCGGTGAAGGTCAGGTCCCCATACTTCGTCCGCGTGGTCGTACCGGCGATCAACTCCAGACTCCTGGGCGCATCGAAGCGCTGGGTCGCGGCAAATCGCAAAAGCCAGGTGTCGGTCACGGCCCTGTCGAGCGTCAGGCCAAGGCCGGTCACCTGGACGTCGGGGATGAGATTGTAGTCGAGGGTCGCGCGGACCTGCCACTGGTAGTTCTTGAAGGTCGAGCCCGAGAGGAAGCCGCGCAGTCGCTCGTTCATCGCCCCGGAGGCCACAGAGTTGTGGTCGTATTCCAATCCCGTGGAAAACAGGACACTGCCCAGCGAGGCGGAGCCGCGGGCTTGTCCGATGATCGCGCTGCCGCCGTCGCTATAGATGTCGCGCACAGCGCGCAGGGAAATGGGGAAGACCCGACCGGCGAACAGGATGTTCTGATCGACCGTGAGCTCGGAGCGGCGGTCCAGCGGGCGTCCGAAGTCCGCTTCCGAGTTGTTCTCATCTAGCAAGCCGCCGCGGTACTCGGCGTGGCGCACGGCGACGTTGGCTCCCAGGATCCTGCCGGCGACGGTCGCGGCCAGGCCCGAGCCGTTGCGATTGTCGGCGGCGGCGTCCAGCTGGGTGGCGAAGCCGGCGACGGAGGCGCGCAGACCCGCGCCATAGAGCTGACGTGAGAGACCTCGCTGGTCAGTATAGACCGACCCCCCGCCGGTCAGGGTGAGGTATTGGCTGAGGCCGTAGTTCACCTGAGCGACGACGCGGCGCTTGCCGACGCTGCGATCGATCGCGAAGGGATCGCGGTTGCCTAAGCGCAAGAGTGGCTCGTCTTGATCGACCGCGCCGAAGGCGAACGTTGTCTCCCCGCGACGAAGCAGACCGCCGCTGACATTGATGATCCGGGTTTCCTCCTTGCGCTGGCCGTGCGGCCCATAGGTGACGATGCGCACGACGTTGACGCCCTGGGTCAACGCCACGTTGAGGAATTCGTACTGGCCGCGCTGGGACTGGGTCTGGCCCCCTTGCAGGACGTCGTTGACGTAGAGTTCGACGTCATCGCCCAGCTGCAGTTCGCCGCGCAGGTCAATGCGATTGAAGACGTTGGTCTGGTCCAGAGGAACGGTGGAGATCGCAATGCCGCGTCCGCTGAAACTACGGGGCCCGATGGCCAGGCCCGGCGTGAAGACATCGCCGATGCCGACGCTGCGGGCGTGCAGGGGCCCCAGAAGATCCCCGTCCAGGGACCTGCGCTCGAGCAGAATCCGGGCCGTCGACAGGCTGCCGGTTTCGTCGGAGCCGAAATAGGCCTGAAGGCCAGCATAGAGAAGATCGCCACCCAGCCGGACATCATAGCGGCTTGGAACCCGCGGAGAAGTCGTCTGCAGGCCGAGGCCCAGCGCGACATCGATAGACGGCGGGGTGAACAGGCGGTACGGCGTCTCGACCCGCATCACCGGCGCAGCGATGCTTGGCGTCGCCTGGCGCAACCGCGCGACCCGCTGCAGGCGACCCTGGATCGGCAGCAGTTCCGACGCCGTGATTTTCATCGATAGGGCGCGCGAGTTCACCTCGAACTTGAGCGGCAGAAGCTTCGACAGCACCGAGGCCCGCACATAGATTTCCGTGGGGCTGACGGCGACGTCGCCAGCCGCAAGCGCAACTTGCGTCGGCCCAATTCGCGCCGTGCCGGTGGGCAGGTCGATCACCAGCGCACGGCGCGCCTCACCGATATTGCCGATGATCCGTCCTTCGCCGGGCATGATCTGAATGTCGAGTTCCAGCAGGCGGCTAAGCTCGCCAACAGGGATTTGTGGGTCGTCCTGCAGGCCGTAGGCGGCCATGCCCTCGGTCAGTGTGAGATTGTCGAGCTGCACAAACAACAGCAGCAGCGTCTGCGGATCGGGGGGCGAATAGGCCAAGGCGCGGACCGGCGCCGCGCCCCGGCTCGAGGTTGTGGTCGCGCCGGCGCGGATCAGGCGCCCGTTCCCGACCGCCGCGCGATCCGCCAGTCGCGCCGCGTCCGGCGCGGCGAGCAGGAGGTCTCCGAAGGCGTCTGCCGGGCGTTCAAGTCCAGGCCGTTCCGGCGCGTCGGACCCGCGGCTGCTGGACCGCAGAACGGCGTCGATGGTGTCGGGTAGGCGAACCTGCGCGATCCCCCGACCGCTGAGCAGGATCAGCGAGGCCGTCGTCGCGAGGAGCGCGACGCGTCTAGAGGATGAGTTTCGCAAGGAGCTTTCCCGGCGATGTGTCGTCGTCGGTGAAGGTCACCTCCAGGTGCTCACCTGGCGCCGGGACGCGGGTGAGGGCGATGCGGATCGTCCGACGCTCGATCTCGGTATAGACGCCCACTCCGCGGGCCATGCCCATCGGCAGGGGCCGCAGATCACCCTGGGTGCGGATCTCAACATTGCCAAAGAGGGAGTTCGCGCCCCGCCGGACAAGTTCCAGCGTCAGGATCGCGGTCCTGACCGCGGGCGCGCCCAGGGATGGCGGCAGCTGCTCATAGCTCAGGCGGGCGTTCTCGAGGCCGGCGCGAATGTCCAACTCATTCAGGCGCACGATAGCCGGTATGCTCAGCCCCAGGAGGGCGTTGATCTGAAACCGCAACTCGCCCTGCGGAGCTGCCGCCGCAGCGGCAGCCTCCGCCGTCGTGCCGGCCTCCCGCGGGGGCAGGGTCGAGATCGTCAGGTGGCTGCGAAGTTCGGCCGCGCCCGGTTCGTCGGCCGCGCCGATCATGCGCAGACGGATCGTCTGTCCTTGGCCGGGATCCAGCGTCACGCGCCGCGGCGAAACCTGCAGGACGTTCTTTGCCGACCTCACACGATCCGCGATCGCCTTGGTCTCCGGCTTGGCCAGGGCGTCCGCAAGCGGCAGGATCTGGCCGTCCGGCATCATCACCCGGTCCACCAGGGAAATGTCGAAGGTGCCCGGACCGGAGCCCTGGTTGAAAATGAAGATCGAGCCCGAGCGATGGCTACGATCAAATGTCACGCGCTTTGGCGAGATATTGAGATTCGCGCCGCTGGCTGGTGCGATCGTCACCTGGGTCGGCGCGGGCTGCGGCGCCGAGGTGGCGGCTCCGGATGCGGCCACAGGCTCCGATGCGGCGCGATTGCCCGCGGGCTGGGCGGACACCGCGGGCGCGAAAATTCCCAGAATGAGAACAGCAGCAAGGAACGCACGGGGCTTCATGTAAGACGCATCGCGACTGGATTGTCGCCCCGCCACCGCGGCGCGGCGCGTCGGGGCGCGAGAACACGTGGAGTATCCGTCAGGGATTGGTTGGCTCGCAAGCTGGTTTCCGATCGCGAAGGATGCGTCGCGACGCCCCATGCTCAGGATTGAGCACCGGCGAGTCGGAAGCGTGGCGGCAGATGGTTAATGTCGCGTTCCAATGCTCCCGTCGAGGTCGGTTCGCGGGCCCGGCGTCGCGCCCCAAAAACAGCAACGGCCGCTCCCAGAGGAGCGGCCGTGGCGGTGTCCCACGATGGCTGCCCGACAGAGCGGTCGGACGCCCGTCGACGTCAATCAGGGGTAGTTGATGGTGACGTTCAGCGCCCCGGTGTAGGTCGTGGGCGGAGTCGCCGGATTGATGTCGAATTGACCACCGTAGCGGATTTCCTGCGTGCCCGCGGCTGGAATGGTGCCCAGGGTGCCGGTGGTGGCCACCGGCAGGCTCGGCGCAATGCCTGTCAGGCCAGGAGTCGTGAAGGTCAGGGTCTGCGTCGTCGTGTAGGTCGTCGCGCCGGTCACCGTGATGTTGAACTTCGCCGAAGTCGTCGTCCCCGCGATGAGCGAAGCGTCGCCCGCGCCGGTCTTCGAGACCACGTCGGTGGTGTTCAGGATGATGGTGTTGGTGCCGGTCACCGGGCGGACAATGGAGCCGAACACCATGTCCTGGGTCTTGGTGAGAGTCACCGGCGAGATGATGGTCGCCGTGGCGTTCGCCGACGTCGAGACCGATCCGGCCGCCATCGCACCGCCGGCTGCCGCGGTCAACGCGCCGGTCACCATCAGAATATTGCGCAGTTTCATTGGGTTCCCCGATGCCGTTCGAATGAAGCGGGTGGACGAACTTGCCTCACATCGTTCCAGCAAACCCGGACCGTTGCGCCCCGCCTTAACTACTTGTTAGGAAAGTTCATTAAATCGCCGTTTACAAACTGTCAAGGTAAAGCATCGGCCGCTGCGAATCGGCGTTAACCTATTGGCTCAATCAACTTCGGGCGCCAGCTATGGCCGTTAACCAAGTTAAGCGAAGCCACACAACCTAAGCCTCTCCGAATTCGCGTCGCACGCGAATATTCCAGTGTTTGCATGACGAGTCAGAACGTGGCGAATTCTGAATCGGGATCGGGACGCCCCCTGTCGTGCCGGCGCGCGGACCCCAAGCTTCACGACGCGTCCCGCCGGCCGAGGTGGAATCTCATCCCGATCCAGGTCGACAGTGGCAATTCCCTGAGAAGAAATTCCGCCTAGAGTTCGGGCGCGACGAGAATTTTCACATGGGCTTCCGGGTCGCTGAGCGCCGTGAAAGCCGCGGCCACGCCCTCCAGTCCCACGCGTCCGGTCACCAGGCCGGATACATCGATCCGTCCCTCGGCGACGTTGTGCAGGGTCGCGGCGAACTCCTCGGGTGTGTAACCGAACACGAACGTCAGTTCGATCTCCTTGGTGACGGCGATCGACGGCTCGATGCGATCGGCCTCCATGCAGACGCCCGCGACAATGATCTGTGACCCTGCCGGCGCCGCCTCGATAAGCTCCTGGAGAACGCCAGGCGCGCCGACGCATTCGAAGACGACGGGGCGACCGAAGGTTGCGCCCATCATCCGCGTCATCTGTTGAGCGGCGCGGGACTTGGGCACGCCGAAACCTTCCCAGCGGTCGTGCGGCGACTCATTGGCGGGGTCGATCACCACGTCGGCGCCCAGACGCTCGGCCGCGGCTCGGCGGCGCGGTGAGTAGTCGCAGGCAATCACCGGGCCGTGTCCCGCCACCTTTAGTGCGGCGATGACGGCAAGCCCCACAGGTCCGCAGCCCACCACCAGGGCCACCGAACTGGCGTCCATTCGAGCCTTGGCCACGGCATGCAGGCCCACGGCAAAGGGTTCTGTCAGGGCGGCCATTTCCGTGGGCAGGCCATTGGGAACCTCAAGGATCAGGGCCTCGCTCAGCAGCATGCGCTCGGCAAAGCCACCGGGCAGGCGGTTGGAGAAGCCCAGCGCTTCCATCCCGCCGGTGGTCAGGGTGATGGGCACGCTGACCACCCGCGTCCCGGCTTTCATGGCCTTGGCGGATCTGGGTCCATGGTCAAGGATTTCAGCGCAGAACTCGTGGCCGAAGACGGTGTCGGCCGCGGGATCGAAGCCATTGTCGGGGCTGCCGCCTCGGCGGCCGAGATCCACCAATCGCTCCATGTGGTGCAAGGCATGCAGGTCGGAGCCGCAAATGCCGCAGGCCAGCGTCCTGACCAGGACCTGTCCCTCCGCCGGTTCCAGTTCGCCGATTTCCTCGCAGATGAGCTGTCTGTCGCGCCGAACCACCGCCCGCATGGTTGTCTCCGTGGCCAAAACCGCCGCCTTGCCGGGGCTAGCCATATTCCGTAACCCTCGCGGCTCGGAATCGATAGACCCGGAGCGCGCCCGATGAGCCTCGCCTTTCTCTTCCCCGGACAGGGCAGCCAGGCCGTGGGCATGGGTTGCGACCTCGCTGACGCGTTCGGCTCGGCGCGCGAGGTGTTCCAGGAGGTGGACGACGCGCTTGGCCAGAAGCTGGCGAAACTGATGCGTGATGGTCCCGAGGAGCAACTGACCCTGACCGAGAACGCCCAGCCGGCGCTGATGGCCGTCAGCCTTGCGGTGATGCGGACCCTCGAGCGCGACTTTGGCGTCGCCATCGACCGGGCGGCCTTCGTGGCGGGTCACAGTCTGGGGGAATACTCCGCCCTGGCGGCGTCAGGCGCGATCAGCCTGGCCGATACGGCCCGACTGCTGAAACTGCGCGGCCAAGCCATGCAGCGCGCCGTCCCGGTGGGCGAGGGGGCCATGGCCTCACTGATCGGACCGAAGAGCGACGTTGCGCTGGCGGAGGAGGCCGCGAAGGCCGGTTCGGCTGCGGGCGTCTGTGTTGTCGCAAACGACAACAACGCAGGCAATGTGGTGATTTCGGGGGCCAAGGCGGCTGTGGACCTGGCCATCGAGAAGGCCAAGGAGCTAGGTGCGCGCGCGATCCTGCTGAACGTCTCGGCGCCGTTTCACTGCCCGCTGATGCAGCCGGCCGCCGACGAGATGGCGGCCGCCCTCGCCGTCGCCACGATCCTGGCGCCGCGTGCGCCGCTGGTGGCCAACGTCACGGCGCAGCCGACGCTGGATCCGGAAGCGATCCGCCGGATGCTGGTCGAGCAGGTGACCGGACGCGTGCGCTGGCGCGAAAGCATGCTCTGGCTGGCCGGCGCGGGCGGGGTGACCCGGTTCGCCGAGGCCGGCGCCGGCAAGGTGCTGTCGGGCATGGTCAAGCGGATCGCGCCGGACGCCGAGGCGACGCCGCTCAACAGTCCCGCCGACCTCGAAGCGTTCGCCGGCTCGCTCTAGGGCCGGCTCAGGATTAGGGTGTCCCCATGTTTGATCTGACCGGCAAGACCGCCCTCGTCACCGGGGCCACGGGCGGCATCGGCGCCGAGATCGCCCGAGTGCTGCACGCGCAGGGCGCCTTTGTCGTGCTGTCCGGCACCCGCGAGGCGGTGTTGCAGGCACGCACGGCGGAGCTGGGCGCGCGCAGCGCCGCGGTGGTGGCCGACATCTCCCAGACGGCGGCAGTGGACGGATTGATCGAAGCGGCTGAGGCCGCCGCCGGGGCGCCGATCGATATCCTGGTCGCCAACGCCGGCATCACCCGTGACGGACTGCTGGTGCGGATGAAGGACGAGGACTGGTCGCAGGTGTTGAAGGTCAATCTGGAGAGCTACTTCCGGCTCTGCCGCGCCGCCACCAAGGGCATGATGCGCCGCCGCTCCGGTCGGATCATCGGCATCACCTCGGTGGTCGGGGTCATGGGCAACGCGGGCCAGGCCAACTACGCCGCCTCAAAGGCCGGGATGATCGGCTTTTCGAAGGCCCTTGCACAGGAGGTGGCCACGCGAGGGATCACCGTCAACTGCGTGGCGCCGGGCTTCATCGACAGCCCGATGACCGATGGCCTGACCGACGGCCAGAAGACCCAGATTCTGTCGACCATCCCCACGGGGCGGCTGGGGTCGGGTTCGGATGTCGCGGCGGCCTGCGCCTATCTCGCCAGCGCGGAAGCCGCCTACGTCACCGGCCATACGCTGCACGTCAATGGCGGCATGGCGATGATCTGAGGGCCTCGCCTTCGCATGCGGGAATATGCTAACGCGCCATCGACTTTGGCGCAGCCGGGCTGTTGTGGTTGACTTCGCGACCGGGCTCGCCGATGCAACGCTGGAATTACAAGAGGGACCACCTAATGTCCGACGTCCTAGAACGCGTCCGCAAGATCGTCATCGAGCACCTGGACGCCGATCCGGAGAAGGTGACCGAAAAGGCCAGCTTCATCGACGACCTGGGCGCCGACAGCCTCGACAATGTCGAGCTGGTCATGGCCTTCGAGGAAGAATTCGATATCGAGATTCCCGATGACGCCGCCGAGCACATCCAGACGGTGGGCGACGCTGTGAAGTTCATCGCAGAACGCCTAGGCGCCGCTTAAATATTTGATTCGGTTAAAGGTTTTTGGACCGCCGGGTCAGGGGTGAGCCCCGGCCCCGGCGGTCTTCCTTTGAGGATCGCCCGCTGAGGACCGCCATGCGTCGAGTCGTCGTCACCGGTATCGGCCTGATCACTCCCCTGGGCCAGGGGACCGAACTCACCTGGGCGGCGATCCTGGCCGGCCGGTCCGGGATCGGCAAGGTCACTACCTTCGAGATCACCGAGGACTATGCCTGCCGCGTGGCGGGCGAGGTGCCTCGGGTCGACGGGCGGGGCGGCGGCGGCCCGGAGGTCCCGGGCTCCTTCGATCCGGACCAGACGCTTTCCGCCCGCGATCAGCGCCGGGTGGACGATTTCATCCTCTATGCGATCGCCGCCGCCGACGAGGCGGTGAAGGATTCCGGCTGGCAGCCGCAGACCGACGCCGACCGGGAGCGGACCGGCGTGATGATCGGCTCGGGGATCGGCGGGCTCGCCACCATCGAGCGGACCTCGATCGAGCTGTACGAAAAGGGCCCGCGCCGCGTATCGCCCTTCTTCATTCCCTCCGCCCTGATCAATCTTGGCAGCGGCCAGGTGTCGATCCGCTATGGGTTCAAGGGTCCGAATCATTCGGTGGTGACGGCCTGCGCCACCGGCGCCCACGCCATCGGCGACGCGGCCCGGCTGATCAAATACGGCGACGCCGACCTGATGCTGGCGGGGGGCGCGGAGGCCGCGATTTGTCCGGTGGGCATGGCGGGGTTCATTTCCGCGCGGGCCATGTCGACCGGCTTCAACGACACGCCGGAAAAGGCTAGCCGGCCCTATGACAGGGACCGCGACGGCTTCGTCATGGGCGAGGGCGCCGGCGTGCTGATGCTGGAGGAGTACGAGCACGCCAAGGCCCGGGGCGCGAAGATCTATGCCGAGGTGGCCGGCTATGGCCTGGCCGGCGACGCCTATCACATCACCGCGCCGGCCGAGGACGGCGACGGCGGGTTCCGGGCGATGAAGGCGGCGCTCCGCGACGCCGGGGTGGAGATGAGCCAGATCGACTACATCAACGCCCACGGGACCTCGACCCCGCTTGGCGACGAGATCGAACTGGGCGCGGTGACCCGCCTTCTGGGGGACGCGGCGGCGAAGGCGACGATGAGCTCGACAAAGTCGGCCACCGGGCACCTTCTGGGCGCCGCCGGGGCCATCGAGGCGGCGTTCACCTGCCTGGCGATCCGCGACCAGATCGCGCCGCCGACCATCAACCTCGACAATCCGTCCGTCGAAACCGCCATCGACCTCGTGCCCAACAAGGCCAAGCCGATGAAGATCGACATCGCGCTCTCCAACTCTTTCGGGTTCGGCGGCACCAACGCCTCGGTGGTGTTCAAGAAGGTCACATGAGCCGGCGGCGTCCGCCCGTGCGCCGCCGTCGGGCTCTGCCGCGGACGCTGAGCGGCGGGGTGGTGGCGCTCTTTGTGGCCATGACGCTGGTCTCAGGCTGGGCGGTGTGGAGCTATCGCGGCCCCGGCCCGACGGCCAGGTCGGGATCTGTGACCCATATGGTCCTGACCCGCGGGTCAGGCGCCGGCCAGATCGCCACGGCGCTGCGGGCGGCCGGCGTGATCCGCTCTCGCACCCTGTTCCTGCTGGCTGCGCGCCTGGTGAGTGGACATCCCAGCCTCAAGGCCGGCGAATATGAATTCCCGAGCGGCGTCTCGATGGCCCGGGTGCTGGCCGACATCCAGGCCGGCCGCGTCGTGCGCCGGTTCGTGGCCGTGCCCGAGGGCTGGACGAGCGACATGGCGGTCGAGGCCGTGCGCGCCCAGCCGGTGCTGACGGGTCAGGTCGCCACGCCCCCGGAAGGCTCGATCCTACCGGACAGCTACCAGGTCGAGCCCGGCGAGGACCGCGCCGCCGTGGTCGCCCGAATGCGCGCGGCGCGCGACGCCCTGCTGGCGCAGCTGTGGGCCGGTCGCGCCAACGACCTGCCGCTGAACACGCCCGAACAGGCCGTGACGCTGGCCTCTCTGGTGGAGAAGGAAACCGGACTTCCCGCCGAGCGGCCAAGGATCGCCGCGGTGTTCGAAAACCGCCTGCGCGCCGGCATGAAGCTGGAGAGCGACCCGACTGTGATCTACGGCGTCTCGAAAGGGCGGCCGCTGGGACGCGGCATCACGTTGCGGGAACTGCTGACGGCGACGCCCTACAACACCTATCGCATCATCGGCCTGCCGCCGACGCCGATCGCCAATCCGGGCCGCGCGGCGCTGGCCGCGGTGCTCAATCCGCCAAAGAGCGCCGAGCTGTTCTTCGTCGCCGACGGGACCGGCGGACACGTCTTCGCCTCGACCTACGCGGAGCATCAGGCGAATGTCGCCCGGTGGCGCGGCATCGAGCGCGCTAAGGCGGGGAAGTGATCATGATATCCGGCATGACCGGCTTCGGGCGGGCCGAGGGGGCGCTGGACGCCTGGAGCTGGGCGGTGGAGGCGCGCTCGGTGAACGGCCGGAACCTGGAGGTTCGGTTTCGCGGGCCGCCGGGGTTCGAGGGCCTGGAGCGGGCGGCGCGCGAAGGGGCTCAGGCGCGGTTCCAGCGCGGACAGCTGACCGTTGGCCTGCAGGCCAAGCGCTCGGAGGGCGCGGGCAGCGTGCGGCTCAACCTCGAACAGCTGGAGCGGTATCTGGCGGCGGGCGCGCCCTATGTAGCGGCGGGCCTGGCGACGGCGCCCAGCCTCGACGGCCTGCTTGGGCTGCGCGGCGTGATCGAGGCGGCTGACGAGGTGGAGGATCCCGAAGTCCTGGCCGCCCTGGAGGCCCGCATGGCGGCGTCGATCGGCGTCGCGCTGAACGGCTTGGCGTCGGCCCGGGGCGAAGAAGGCGCGGCGCTCCTAGGCGTTCTGGACGGGTTCGTCACCCACATCGGCGCGTTGACCGGTCACGCCGAGACGCTGGCCGGCGGCCAGCCCGCGGCGATCAAGGCGCGGTTCCAGAGCCGGCTGATCGAACTGGCCGGCGCCGCGGCGAGCGAGGAGCGGATCGTTCAGGAGGCCGCCGCACTGGCCGTCAAGGCCGACGTCCGCGAGGAGCTCGACCGGCTGAAGGGCCACGTCGCTACAGCCCACTCGCTCCTCGCAACGAGCGGTGGTGTCGGGCGCAAGCTCGATTTCCTGACCCAGGAATTCATGCGCGAGGCCAATACCCTGTGCTCCAAATCGGCCTCGAGCGCCTTGACCGCGGTCGGCCTGGACCTCAAAGCCACCATCGAGCAGTTCCGCGAGCAGGTGCAGAATGTCGAATAGCGGACCGGTCGCGCCAGGCTCGGGCGGAGACGATTCCGCCAAACCCTGGGAGACCCAGCGGCGCGGGCTATTGCTGCTGGTGTCGAGCCCGTCGGGCGCGGGCAAGACCTCGCTGTCGCGCCGGCTGGTGGCCGACCACCTGGACCTCATCCTGTCGATCTCGGCGACCACGCGGGCGCCAAGGCCGGGCGAAGAGCCCGACCGGGAGTACTATTTCAGGACCCGAGCGGCGTTCGACGCGATGATCGCCGACGGCGAGTTCCTTGAGTGGGCCGACGTCCACAACCACCGCTATGGCACGCCCAAGGGTCCGGTCGAGGCAGCGCTGGCGGCCGGCAAGGACGTGCTCTTCGACATCGACTGGCAGGGCGCCCGGTCTATCGCCGAGAAGATGCCCAACGACAGTGTCCGGGTGTTCGTGCTGCCGCCGTCGTGGTCGGACCTGTCGCGACGGCTGCACGCCCGCGCCCAGGACAGCGACGCGATCATCAACCTGCGCCTCGAGCGGGGGCGGGACGAGATCACCCACTGGGACGAATACGACTATCTGATCGTCAACAAGACCTTCGACGGCGCCTACGCCGACCTCGGCCACATCTACCGCGCCGAACGGATGAAGCCGGGCCGTAACCCGTGGCTGCCGGCCTTCGTGCGGGGGCTGGCGGAGGAGTAGGGGCGACCTATCGACGCGTACTATGGTGACGCGTCAGTGCGGCAGCAGCAGGTCCGACCAGCGCCAGGTATCTGACCCGACGACGAGGCGCGACCCGCCCGGGCCGTCGGCGAGGGACAGTTGGACGAGGCCGCGCACCGGCTCGGTGCGGCAGGCGACGGGGGCGAAGGCCACCTCCCACATGATCGCCTCGCGCACCGCGGCCAGGCCGTTGCCCTCCTGGCCGGCGTGGCGCACCCAGTCGCCGTTCCAGACCCGGATGGCCCTGCGGGGTCCCGAGGCCTGCGCGGTGTCGGCGACGGCGGCCTGGACGCGGCGATCCTTGCGCAGGGCGGCCTGCAGCCAGCGGGCCATGTTGCAGCCGCCGCCCGCGCCGCCGGTCTCGGCCGTCCCCGCGAGGGCGAGTTCAGCGTCGCTCACCTCGGCGGCGCCGAAGGTGGTGGGACGCTGGCTGGCTGGCTCGGGCCTGAGGTCGGCGCGCGCGGCCGTGCGCCGGACGATGTTGCGCGGCGGCGGCGGCGTGGGCGCCACGGCCTCGACAGGCGTCGGCGCTTCGGGGGCGGCGGCTATCGGCGGGCGCGGCGGATCGACCAGCCGCACGACCATTGGCTCGGCCTCGATCACACGCGGGGGAAAGGTCTGGGCCGACAGCAGGGCGAAGACCGCCGCCAGGTGGCCGGCGACACTGAAGGCCGCGATCAGCAGCCGGCGTTGGGTCGCCCACGGACGTGAAGTCCGCGCCACGATTGCCACCGGAGCGGGCGGGGTCGCCCGCTCCACCTAGGTAAGAACGATCAGCACCACGCGCCGGTTGGCCTGGCGGCCGACGCGGTTGTCATTGGGCGCCGCCGGCGCGTCGGCGCCATAGGAGATCGTGCCGATCCGGTTCAGCGCCACGCCGTGCTCATTGAGGTAGCGACGGACGGCCTCGGCCCGTTCCTCGCCCAGCCGATAGTTGCCTGCCTTCGAGCCGCTGGCGTCCGTGTGACCCTGGACCTCGACATAGACGTTGCGGTTGTCGGCCTTCAGCTTGTCGACGAAGGCGTCGAGCCGGGACTGGGCTTCGGGCGACAGCGAGGCCTTGGACACCGGGAATTTCATGCTGTCGTCGCTCAGCACCATGGAATAGACGAACTTGCCCTCGGCGAGCTTGCCGGCGGCCTGCG
This sequence comes from Phenylobacterium sp., assembly GCF_031360265.1. GTDB lineage: Bacteria > Pseudomonadota > Alphaproteobacteria > Caulobacterales > Caulobacteraceae > Phenylobacterium. The sequence continues at coordinate 22,664 of NZ_JANMBF010000129.1, forward strand.
CGCGCTGCAGCGCCTCCTTGGCGGTGGCGTCCAGACCGACCAGGCTGGCGTCCTGGGCGGTGACGTGGGTCGACACGCCGTCGACCCGCGTGGCCAGCGCCCCGACCTCCTCGGCGACGTATTTCTTGGTGGCGCATCCGCCCAGGCTCACCACGCCCAGGGCCATCGCCCCGGCGACCATCACGCTCGACGCACGCTGGATCATGTTAAAGTCCCTCCCTATCGACGTCTCGACGCCGGCGTTTCGTTGTCAACGCGGCAATAGATCGGATGCGAAGGGGGCGGTTTCTGGGCGCAGCGTTGCCGTTGCGGCGCTGCGGCGTGACGCCCGTGGGGCGATGACTTCCCCCGGCGCAGGGGTCATGATCGGGCATGGACCCCGAACGCCCGCCCGACATCGACGCGGAATACCGACTGATCCACGGACCCTGGCCGCGATGGGCGCTCCAGCTCGGCCTGGTCAAGCTCGCGCTATGGACGGCGACCGTGGTGACGGCGCTGTGCCTGCTGGCCTTCGCCGGCGTGGCGCTGGTGCTGGTGCTGAAGAGCTAGCGCCGGCGGCGCGACCAGACCATGAGCACAGCGCCGCCAAGGGCTATGCATGCGCCGTAGAGGGACCATTTCAGGTCACCGTTCATGAAGCTCTTGCCGGGCATCAGGTTGAACCCCTGCAGGATCCACACCCCGCCCAACAGCACCGCAAGCAGGCCCAGGATGGTCAGGACGAGGCGCATCGACGGGGGCTCCTTAGCGGCCCTTGAATTCAGCCGGGCGTTTCTGGGCGAAGGCCATGATGCCCTCGCGGGCGTCCTCGGTGCGGCCCGCGTCGCCCTGCCGGTAGGCCTCCTGCTCGACCTGGTCGTGCCAGGCGGAGTCAAGCGAAGCCCAGATCAGGTTGCGGGTCAGGCCGAGCGAGGCGGGACCGTCGGCCAGCTGTTTGGCCAGGGCCAGGGCCGTGGGCATCAGTTCGGCGTCGGGGACGCAGCGGTTGATCATGCCCCAGTCGAGCGCGGTAGCCGCTGGAAGCTTTTCGCCCAGCAGGGTGAGCTCCATGGCCCGCGCCTTGCCGACTAGGCGCGGCAGCAGGTAGGTCGCCCCGCCGTCCGGCACCAGGCCGATGCGCCGGAACGCCTGCAGGAAATAGGCGCTTTCCGCGGCGACGATCAGGTCGCAGACCAGCGCCAGGGATGCGCCCACGCCGGCCGCGACGCCATTGACCGCGGCAACCAGCGGCTTGGGCGACTTGCGCACCGCGCTGACGAAGGGGTTGTAGATTTTCAGCAGGGCCTGGTTCGGACCGCCCGGAGCGTCGGTAACGCGGCTGCCCCCGCCGCCCGACAGGTTGGCGCCGGAGCAGAAGCCCCGACCCTCGCCGGTGATGACGATGGCGCGCACGGCGGCGTCGCCGATGAACCCCTCCATGGCCGCGTTCAAATCGGCCATCAGGTCCATGCCGGCGGCATTGAGGGTGGCGGGGTCGTCGAGGGTGATGATGCCGATACGGTCGCGGACCTCGGTCCTGACCTTTGCCGCTCTCGTGGCGCCGTCCATGGGTGTTCCTCCGCCGGGATTTTTATCGTCCCGATCTAACCGACCCTAACCCAGCGGCAGGCTAGCAGAAAGCGTTCAGGCGGCGGCGACGGCGGCGAGGGGCTGGGAGGCGGTCGTGCAGTTGCGCCCGGCGTGTTTGGAGGCGTAGAGCGCCGCGTCGGCGCGCGCCACGAGGCTCGAGGCGCTCTCCCCGGACAGCCGCTCCGCATAGCCCGCCGAGACGGTGACCGCGCCCAGATCCTCGTTGGTCGACCTGCGCTTGAGCGAGCGTGACGAAATCTCGAGGCGGATTTCCTCCAGGACGCCAAGCGCGATCCGGCCGGTCTCCGCCGGGAAAATGACCGCGAACTCCTCTCCGCCATAGCGGGCGGCCAGGCGCGGCGCGGCGCCCATCCGGCCGATGACGCTGGCCACATAGCGCAGCACCTGGTCGCCGATCTGGTGGCCCCAGGTGTCGTTGAAACCCTTGAAGTGATCGATGTCGAGGAGCGCCAGGGTGACCGTCTCGCCAGCCGCCTCGGCTTCGTCGCACATGGCCGTCAGGCTTTCGTCGAAGGCCTTGCGATTGGTCAGGTTGGTGAGGCCGTCGGTCATGGCGTCGCGGCGAACCTGATCCAGGCTCTCGCGAAGGCGGCCGAGTTCGCCGCGGGTGTCTGCGAGCTGGGATTCCAGCCGGCGGTTGTCGGCCTGCACATTTTGCGTGGCCGCGGTGAGGTCCTCGACCACGGCCTTCATCTGAGCCTCGTCGCCCGAGAGCCGTTCCGAGGCGGTGGCCAGTTCCTGGCCGTAGGCCTCGCTGGATTTCTGGGCGGTTTCGATGGCCCGGGTGACGGTGCTCAGTTCCTTGGACAGGGCGTCGCCGGCCTCCAGGATGCCGCCATTGACCCGTGCGTCGGGCATGAACTGGGCGGCCAGCGCCTCGCCCATGGTCTCGGTGATCGGCTCGCCGGACGCGATCAGACGGTCGATCTCCTGCGCCAGGGGGCTGGTGGATTCCGACACGTAGCAGACCCAAAGCTCGAAATTGCGCACGGTGGGCCAGACATGGTGGATCTCCATGACCTCGAGCGCCTTGCGGGCGAGGTCATAGGCCCTGGGGCCGCGCAGCAGGGTCTGAATTTCCGCCGACATCTCGCTTACCCCGATCCGCGGCGGGCTCCGCGATGTGGGCCGCCTGCGGGCGCAAGACTAGCTCGGGAAGGCCGAACGTCGGGTTAAGGGGCAGGCTAGTCCTCAGACCGCGCGGGTGGCGGCTTGGAGAGGAACGCCGGGACGTCGCGGCCGAAGCCGACGACGCCGTCATCGGCCTCGACACGATCCTGGCGGCCGGGGTCTCGCCGGCCCTGATCCTGTCGTCCGTGATCCGGGCGCGCCTCGCGGCGACCGCGCTCGGGTCGATCGCGCGACGAAGGCTGCGGCTCGGCCAGCGGTCGTGGCTGCCGCTCGCGTTCGGGCGGGCGGGGTGAGGGCGCCGGTGTCGCGGCCTCCACGGCGGGCGCGGCGTCCTGCCTCGCCTCAGGTTGCGCGGGGGATCGCGCCTCGGACCCGCCACGGCCCCGGCCCCGGGAGCGCGACCGCTCGCGCGCCGGACCATCCGGTTGGGCCCGGAGTTCCGGCGCGGGCGCGGGCGGCGGAGCGGTGGCGGGATCGAAGGGGGCCATGGCGGCGACCTCGCCGTGGACCGGCACGGGGCGCGGCCGGCGATCGCGGTCGCGGCTGGCTGGCGCGCCACGGCTGGAACCGCCCCGGCCGCCGCGCTCTCCGCCTCGGGCGTTGCGCGGCTCGTCCTTGATATTGGCCCAGTCGAGATCGAGCACGATCTCCTCCGGCGCCTTGCCGATCAGCTTCAGCACTTTGTCGAGGTTGCGGGCGTCGGCCGGGGTGACGATCATAAAGGTCTGGCCGGAGCGGCCCGCGCGGCCGGTGCGGCCGATGCGGTGGACGTAGTCGTCGGCGTGGTGCGGCACGTCGAAATTGAACACGTGGCTGACGTCGGGGATGTCCAGGCCCCGGGCGGCGACATCGGAGGCGCAGAGCAGTTTCAGCGAGCCGTTGCGGAAGCTCTCCAGGGTGCGCATGCGGGTCTGCTGGTCAAGGTCGCCGTGGATCGGGGCGGCGTCCAGGCCGTGGGTCTTCAGCGACTTGGCGACGATGTCGACTTCGGACTTGCGGTTGCAGAAGATGATGCCGTTCTTGACGTTGGCGCGGCCGATCAGCTCGCGCAGCGCCGTGCGCTTGGCCTTCTGGTCCTGGGTGGGAATACGCACCAGATACTGGGTGATGGTCTCGGCGGTGGTCGCCGGCCGCGAGGCCTCGATGCGCACCGGGTCCTTGAGGAACTGCTTGGTCAGCCGGGTGATCTCCGGCGGCATGGTGGCCGAGAAGAACAGCGTCTGCTTCTTCGCGGGCGTCAGCTTGAAGATCCGTTCCAGGTCGGGGATGAAGCCCATGTCGAGCATGCGGTCGGCCTCATCGACCACCAGCATCTGCACGCCGGTCATCAACAGCTTGCCGCGTTCGAAGTGGTCGAGCAGGCGGCCGGGCGTGGCGATCAGCACATCGACGCCGCGGTCGAGCTTGAGTTCCTGGTCGTTGAACGACACCCCGCCGATCAGCAGCGCCCAGGACAGCCTCTGGCCTTTGGCGTAGCGCTCGAAGGAGGCGGCGACCTGATCGGCCAGTTCGCGGGTGGGCTCGATGACCAGGGCGCGGGGCATGCGCGCCCGGGCCCGGCCGGCGGCCAGGCGGTCGATCATCGGCAGGGTGAAGGCCGCGGTCTTGCCGGTGCCGGTCTGGGCGATGCCCAGCACATCCTGGCCATGCAGGGCGTGCGGGATGGCCTCGGCCTGGATCGGCGTGGCGGTGGTGTAGCCGGTGTCGGCGACCGCCTGAAGGGTCGCGGCCGACAGGCCCAGTTCAGAGAATTCGGTCATTTTGCCTGAGGTCGATACGGTCGGTGGGACCGTCGTGGCCCCGGGATGGCTGCCCCAGCGCCGTATGCGCCGCAGCGGCGCGCGGACGAAATTCGCCGCGCGCGCCGGACCATACGGCGAGCGACGCCCAAGTCAACGCGCGGGTCGTCAGAAGGCGCCGGGAAAGCACAAACCCGCGCGGCTACTTCCCGTCGACCGAATAGGCCAGCAGCACATTATTGCCGTTGCCGCCAGTGTTGGCCGCGCCGTTGAAGCCGCTCATCACAAACACCCGGCCGCCGGCGATGGCGGCGCCCAGGCCATCGAGGCTGCCGCCCGGCTGGCCCTTGACCCGGTTGACGGTGTCGTAGGTGCGCGAGGTGGTGGAGTCGGCCCAGATCACCTTGCCGCTGGTCGGGTCATAGGCGCGGAACCAGCCATCGAGGGCGCCGGAGAACACCGCGCCAGGCATCACCGAGGGGGCCTGCGACTGGGCGCGAATGCAGGCGCCGCCGCTGAGGTCGCGCGAGCGGTCGCCGGCGTAGTGGCAGGGCGCGACGGGCGACGGCGTGCGCCACAGCACCTTGCCGCTGGCGGGATCCAGCGCGTAGAGGCCAGGCGTCGCCGGCGGCTGCTTTTCAGCCATCGGCGACTTGCCCAGCGGGCGCAGGTATTCATCGATCAGGTTGATGGTGTCGGCGTTGGCGACATAGAGCCGCTTGCCGTCGGCGGCCATGCCCCACTCGATCCCGCCCAGCGCCGAACCGCCGCCGACCCTGGTGCTCCACAGCGTGCGGCCTGTGTCGGGGTCCATGCCATAGGCGACGCCGGATTTCTGGCCGGCCAGCAGGATGTCCCTGCCAGCTTTTCCGCCGGTCCGGGGCGCCAGCTTGAACAGGATCGGCGAGGCGCCGAAGTCATAGTCCGGCCCGTCCGGGCTCGGGCAGTTGGCGGGTTTCACCGCATCGGTGCAGCCGACGATGAAATTGTCCCGCTCGGTGACCTGGTTGGACCAGCGAATCTTGCCGGTCGCGGCCTCGACGGCGACGATGGCGTCGGCGCCCTTGGTGTCCACGTCGGTGTAGCTGTCGCCGGTGGCCACATAGACCAGGCCGCGCTTGGCGTCGTAGGTCGGCGCCGACCAGATGGCGCCGCCGGCCGGGCCTTGCAGCATGGTCCCGAGCGCGTTCCTATGGGTGGGGCGCAGCGGCTCGGGCAGCACCACGGTCTTCCACAGGGTCTTGCCGGTCGCCAGGTCCAGCGCCACCAGCGCGCCCTGGAAGCTGCAGCAGGGATAGGTCGGCGGGATCGCCGCGCCTTCTTCGCCGGAGGTCAGCGGAACGAAGATCCGGTCGCCGGCGACCAGCGGGCTGCCGGTGATCCCGGCCACCGCGTTGGCATCCAGCACCGCCGAGCGCCAGATGTCCTGGCCGGTCTGGGCGTCCAGCGCGCGGACGGTGCGGTTGCGCTCACCGATGAAGGTGGCCCAGCCGCTGGGCGCAACGCTGGACTTGACGATCATCGGCGTGGTGCGCGAGACCGCGCCTTCGACCACCCAGCGCACGCAGCCGGTGGCCGGGTCGAGCGCATAGAACTTGCCCGAGCGGTTGGTGATGAACAGCCAGTCGCCGATGACGGTCGGCATCGAACCGCCGGTCATGGTGAAGGCCCACTTGACCTTGAGTTTCGCCACGTCCGCGACAGTCAGCCCGGGCCGGGCCTGATAGCGGTGAGAGGTCTCCAGGCCGACACTGGTCCAGTCCGAGCCCGAGGGCTTGATCGGGGGGTTGACCTCGCACTTCACATCGACGCCGACGGGCGAGGGCTGCGGGCGGCGCCGGCCCGCCTGGGCAATGGGCGGAGACACAGCCGCGCCGGTGAGATAGGCGGCGACCGCTTGGCGGTCAGCCTCGGAAAGTCCCGCCGCCATCGACTTCATCACGCCGGTCGTCAGCGCCTCGATGATCGCGCCGGCGGGCAGGGTGGCGAGCGTGGCCCGGTCCGGCGCCCGTTCGATCGCCGGCTCATGGCAGGACTTGCAGCGCGCGCTGAACACGCTTTCGCCGATGGCCGGGGTCTGGGCGTGCGCCGCGACGGGAAGGCCGAGAATGCAGGCCAGGCTTGCCGCCACGGCCAGATTCGTTTTGAAGCTCATTCCCCACCTTTTCTGCTCTTCCTCACATTGCCGGTGAGGTCTTGCGCCAGGATTGCAGGGACGACGCGACGGGTTCAAGGGCGCGGGGGTTGTCGCCTCAAACGTCCAGGTCCCCCACCGCGAACTCGGCGTTTTCCTGGATGAACTGGAAGCGCAGCTCAGGTTTGCGGCCCATCAGGGCTTCGACCAGGCTTTCGACGGCATCCTCGGCGCGGGGCAGGGTGACGCGGGCCAGGGTGCGTTTGGAGGGGTCCATGGTGGTCTCCTTCAGCTGCGCCGGCATCATTTCGCCCAGGCCCTTGAAGCGGCTGATCTCAGGCTTTTTGCCCTTGAACTCGGTCTCCAGCAGCTGGTCGCGGTGGGCGTCGTCGCGAGCGTAGACGGCCTTGCCGCCATGGCTGAGCCGGTAGAGCGGCGGCAGCGCCAGGTAGAGGCGGCCCGCGCGGATCATCTGCGGCATGGTGCGATAGAAGAAGGTGATCAGGAGGCTGGCGATGTGGGCGCCGTCCACGTCGGCGTCGGTCATGATCACCACGCGGTCGTAGCGCAGGTCTTCTTCCTTGAACTTGGACCCCGCCTGGACGCCCAGCGCCAGCATCAGGTCGGTGAGTTCCTTGTTGGCGCCCATCTTGTCGAGGGTGGCCGAGGCGACGTTGAGGATCTTGCCGCGCAAGGGAAGGATCGCCTGGCTCTTGCGGTCGCGGGCCTGTTTGGCCGAGCCGCCGGCGCTATCGCCCTCGACCAGGAAGATCTCGGTGCCGTCGATGGCGTTGCCGGAGCAGTCGGCGAGCTTGCCGGGCAGGCGCAGCTTGCGGGTCGCCGAGGCGCGGGCGACCTCCTTGTCCTTGCGGCGTTTCAGCCGTTCCTCGGCGCGTTCGATGACGAACTCGAGCAGGGCGGAGGCCACCTTCGGCTGGGCGGTCAACCAGTGGTCGAAGGGATCGCGCAGCGCGGTCTCCACCAGCCGCTGGGCGTCGGCGGAGGACAGCCGTTCCTTGGTCTGGCCCTGGAACTCGGGGTTGGCCACGAACACGCTGACCAGCGCGCCGGCCTGGGCCAGCACGTCGTCGGCGGTGAGGATCACGCCTCGCTTCTCGCCGGTCAGCTCGGCGTAGGCTTTCAGGCCGCGGGTGAGCGCCGCGCGCAGGCCGGCCTCGTGGGTGCCGCCCTCCGGGGTCGGCACGGTGTTGCAGTAGGACTGCATGAAGCCGTCGGCCTCGCCGAACCCGGCCGGGGTCCAGGCGATGGCCCATTCGACCTTGCCGCTCTCGCCGGGGCGGGCCCAGCGGCCGGCGAAGGGCTCCGGGGTGACGGTCTCGATCTCCTTGACCCGCTCGGCCAGGAAATCGGCCAGGCCGTTGGGGAAGCGGAAGGTGGCCTCCGCCGGGGTCTGGTCCTGAAGGCGTGACGGATCGCAGGACCAGCGGATCTCCACCCCGCCGAACAGATAGGCCTTGGAGCGCGCCATGCGATAGAGCCGCGCCGGCTTGAAGGCCACGCCTTCGCCGAAGATCACCGGGTCGGGGGCAAAGGCGATGGCCGTGCCGTGCTTGCGCGTCGGGCCTAGCTTCTCGATGTTGCCGACCGGCTTGCCGCGGCTGAAGGCCTGGCGCCATTCGAAGCCGTCCTTCCAGGCGGTGACCTCGACCCGTTCGGACAGAGCGTTGACCACGCTGACGCCGACCCCATGCAGGCCGCCGGAGGTCTCGTAGACCTTGCCGGAGAACTTTCCGCCGGAGTGCAGGACGGTCATGATCACCTCCAGCGCCGACTTGCCCGGATGCTTGGGATGGGGATCGACGGGGATGCCGCGGCCATCGTCGGTGACGGTGAGCATGCCGTCGGCGTCCATCTTCACGGAAATGAATTTGGCGTGGCCCGCGACGGCCTCGTCCATCGAATTGTCGAGCACCTCGGCGAACAGATGATGCAGCGCGCGCTCGTCGGTGCCGCCGATATACATGCCCGGGCGCTTGCGGACCGGCTCCAGGCCCTCGAGCACCTCGATGTCCTTGGCCGAGTAGCCGCCGGTCGCCGCAGGTTCCGGACGCGGTTCATGGACCTGCGCCAGCGGCGCGACCGGCGCAGGGTTCAGCGCGTCGTCGAACAGGGAAGCCTGGGGCTGGGCGGAGGATTTCGGCATATGACCGGCAACGGTGGGGCGATTCGAGGCCTGTAGCCTGTTCGGATCGGATGAAATCATCCGGGGCGAACAAACAAGCCGTAGATCAAATGTTTAGAGCGTCATAGCCGCCGAAACCGCACATAGCATCGGCGTTCACGCTCTGGCGGTGTGAATCGGGCGCCGCGTTCGTGCAGTGGGTCAGACTCGCCGTCGTCCAGGCCCGCCACGCTCTACGCCACAGACTGCAAAGAAGCCCATGGCGCCGACGGCGTTTGCACGCGATGGTTCGTGGAGGCTCAGGCTGCGGAGGCCGCCACGCGCCGGCGGCTACGCAGGGCCGCGCCCACGCCGCCAAAACCCAGCAACATGAGGGCCCAGGTGGTGGGCTCCGGAACGCCGCCGGTCACAGGAGCGCCGACCAGGTAGAAGTCGATCCCAGGCGAACCGCCCGGGAACTTCCCGGTCGAGATGGTGAGCAGCGTCCAGTCATGGACCGGATTGTAGACGAAATTATTGATCAGGCTGTAGTTCGTCGTGTCATAGGTCAGGCCGTTATGATTGCCGGCGCTGGCGCCCAGCACCGACCAGTTGCCGGTGATGAAGATGTTATCGACGAAGATCGCGCCAAGGTCGGCAAAGCCTGTGCCGCCGCCGCTGAAGTGCAGCACATTATGGCCCGACTGCACCTCGGACCGGGTCCAGCTCTTGGTGAAATCCGGACCATTGCTGGTTTTGTAGCCGAAATTGAACGTGCCGCCGGTCCCGTCGTTGAGGATACTGCCCGTCTCCGACGACGTTCCAGGAGGTGGGATTGGAAAGGTCGTGGTGACCCCGCCCGTCGTGGTGATGTAGACGCCCGTCGCGCCGGTCCTGAACGTGAACGCCCCGCCGATCGAGTTGCCGCCGCCGGCCGGCAGGGTGACGACGTTGTCGTATTGCGTCGTCGTGGCGGCCAGACCCGCGGTCGTATCCAGGTTGTAGACGACGTCCCGCTCGCTGAAGATCGCCTGGGCGGACGCTGTCACGGGGGCCATCGCAACGGCCGCCAGGGCCGCCAGGGAGGCAGTGAAAACTAAGTTCTTCATGGTCGTCACTCCAGCCCGGATGGGCTCGTCAAGCGTTGAAACCTACCCGCCGCGCCCACAAGCCCGAGGCCGAGACTGTCCACGACCATAGAGCTTGGCTACTGATATTAACCAAGCGCAAGTCAATTCACCTGACAGGCGATCCTGACGCGAGTTGGCTCGGGCCGGCGCCTCGGCCAGGGGCGCCAACCCCGGCCGTCGCTTTGGTTTCGTACAGCCGCCGCGACCTGCGCGGCGGTTGGATCGCCGAGAGCAGATCGGGGGTATCGAGCGACCATCCCGGCGTGAGCCGGAGCGAAGAACGGTGGTCCGTCGCATCGCGGCGGGCCGGGAAGAAACAGGGAGAGCGGCGATGTCGAGCTGGAAAGATCCGGAAATCGCCGGCGTGCGGGCGCTGCTGGCGTCGCGACAGCCTGAACCGGGCGCGCCCGCGCCGAGCATCGCGCAGCGCCGCGCGGCGATGGACGCCTTTGGCGAGATGGGCTCGCTGCCGCCGGGGTGTCTGCATGAGCCGGTGACCGCCGCTGGTGTGAAGGGTGAGCGGGTAGTTCCGACCGGCGCGATCGAGGGGCGCCGGATGCTCTATCTGCACGGCGGCGGGTACGTCGCCGGGAGCCCGAGGAGCCACCGGCCGATGGTGGCCAGGCTGGCCGACAAGGCCCGCGCGAGCGCCATCGTCGCGGACTATCGGATGGGTCCGGAACATCCCTGTCCGGCGGCCATCGAGGACGCGGCGGCGGTCTATCGCTGGATGCTGGAGGGCGGGGCGGAGCCCGAGCGGATCGTCATCGCCGGGGACTCCGCCGGCGGCGGGCTGACGCTGGCCACGGCCCTGGCGCTGAAGGATCAGGGGCTGCCGCAACCGGCGGGGTTGTTGATGATCAGTCCCTGGGTCGACCTGACCCAGAGCCACGCGACCTACCGCACCAAGGCCGGGGACGACCCGATGATCACTGAGGAGGGCCTGACCGCCAGCGCGGCGGCCTATCTCGGCGGGCTCGACGGGCGCGATCTCCGGGCCTCGCCGGTATTTGGCGATCTCGCGGACCTGGCCCCGATGCTGATCCAGGTAGGCTCGGAGGAGGCGTTGCTGGGCGACAGCCTGATGCTCGCCGAACGCGCCGGCCACGCCCGTGTCGCCGTGCGCCTGGAAGTCTGGCCGGAGATGATCCACGTCTGGCACGCGTTCGGCGGCCAGCTTGGCGCCGCACGCCGGGCCATTGCGGTGGCGGGCGCGTGGATGGATGAGCGGCTGGGCGGCTGATCGAGGCGGTCAGGGCGCGCCGCTGATCATGGCGCCGGGGCGCCGAGCAGGTCCTCGATGCGGATCGGCAGGTGGCGGACTCTTCGCCCCACGGCGTGGAACACGGCGTTGGCGATGGCGGCCTGGACGCCGGCCGTACCCAGCATGCCGACGCCCTTGATCCCGCCGGGCAGGTGCGGGTCGTCCTCCTGCACCAGGGCGATGTCGAACGCCGGCATGTCGGCATGCACCGGGATCAGGTAGTCGGCGAAATTGTCGCCGAGGATGCGTCCGGAGGCGCGGTCGGTCACCGTGCGCTCATGCAGGGCCATGCCGATCCCGCCGATCAGGCCACCGACGTACTGGCTGCGCGCCAGAAGCGGATTGACGATGCGGCCGGCGGCGAAGGCCGCGCCGACGCGGCGGACGCGCACCTCGCCCAGGTCGGGATCGACGCCGACCTCGACGAAGATCGCGCCGTGGCCCATGGCGGTTCGCGCCTGCGGCTCGGGCGCAGGAGACTGTCCCTCCGCCTCCAGACCCTCAGGCCAGTTGCGGGCGATCAGGTCGCTTAGGCGCTCGGCGACGTTGCCGGCGCGGCTGCGGATCATGCCGTCGGCGAAATCCAGGTCCTCCACCGACTGGCCGGCCAAAGGCGACGCTTCATCCCCGACGGCCGCCGACACCAAGGTGGCGCGCAGCCGCGAGGTCGCCATCTCCAGCACCGGCGCCAGGCTGCTGGTCACCTGCGATCCGGCCGAGAACGGCCCTTCCGGCAGCCAGGTGTCGCCGAGTTCCACGCTGACCTGTGACATCGGCACGCCCAGCGTCTGCGAGGCCATCTGGGCCAGCACGGTATAGGTGCCCGATCCCATGTCCTGGGTGCCGCACTGGACCGTCAGCGTCCCGTCCGCCGACAGCCGGATGCGCGCGTTGCCGCCCTGCCGGTGCTGCGGGTAGAAGGTGCTGGCCATGCCCCAGCCGATCCGCCAGCGGCCGTCGCGGGCCGATCCGGGCGCGGGACGACGGCTCCAGCCGAACCGTTCGGCGCCGATGCGGTAGCAGTCCAGCAGGTTGTTGCTGGTCCAGGGCTGGGCTGTCTCCTGGTCGTGGTCGGCGAAGTTGCGGACCCGAAGCTCGACCGGATCGATGCCGAGCGCGCATGCCGCCTCGTCCAGCGCCGACTCCAGGGCGAAGGTCCCGGGCGCCGAGCCCGGCGCGCGCATCGGGATCGGCTGCGGTTCGTTGGTGCGGACCAGCCTATGGGCGGTGGCCACGTTGGGGCAGGCGTAGAGCCAGCGGGACACCCCGGCGGTGGTGTCGGAATAGTCGCCGTGGGTGGCGGTCTGCGCCAGCACCTGATGGTCGATCGCGGTGAGCCGGCCGTCGGCGGCGAAGCCCACGGCGAGGTCCTGGCGCGTCTCCTGGCGGCGGCCGGCCAGGGTGAACAGCTGGGCGCGGGTCAGTTCCAGCCGCACCGGCCGGCCGGTGCGCCGCGACGCCAGCATCGCCAGCAGCATCCATGGCCACCAGAGCTGGCCCTTGCAGCCAAAGCCTCCGCCCAGGAACCGGCAGACCACATGCACATCCTCGCGCGGCAGGCCGAAGGCGTGGGCGATTGCCGCGCGGGTTCCGAACACCGCCTGGGTGCTGGTGTGGACCGTCGGCCGGTCGCCGTCCCACCAGCAGACCACCGCGTGCGGCTCCATCGGATGGTGATTGTTGACGGCGGTCGCATAGCGCTGACGGACCAGTAGGTGCGCCGCCTCGAGGCCGGCCGCGAGATCGCCGCGGGTGGTTTCAGCGGGGTAGCGCCCGACCATCGGCGGGGCGAAGGCCTGGTCCAGGGCCTGGTCGAGCGCGGCGACCGCCGGTTCGGCGTCATAGTCGACGCGCACCGCGCGGGCCGCGGCATGGGCGGCGAGCAGGCTTTCGGCGGCGACCAGGGCGACCGGCTGGCCCGGGAAATGGATCAATGGCTCGCGGATCAGGGTAGTCGGGCCGAAGGCCGCGAGCGCCTGCGCGTCCGGATATGAGACAAGGTCGGCGAAGCCCGGTGTCAGCCGCGCCTCGACCGCGTCGAGCGACCGCACCTCTCCACGGCCGATCGGAGCCTCGACCAGCGCGGCGTGCAGCAAGCCCCCGGCCGGCGCTTCGGCGGGAAACATCGCCTGTCCGGTGACCTTCAGGGCTGCGTCCCAGCGCAGGGCGGGGGTGTCACTCATGCCGGGCCCCCGACGGTTTCCAGGGCGCGGAGGACGGCGCGCCGCAGCAGCTCGATCTTGAAGCCGTTCTCGGCGAGGGCCCGGGCGCCCTCGACGGCGAGGTCCGCGGCGATGGCGAAGGTCGCGGCGTTCGGCGCGCGGCCAACCAGCGCCGCGGCGCTGGCGCCGAGCCGCCAGGGCAGGGGCGCCACGCCTCCCGCCGCCAGCCGCGCCTCGACAATCCGGCCGTCCTCGAGCCGCAGCGCCGCGGCCACCGAGACCACCGCGAACTCGAAGGACGCCCGGTCGCGAACCTTCAGATAGGTCGAGCGCGGCGCCAGGCGGGTGACGTGGCGGACCGTTACGCCGGCGATCAGCTCGCCGGGGGCCAGGACCGTGTCGTGCTCGGGCGCCTCGCCGGGCCGACGGTAGAGGTCGGTCAGGGCCAGGCGGCGCGATCCGGCCGGCCCCAGGATCTCGACCTCGGCGTCGAGGGCCGCCATGGCCACGGCCAGGTCCGACGGATGGGTCGCCACGCAAGCCTCGCTGGCGCCGAACAGGGCGGCCTGACGGCTCTCGCCGGCCAGGGCGCCGCAGCCCGAGCCCGGCGCGCGCTTGTTGCAGGCCATGCCCTCGGTGCGGAAATAGGCGCAGCGGGTCCGCTGCAGCAGGGCGCCGCCCACCGTGGCCATGTTGCGGACCTGGCCGCTGGCGGTCGCCAGGATCGCCTCGGCCAGCAGCGGATAGTCCCGCGCGACGTCGGGATGGGCGGCGACGTCGCTCAGCCGTGCCGTGGCGCCAAGGGCGAGCCGGCCGTCGGCGAGTGCGATCTCGGCCAAAGGCAGGCGGGAGATGTCGATGACCCGCGCGGGGCATTTCGCGCCGATCTTCCAGAGTTGCATCAGGTCCGTGCCGCCGGCCAGGAAGGCCGCGCCGGGCCCAGCGCCCAGAGCCAGGGCGTCGGCGACGTCGGCCGCCAGGACGTATCCGAAGCCGGGCCCGCTCACAGTCCGGCGACCTCGGCGATGGCGGCCACGATATTGGGATAGGCGCCGCAGCGACACAGATTGCCGCTCATCCCCTCGCGGATCGCCGCAAGGTCGCGCGGGGCCTCGGCGAGCAGGGCGATAGCCGAGAGGATCTGGCCCGGCGTGCAGTAGCCGCACTGCAGGGCGTCGTGGCGAATGAAGGCGTCCTGCAAGGGGTGCAACTGCTCCGGCGAGCCGATCCCCTCGATGGTGGTGATCGCCCGGCCCGCATAGGATGCGGCCAGCGCCAGGCAAGCCTTGATGCGCCGCCCGTCGGCCAGCACGGTACAGGCGCCGCACGCGCCCATGTCACAACCCTTCTTTGTGCCGGTGAGCCGCAGGTCGTCGCGAAGCACGTCGAGCAGGGTGGCGCTGGGCGCGACGCTCACCTCGCAGGTCTGGCCATTGAGGATCAGCGAAATCGCGATGCGCCCCTCAGCGGACATGGCGGCTCCGGGACGGGTTTCACTGGGGGTCATGGGCCTATTTCCTCGGCGCATAGATCGCCGAGAGCAGGTCGGGGGTTCCGTCCAGGCGTTCCAGGCGGGGGTAGCGCAGGCCGCCCCGGTAGCCGATGTCCACGGTGCGATAGTGGTCGCCGGTCTTGACCAGCAGGCTGAGCGGCCCGCCGGTCCTGGCTGCGGTGATGGCTTCCTTCAGGCGGTCGGCGTCATAGGCGATGCCGTTCACCGCGATCAGCTTGCCGCCCACGGTGAGCCCGGCCTTGAAGGCCGGACCGTCCCACTGGACCCCCGCGATCTCGGCGCCTTGGGTCAGCACCATGCCGACCGAATAGGTGAGATCGACGATCTTGCGGCCCGCCTCGGTGGATTTGAAATAGGCCGTCGGCGTGTCGGTATAGACCAGCCGCCAGCCGCCGCGGGCCAGGCCATCGAGCGGTGGACGGGGCGCCACGTCGTTGATTCGCGCGTTTAAGAACTGCGCCCAGTCATAGGGCTCGACCGCGTTCAACCCGGCGACCACATCGTCGAAGGCGTAGGGGCGCTCCGAGCCGTTTCCGTCCTCGATGCCGAAAAAGCCCCTGGCGAAATCGTCCAGCGAGCGTTTGCCGCCGGAACGGCTGCGGATCAGGGTGTCGACGTCGAGCCAGACGAGCTGGCCTTCGGAATAGTAGTCCTCGCTGCGCTGCCAGCTGGTCCAGGCCTGGGGGCGACGCGCATTGACCACCGGATCGTCGGTGGTGTCCTCGACGGGCCGCCAGCCGCGCCCGACGCGGGTCTCATAGATCGCGGCCGTGGCGGCCAGGGCGTCGAGCGCCTCCTGTTTGGTGAGCAGGCCGGACCGGCCGGACAGCACGAACCCCCAATACTGGGTCTGGCCCTCGTAGACCCAGAGCAGGGAGCCCCGCATCGGCAGGTTGAAATTGGGCGTCCATAGGTCGGCGGGGCGACGGAACTTGCCGTTCCAGGCGTGGGCGAACTCGTGCGGCAGCAGGTCGCGGGTCGCGGCGAGCGCCGGCCAGTCGAGGAAATAGGTCGGCGAGGTCCCATCCTCGCTGGAGCGGTGGTGCTCCAGGCCGATGCCGCCCATCCGATCGGAGAGCGACAGCAGGAAGTCATAGTGGTCGTAGTGTCGCGCGCCGAACAGCTTGTAGGATTGGCGGACGAGCTCGCGATGCCGCTCAAGCTGTTCGGCGTTGGCGTCGAGCAGCTCCGGCCGATCGGCGAAGATGTCCAGCCGGACCGGGATCTTCGCGCCGGGATCGAGATCGACGATCCGCACATAGCGCCCCGCGACCAGCGGCGAGTCCACCAGGACGTCGAGGCTGACCGGTTTGAAGCGCACGAGCCCCGCAGCGGGGCCGGCGGTGGGGCTCAGGACCTCCAGCGCGGTGGCGTAGGCCCAGCCCTGAGGCAGCCGGACGCTGGTTTCCACCTGCACGCGACGGGAGAAATAGCCGGCCGGATAGAGAGCCAGGGTGTTCCACTGCAGGTTCAGCATCTCGGGGGTCATGGTCACGCGCCCCTGGTCGCCGGCGGTCGGCGACAGGTACTGGAACTCGATCTCCAGCGCCCGGGTCCCGGTCGGCGCATCGAGGTGGAAGGCGAAGACGTCGACCGGGTCGCGCAGCCACGGCACTACCTTGCCGCCGGCGCGGATCACCAGGCCGGCGATCTTCTCCAGCGGGCCGCGCGGGGCGTGGTTGCCCGGCAGCCACTGGGGATAGAGCAGGGTGATCGGTCCGGGGCCGGCGACGGGAATCGTCTCGCGAACCTGGACGATGCGGCGCTCGGTGTCGGTGGCGTCCACCTCCAGCCTCAGCGGCCCACCC
This sequence comes from Phenylobacterium sp., assembly GCF_031360265.1. Classification (GTDB taxonomy): domain Bacteria; phylum Pseudomonadota; class Alphaproteobacteria; order Caulobacterales; family Caulobacteraceae; genus Phenylobacterium. The sequence continues at coordinate 39,260 of NZ_JANMBF010000129.1, forward strand.
GGATAGGCCACGTCCTGCGGCGCAGCCGTCGCGGGCGGCATGGGAGAGGGTTGCGGGTCGGTGAAGGGCTGAGCGGCCAGCGGGGCGGCGACGGCGAGGGCCAACAGCGCCGCGGCGCCGGCGAAGAGCGTAGGGTTCAAATGGCGGCGCCTTCTTTGCGAGGACTCATCGAGCTTCGCTTGTAGGCCGGCCGGACTCAACTGTCGTCTGGCGCGCGGAGGGCGCGGAGCAAAAAGGGCCGCGGATTGCTCCGCGGCCCTTGCTGAAGGTCAACTCTGGCCGGTTAGCACTTGTAGTACATGTCGAATTCCACCGGGTGCGGGTGCAGCGCCAGGCGCATGACTTCTTCCATCTTCAGTTCGATATAGGCGTCGATGAAGTCGTCGTTCATCACCCCGCCGGCCTTCAGGAACCCGCGGTCCTTGTCGAGGTTTTCCAGGGCTTCCTTGAGCGAGCCGCAGACCTCGGGGATCTTCTTCTGCTCGCGCGGCGGCAGGTCGTAGAGGTTCTTGTCGGCGGGCTGGCCCGGATCGATCTGGTTGATGATGCCGTCGATGCCGGCCATCAACAGCGCGGTAAAGGTCAGGTAGGGGTTGCCCATCGGGTCGGGGAACCGGGCTTCCAGGCGCTTGCCCTTGGGCGAGTCCACATGCGGGATGCGGATCGAGGCCGAGCGGTTGCGGGCGGAATAGGCCAACTTCACCGGAGCTTCGTAGCCGGGCACCAGGCGCTTGTAGGAGTTGGTGGTGGAGTTGGAGAAGGCGTTGATCGCCTTGGCGTGCTTGATGATCCCGCCGATGTACCACAGGCACATCTGCGACAGGCCCGCGTACTTGTCGCCGGCGAACAGCGGCTGGCCCTTGCCCCAGATCGACTGGTGGACGTGCATCCCCGATCCGTTGTCGCCGAACATCGGCTTGGCCATGAAGGTGGCCGTCTTGCCGTAGGCGTGGGCGACATTCTGGATGACGTATTTGTAGAGCTGCAGGCGGTCAGCCATGACGATCATGGTGTCGAACTTCAGGCCAAGCTCGTGCTGGGCGGGCGCCACTTCGTGATGATGTTTTTCCGGCTTCATGCCGAGCTCGCCCATGACCGCCAGCATCTCGCCGCGCAGGTCCTGGGCGCTGTCCACCGGATTGACCGGGAAGTAGCCGCCCTTGGGCCCCGGGCGGTGGCCCATGTTGCCTTCCTCGTATTCCTTGGACGTGTTGATCGGCAGCTCGCTGGCGTCATAGGAATAGCCGGTGTTGTGCGGCTGGGTGGACCAGCGCACGTCGTCGAAGATGAAGAACTCGGCTTCCGGGCCGAAGTAGACGGTGTCGCCGATGCCCGAGGCCTTGACGAAGTTCAGCGCCGCCTTGGCGATCGAACGGGGATCGCGGTCGTAGGGGGTGCCGGTGTCCGGGTTCACCACGTCGCAGAACAGCGCCATGGTGGTCTGCTGATAGAACGGGTCGATGATTGCCGAGTCCAGGTCGGGCCGCAGCTTCATGTCGCTTTCGTTGATCGCCTTCCAGCCGGCGATCGACGAGCCGTCGAACATGGTGCCGTCGTTGAGGAAGTCGTCATCGACCAGATCGATGTCGAAAGTGACGTGCTGCATCTTTCCGCGGATGTCTGTGAAGCGGACGTCGACGTATTTGACGTCCTTCTCCTTGATCTGGGCAAGGATGTCTTTGGCGGTGGTGGCCATGCGTGGTTCCCCTTGAATGCGTGGTCTCAGTGCGATGGAAAGTCAGATGGCGTCCGGCCCGGTTTCGCCCGTCCGGATGCGCATGACGTCAAGGATGTCGGAGACGAAGATCTTGCCGTCGCCGATACGGCCTGTCCGCGCCGCGGCGGCGATGGCCTCGATGGCGCGCCCGGACTGGGCGTCGTCGACGACCACCTCAATCTTGATCTTGGGCAGGAAGTCGACGACGTACTCCGCACCGCGGTAGAGCTCGGTCTGGCCCTTCTGGCGCCCGTAGCCCTTGGCCTCGATCACGGTCATGCCCTGGACGCCCAGCTCCTGCAGGGCTTCCTTCACCTCGTCCAGCTTGAACGGCTTGATGATGGCTTCGATCTTTTTCATGAGCCTTGGGTGATCATCGGCCGCCCCCGGGGCGGTCGTCGCGGACGGAGCACGGCGGGGCGGGGGGCGACAAGCGTGCTCGCGGCTGTGAACGCGCCCCGCGCCCGTCAAACGTCCGGGGCGCCCAAAAAATAGGCGCCAGAAGATCAAAAATGCGCCAGTGCCGAATTGCCTTCAAGAGCTTGGATTCGGCCCCTAGGATCGCACCCTTGAACGCTCAGGGGACACAGGCGGCATGGTCGGAACAACTCCAGTGCTCATCGGGGCGGGCCAATTCACCTATCGCGGCGATCCGGCCGCCTCGCTGTCGCCGGTCGCCCTGCTGAAGATTGCGGCGGAACGGGCGGCGGCCGACGCGGGGATCGGCGCGGCCGGCCTGGCCGCCCTCGACGCCCTGGCGGTGGCCGGGTTCACGGTGGACGCGCCAGGGGGCGGGCGCGCCGTGCCGCACGCCTCCAACCCGCCTGCCAGCCTGGCCGCCGAGCTCGGCGCCGCGCCGGCCTGGGCGGTCTATTCGCACATGGGCGGCAATACGCCCCAGCAGCTGATCAATGTGCTGGCGGAGCGGATCGCCAGGGGCGAGACCGAGCTTGGGCTGGCTGTGGGCGCGGAGTTCCTCGGCTCGGCGGTCAAGCGCCTGACCCGGGGACTGGGGTTCGACGATTGGCATGAGGACGAAAGCCTGCCGCCGCCGGAACGCATCGGCGACCCCCGGCCGGGGGTCAGCGCCTATGAAAGCCGCCATGGGCTGGGTCGGCCGATCAACTGCTATCCGCTGTTCGAGAACGCCCTGCGGGCCCGCGACGGCCGCTCCATCGCCGACCATCAGGCAAGGCTCGGCCGCCTGTTCGCGCCCTTCACGCAGGTCGCGGCGGCCAATCCGGAAGCCTGGTTTCCCATCGCCCGGACGGCCGAGGAACTGGTCACGGTCTCCGAGAAGAACCGGATGGTGGGCTTTCCCTACCCGAAACTGCTCAACGCCATCATGGAGGTCGACCAGTCGGCCGGCGTGATTATCGCCAGTGAGGCGAAAGCCCGCGCGCTCGGCGTGCCGGAAGAGCGGTGGGTCTATCTGCACGGCTGCGCCGACGCGGCCGACCTGTGGCATCCCCTCGACCGGCAGAATTTCCACTCGAGCCCGGCCATGCGGCTGAGCGGCCAGCGGGCGCTCGAGATGGCCGGCGTCGGCCTGGACGCCATCGACTTCATCGATCTCTATTCCTGCTTCCCGGTGGCTGTGGAGATCGGCGCCGAGGAACTTGGGCTGGCGCTTGACGACCCGCGCGGCCTGACGGTGACCGGCGGGCTGCCCTATGCCGGGGGGCCTGGGAACAACTACGCCATGCACTCGATCGCGGTGATGATGCAGAAGCTGCGGGCCAGGCCGGGGTCCCACGGGCTGGTGACCGCCAATGGCTGGTATCTGACCAAGCAGTCGACCGGCGTCTATTCGACAGCCAGACCAAAGGGGCCGTTCGAACGCCAGGACCCCGCCGTGATCCAGCGCCAGATCGACGCCCTGCCACACCCCGACGTCACCGAAACGCCGCAAGGCCCGGCCAGGATCGAAACCTACACCGTCGTCCACCGCCGCGAAGGGCCGTTCATGGGGATCGTCATCGGCCGCGACGCGCAGGATCGCCGCTTCGTCGCCCACACGCCGGGCGACGCGGCTACCCTGGCCGGCCTGGAACAGGGCGAGCAGGTGGGCCGGACGGGTCGGGTCGGGCCGGGCCCCGACGGACAGACCAACCTCTTCGTGCCGGACTGACGCGGGTGGCGCGCCTCTATCTGATCCGGCACGGCAAGCCGGCCGCCGTCTGGGGCGGGGACGACGACGACCCGGGACTGGACGAGACCGGGCGCGCGCAGCGCGGGACTGGCTGATGGCCCTGCCGCCGGCCGAGCGCCCGACCCGGGTGGTCAGTTCGCCCTTGCGACGCTGTCGCGAGACCGCCGACCCCACCGCGCAGGCCCTGGGTGTCACGGTCGAGGTGGATGCGCGGGTGGGCGAGATCCCCACGCCGTCGGGCCTGGCGACCGAGGACAGGGGTCCGTGGCTGCGCAAGGCCTTCGCCGGAACATGGGCGGAGATCGAGGGCGATATGGACTATGACGCCTGGCGGGGCGAGATCGCCGGCTCTCTGGCGGCGCGGGGCCGTACGGCGGTGTTCTCGCACTATGTGGCGACCAACGCGGTGGTGTCGCACCTGCTGGGCGATCCCAAGGTGCTGAACTTTCGGCCCGATCACACCTCGATCACCGTGCTGGAGACCGACGGCGCCACGCTGAGCCTGGTGCAACTGGGCCGCGAGGCGGCCACGGGCGTCCTCTAGGATGAGGCGCTAAGTCTTTGACCCCGAAGTCGATCTTGTCTGTGTCGGACATGGTTCAAGCCGACGCGGCGGCGATCGCGGCCGGTACGCCGGGGGTGGTGCTGATGGAGCGTGCGGGCGTCGCCGTGGCCGACGCGGTCTGCGCGCGGTTCGACCGCCAGGCGGTGCTGGTGCTGTGCGGGCCGGGCAACAACGGCGGCGACGGCTATGCGGCGGCTCGGGTGTTGAAGGAGCGCGGTTGGCCCGTAGAGGTCCGTGACCTCGGCGAACCCGCCACGGCCGACGCCGAGGCGATGCGCGCGCGCTGGACAGGGCCGACCCGTCCGCTGGAGGCGACGCTGGAGCCCTGCCTGTGGATTGATGCGCTGTTTGGCGCCGGGCTCTCACGGCCCCTGAGCGGTCCGGCCGCGGCGTTGGCGCTGCGGATGGCCGACGCCCCTGAGCGGGCGGTGGCGATCGACGTCCCCAGCGGGCTGCCGGGCGACACCGGCAAGCCGGTCGGAGCGGCGGCCTGCGCGACCCTGACGGTGACCTTCCATGCCCGCAAACCCGCCCATGTGCTGGAGCCGGGACGTTCGCGCTGTGGCGAGGTGGTCGTCGCCGATATCGGCCTGTCGACCCCGGAGGTCTTGCCCGGTCTCGCGACTTTCGAGAATGGCCCGGAGATCTGGCTGCCGCGCTTTCCCTGGCCCACAGCGGCCTCGCACAAGCACGCGCGCGGACGATTGATCGTGGTGAGCGGCGAGGCCTGGAACACCGGGGCCGCCCGGCTGGCGGCGCGCGGCGGCTTGAGGATCGGGGCGGGACTGGTCACCGTGCTGTCGCCGCCCGACGCGCTGGCGATCAACGCGGCCCACCTCGAGGCGGTGATGTTGAGCGGGTTCGACACCGACATGGAACTCGAGCAGGCCGCGGCGGAGGTCGACGCCGCGGTGATCGGTCCGGCGGCGGGTGTCAGCGAATCGACCCTGCTGAACGTCCTGGCGCTGGCGCGAACCGGCGCGGCGTTGGTGATCGACGCCGACGCGATCACCGCCTTTCGCGAGGATCCGGAGGAGCTGTTCTCGGTGCTGGACCGCGACGACGTGCTGACGCCGCATCCTGGCGAGTTCGAGCGGTTGTTCCCGGGCCTGCTGGCCGCCTCGCCGCAACGCATCGCCGCCGCGCGATCGGCGGCGGCGCGGGCCGGAGCGGTGGTTCTGCTGAAAGGTCCCGATACGGTGATCGCCGCCCCGGACGGACGCTGTGCGGTCAACGGTAACGGCTCATCCTGGCTGGCGACCGCCGGCTCCGGCGATGTGCTAGCCGGCTTCATCGGCGGGCTGATCGCCCAGGGCCTGGAGAGTTTCGAAGCCGCCTGCGCCGCCGCGTGGATCCATGCCGAGGCCGCGGAGCTGCACGGGCCGGGCTTGATCTCCGAGGATCTGCCCGACCTCGCGCCGCCGGTGCTGCGCCGGCTCTACGACGAGCGATAGGCAAGACGAGTCGGAGCGGCGGATCGCGCCGCCGCTCCCTTCGAGGCCCGCAAACGGTCGTGAACCTAGAAGTTTGCGGTGAAGCCCACGAACATCGCGCGTCCGAGGAAGTCATAGGTCGGGTAGGCGTTCGGAAGTCCGGTGCCGACAATCGCCGAGTTCACGATCTGCGGGTCCTTGTCGAAGACGTTGTTGACGCCCGCGCGTACGGAGAACCCGGGGCGGATGTTCCAGATCGCGGAGAGGTCGAGGTAGCTCACCGCCTTCAGCTTGCCCTCGAATGTGTCCTTGCGGCCGTTGGTCAGCGTCGGATCGGCGGTATTGGTTTCCAACGCGACGCTGCCGATGTAGCGCCATTGCGCCGATACCAGCAGGTTCCAGGGAGTCTGCCAGGACGAGCGCAGGGTGTGCCGCCACTTTGGATTGAGGGTTGCGCAGGTCGGTCCGTAGAGGCCGACACAATCATAGGTATGCGCGCCAGGTGTCGGGGTTGTGGTGACCTTCAGCAGTTCCGAGCCGATGAAGTTGAACGCCAGGCTTCCGAAGCCGTCGCTGAGACCAAGACGGCTGAGCGGCAGGCTGTAGGTCGCCTGCACATCGATGCCGGCGGTTTCCCCGGCCCCGATGTTGACGGCCCCGCCGTTGATGTAGCCGCCCCCGGCCACGGAGGTCCCGAACAGGATGCCGCTGGGGTTGCGCACGACGTTGGAACAGAAGGCCGCCGCGCCGGTGGTCAGGCATTGGTTGAGTGTGAACGCCAGCGGAATATTGCCGATGGTGTTCTGCTGCTTGATGTCGAAGTAGTCGAGGCTGCCGATCAGGCCCTGGATGAAGCTGGGCGTCAGGGTGAAGCCGACGGAATAGGTGTTGGCCCGCTCGGGCGACAGACGGGGATTGCCGCCAGTGAGGACAGCGCACTGGCCGGCGGGGCACTGGATGATGCGGTCCGTGCTGCCGCCGTTGCCGTACTGTGCAGCGGTCACGCCGGTGTTCTGGCATTGCTGCAGCGTGGCGGTGGCCGGGCCGGCCGGGGTCGGCGAGCAGGGGTCCACCGACACCTGACTGGTGTTGGTGACCGACTGAGGATTGAACAGCTCCAGGATATTGGGCGCACGGATCGCCCGGTTGAACGAGGCTCGGAAGCGGATGTCGGACACTGGCGCCCACTGCAGGCCAACCTTGTAGGTGTCGGCCGCGACGTCGTTCGAATATTTCGAATAGCGATAGCCAAAATCCAAAGTGAGATCTTCAAATAAGGGTCTCTTCTGGACCAGCGGGGCGCGGAGCTCGCCATAGATCTCGGTCACCCCGAGGCTGGCGTTGACCACCGTCGCGGCGCCGCCAAAACCGGCCAGATCATTGGAGCGCTCATTCTGGTCAGGGGCGTAGTTGTAGCTCTGGCGCCGGTCCTCGATGCCAAGGGCCACGCCAACGCCATCATCGGACCATGGGGATTTCCCGCCGTATCGTCCCAGGTCACCGGTGATGTTGGCCTGAACGATGGTCTCTTCGATTTTGCCGTACGAGGTGCCGGTGGAGTTGAGATAGGCCACCTGGGCCGGCGTCACCCCGCCCTCGGTGAAGATGTTGTAGGGGACGCAAGCGGCGTCCGTCCCGGTTACCTTGGCGATGCAGGTTGGAACGCCGTTCACATTCACCACCTGCAGGCCGTTCTGGATGTTGCGATTGCTGAGGTAGTTCTCATTCGATTGGAACAGCGTGGTGTAGTAGTACGAGCCATAGACATCGTACTTCCAGCCCTCGATGTCCGGCACAGCGCCGCGCGCGCCAACCACCGCCCGGTAGTTCTGATGCTCGTAGGTGCTGGACCGCGGTCCGCCTTCTATGTTTCGCCGCCCATAGATCAGATCCACGTTGGCGCCGCTGGCGATCTCGGCCGGCGAGCAGAGCGTCGCCGCCTGCTGGGCGCTGAGCAACGGGTTGTTGCAGTTCACGAGCACCCCGCCGTTGGGCGACGTGCCGCCGCCCTGGAACAGACCTGACGGCGCGACCGCGGTGACGGAGCGATCGTTCATGAACGAGAAGTCGCCATAGAGATCGAGAGCCTGGGACACTTCGTAGTGCGAGAAGAACCCGGCCGAATAGCGCGTGTCGTCATGCTGCAGGTACTGGTAGGGGTTGGAGTTGAAGACCAGGGGAGGGCTGCCGGTCGTGGGCGCCAGGGCATAGTCGATGAACTGGTTTCCGATGACGGTAAATCCAGTGTTGTTGTTGATTCCGGGCCCATTTCCCGTCGCCTGGAAGAATTGATTGGAGTTTGTCGATCCGTTGCAGAACGGCGTCGCGCCGCCTCTCACCCTGATCTGGCAGGCGGAAAAATCTCGCGTCGACTGCGAGACGGGATCCTGATGGTGGTAATTGAGATAGGCCGTGACGTTCAGCTTCCCGTCCATGCCGTTCGTGCCGACGACGACGGACAGGTCCCGCGAGCGGCCGTCCCAGACCGTACCTTTCGGCACGGTGTAGTTGCGCGCACGCAGCAGCGTCTGGATCCCTTGCGGATCTTGTTGCCCGTGCTCGGCGATGCCGACCTGGCCGTCGATCTGCACGCCCTGGAAGTTGTGCTTCATGACGAAATTGATGACGCCCGCGACCGCGTCGGAGCCATAGGTGGCCGAAGCCCCGCCGGTGAGCACCTCGACCCGGGATACAAGCTGCGCTGGAATCTGGTTCAGGTCCGGCGCCGGGTTCGGGTTGCCGGTGTTGGCGTCGCCGATCCCCAGTCGGCGTCCATCCACCAAAATCAGGGTCCGCTGGGGTCCCAGGCCGCGAAGATCGGCCGTCGACACGCCGCCGGGACTGGAAAGCGGATTCGATGTCCCGGAAAAATCCACGGCGGCGTTCTGGAAGTTCTGCGGCAGGGTGTTGATCAGGTCGATCACGTCGGTCTTGCCCTGCAGCTTGAACTCCTGATCCGTCACCACCTGTATCGGGCTGACGCTGGTGAGGTTGGGCTGCGGGATGCGCGACCCGGTGACCACGACTTCCGACACCTCGGCGTTGCCGGCTGTCGCCCCCGCGGCGGCGGCGGCCGAGGTCGCGGACAGGCCGAGCAGGGCCGCGCCGCAGACTATTGAGGAGGCCATCAGGCGCTCCCGGGTGGTTTGAATTCTCACGATCGACATCCTCCGGCGGCCGCGCCCCGGTCAGGGCCGACCTGCTCCCCACAAATTCAGGTCCCGGGTTCCTGGATCGGAGACGCCGGTTGAGGTGGAGTTACTGAGAGAGAATCGAGACGGTCAACGTAGATTACGAAAATCAGTCTGTATTGTTCCCGTAATGTCGCGAATTAGACACAAATTACGAAGTAATAAAATTGGGTTGTATTGTAGTCGTGCGCGATTGAAACTTAGCGCAGTTGGCGCCGAAAGGCAGCTCCTCGACCCACGGATCAGGTCTCGATATCACCGCCGGCGGTCAGGGCCAGAAGGGCGAAGGAAGCCAGCCAGTGCTCGCCCATATAGTCGCCGGCGACGTGCGGCAGGCTGGCGGACAGGTGTTCGCGGGCGGCGGTCTCCGCGACCCCGCTGAGGGGGTTGTCCGGTGCGAGCGTCGCGGCCAGCTCGCGCCAGCACCAGGCGCGGGAAAAATTCAGGCCATCGAGGTGGGCGATCTTGCCGTCAGACCGGTCGGAGACCTTGGCGGGGGCAAACAGCGTGGCGGGCTGGCGCTGGGCGGCCCGAGGCAGGAAGTCTGAGAACCAGGCCGCGAACTCGGGTGCGGGCAACAGCCTGCGCAGGCACAGCGCCTCGGTCAAGGTCGCCGACAGGAACTCATCGCCAGAGGGCTCCCAGGCCTGGGCGTCGCGATCGGCCAGATACCAGGCGCGCGCCTTTTCAACGAACAGCGCGGTGAGGGCGGCATCGCGGGCGGCGAGGGCATAGTCCTGAGCCAGCGCGAGCGCAAAGGCGGTGGACGAATGGACCCCGGTGCGGATCGGATAGTCCGCCTTGGGCAGGAAATCCCGGAACCGCTGGGCGAAGACGTCGGCCAGCGGCTGGTGGATCGCCGACCACGGGGCCTCGCGGTGGGCCAGCAGTTCGGCCTGCAGTTTCAGCAGCCACCCCCATCCGTAGGGGCGCTCGAAGCCGCGCGACGAGGGCGTGGCGAGATAGGCGACCTCTGCCGCCACCTTTTCGGCGGTAAAGGCATCGTCGAACAGGGCGCGGATCGCCGGCGCCTGGGGGATGGCGGGCTCCCGGCGCAGCAGCGTCGCCAGCAGCCAGTAGCCGTGGACGCACGAGTGCCAGTCGAAACTGCCGAAGAAGATCGGGTGCAGGTCGCGCGGACCTCGCGCATCGGCGGGACCGCTGAGCACATGGTCGAGCTTGTTCGGATATTCCCGAGCGACGTGGCCCAGCGCGATGGCGGCGAAGCTCGCGGCCAGAGCCGGAGTCAGGCGGGTCTGTCCGCTATCGGGAGAAGGCGAGGACATACATCAGCACCGTATTGACCGTGAGCATCAGCACCGCCGTCGGGACCTGCGCCTTGATCACCGCATAGCGGTCGGGGATCTCCAGCAGTGCTGGGGGCACCAGGTTGAAGTTGGCGGCGAGCGGGGTCATCAGCGTCCCGCAGAAACCCGACAACATGCCGATCGAGGCGACGACCGCGGGGTTGCCGCCGAAGTGATTGACCAGGATCGGGATGGCTACCCCGCCGGTCAGGATGGGAAAGGCGGCAAAGGCGTTGCCTAACAGCATGGTGAAGGCCGCCATGCCGACGCAGTAGACGGTCACGGCGGCCAGGCGGGTGTCCACCGGCAGCCAGGCGGTCACCAGGTGACCGATCTGAGCCCCGACGCCGGCGAGCGCGAAGACCGCGCCCAGGGCCGCCAGGAACTGCGGCAGCAAGGCCGCCCAGCTGACCGTGTCGATCAGCCGGCGGCCCTCCTGCAGGGGACTGGCGAGTGGTTGGCGCAACAGGATGAGGGCGGTCGTCAGGCCGATGATCACCGCCAGCGCCAACGAGATCAGCGTCGCCTGCTTTGGATCCATCAGCGCGACCCCGCCGATCTGGATCGGTTTCAGCACCAGGACGCCGACGCCAACCACAACAGGCAGGATCAGGGCCGGGATGAACAGCCGGTTGCCGAACCGCTGCGCGAGGACCTGGCGCTCGGCCCCGGAGGTGGTGGCCGGGTTGCTGCGTCCGAGCTGGCCGAAGCCTGCCAGCAGCGACAGCCCCAGAACCAGGAGGCCGTTGCCCAGGTCGCCCAGCCGGTCGCCGGCCAGGAAACTCAAGCCCACCAGAGCCCAGAAGGCGGTGTTGCCGAAGCGCCTGGGATTTTCCCGGTCGCGCACGCTGAGGACGGCGAAGCCCGCGAACATCAGGCCGGCCAGCAGATAGACGGCGCCGAGCTTGATCATGGCTTGCCCGCCGCCCGGCCCTGACCCGCCAGCCGGCGGTCGAAGAGCATCAGCCGGGCGGTATGGATGACGAACGCCGCCAAAGCCGTGGGGATCGCCCAGACCGACAGGTGGATGGGGTCAAGCACGATTTTGCTGGAAGTCAGGAAGCCAACCATCAGCAGCACCGAGCCCATCGCCACGAAGATGTCCTCGCTGAAGAATACCGCCACGTTGTCGGTCGCCGCGGCCATGGCGCGGATGGCGTAGCGGGTCTCGGGCGTCGCGGGACCGTCGCGCAGCTCTGACGCGGCCTCGGCCATGGGCGCGACCAGCGGGCGGATGGTCTGCGCCTGTCCGGCGATCGGCATGAGGCCTACGGCCGTGGTCGCCTGGCGAAAGATCATATAGCCGATCAACAGGCGGCCGACGGAGACGCCGCGCAGGCCGGCGATGATCCTGGACGCCTGTTCGCGCAGACCGGCCCGCTCCAGCACGCCCACGAGGGGCAGCACGAGATAGGCTGTGCTGACAAAGCGGTTGTCGTTGAATGCCTTGCCGAAGGCGGCGATCACCGCCAGCGGCGGCAGGCCGGCGAACCAGCCGCTGGTCAAAGCCGCCAGCACCACCACCAGCAGCGGGTTGAGGCGGACGGCGAAGCCGACGACGATGACGGCGACGCCCAGCAGGATCAGCATTGACGCTCCTTCAAGCCCATCGGCGCCATAGGAGCCTGCGCCGGAGTGGCGCGCAACGGCGCTTAGCGCCGGTCCAGCCAGGCGTCGGCCAGGCGCAGGAAGCCCGCGACATCAATGGTCTCGGCGCGGGCCTGGGGGTTTAGGCCGGCGGCTTCGATCATCGGTTCGCCGCCAAGCGCCTTGAGGCTGGCGCGGAGCATCTTGCGGCGCTGGCCGAAGGCGGCGGCGGTGACCGCCTGCAAGGCGTCGAGGCGAGCGGGCGAGGGTCGGTCGCCGCGCGGGGTCAGCCGGACCACAGCGGAGTCCACCTTCGGCGGGGGGGTGAAGGCGCGGGCCGGGATGTCCATCACGCTGGCGGCGTGGCTGGTGGCCTGGGCGATGACGGCCAGCCGGCCATAGGCATCGTCGCCCGCCCGCGCGGCGATCCGCTCGGCGACCTCCTTCTGGAACATCAGGGTCATGGACGCCGGCCGCCAGGGGCCGGTGAGCCATTTGATCAACAACGGCGTGCCGACATTGTAGGGCAGGTTGGAGACCACATGGGCGGCCTCCGCCTCGACCAGGGCCGCCTCATGGGCTTCCAGGGCGTCGGCGAAGACCAGGGCCAAGGCGCCTGGGGCGGCGGCCTCGGCCAGTTCGCGCAGCAACGGCTGGAACCTCGGATCCTTTTCGATGGCGGTGACCCGGACGCCGGCTTCCAGCAGGGCGCGGGTAAGGCCGCCGGGTCCCGGGCCCACCTCGATGACCCGGTCGCCGGGCGGGAGCTCGGCGAGTCGGACGATCTTGCGGGTGATGTTGAGGTCGAGCAGGAAATGCTGGCCGAACGCCTTGTTGGCCAGCAGGCCGTGCGCCGCGAGGCATTCGCGCAGCGGCGGAAGGGCCTCGAGGCTCACCCGGCCCGCGCCCTTGAAAGCTGATCGGCCAGGCGGATCGCGGCGATCAGGCTGTCGGGCCGGGCGAGGCCGCGGCCGGCGATGTCGAAAGCTGTGCCGTGGTCGGGCGAGGTGCGGATGATCGGCAGGCCGAGCGTCACGTTCACACCGCCCCAGAAGTCGAGCATCTTCACCGGGATCAGCGCCTGGTCGTGGTAGAGGCAGATCGCCGCGTCGTAGCGGGCGCGCATGACCTCCGGAAACAGGCTGTCGGCGGGGTGCGGTCCGGTGACGTCGATGCCCAGATCCTCCAGCGCACGGACCGCCGGGGCGACGATCTCGATCTCCTCGCGGCCGATGCCGCCGCCCTCTCCGGCGTGCGGATTGAGCCCGGCGACCGCCAGCCTTGGCCGGGCAATGCCGAAGTCGCGGCGCAGGGCCTCGGCGGTCACCTGGCCGGTGTTGACGATCGCCTCGGTGGTCAACAGGCTGGGAACCCTGGCCAGCGGCTCATGCACCGTCACCAGCGCGACCCGCAGGCCGCCGGCGATCAGCATCATCACCGGCCCGCGCGCGCCGTCAAAGCGGGCGGCGGCGGTGAGCTCGCCCAGGAACTCGGTGTGGCCGGGGAACCTGAACCCGGCCTCATAGAGCGGGGCCTTGGCGATCGGGGCGGTGACGACGCCGGTGACCTTGCCGGACAGGGCCAGGCCGACAGCGGTTTCGATCCATCGGATTATCGACGGCGCGGTCGCCGCTGACGGTTGACCGGCGATGACGGGGGAGCGCAGGGGCAGGTCGAGGACCGGCAGGGCGTCGGCGAAACAGGCCAGGGCCTCGACGGGCGCGACAATCGTCCGGATGATAGACGCCCCCGCGGCCGAGGCCGATGCCAGCGACTGGGCGTCGCCGACAACCAGGAATGGCGGTCCGGCCCGGCGTAGGGCGCCCCAGGCCTTGACGACGATCTCCGGTCCGACGCCAGCCGGATCGCCGAGGGTCAGGGCGAGCGGACCGGGTTTCACCGTTCTAGCGTCCCGATTGCAAAGTTCGCAGGTGCTTGACGCGAGCGCGGTCGAACCTCGGGCTCGATGAGCACACGACCGTCCTATCGAGTCTCAATGGTCGCGGAATTGCGCAGGTCGCGCATGTATCGCCGCGAGATCATGCTGAGCTGCTGGCCGGTGAGCCGGTTCTCGATCTGGTCGTGATCGACCTGGGCGCCGCCGGCCGCACGCTTGCCGCAGACAGCCAGGACGTGCAGGCCGACCTTGGTGCGGATCGGCGCGGACAGCTGACCGACCTCCAGCCGGGTCGCGGCATCCTTGAACTCCGGCGACAGATCGCCGATTTCCGCCTCGCCGAGATCGCCCGCCACCACGCCGGCGGTCTTGCTTGCGGTGGCTTCCATGTCGGCGCAGCCCTTGATGGACAGGCGCACGGCTTCCAGCTTGACCCGGGCTTCTTCGACCTGCCCAGGGGTCGCCGTGGCCGGGAGCGCGATGGCGGCCTGTTTCAGGCTGACCAGGGTCTGACCGGAGCCGGACCGCTTGTCGCGCAGATAGAGGATATAGACCCCGTCCTTGACCTGGATCGGCTGGGACAGCTGGCCGGGGCGAAGCTGATCCAGCACGGCGTCGACCTGGGCCGGCATCTCACCCTGACTGATCCAGCCCGCGTCGCCGCCGGCCGCGGCGGTCGCCGACGTCGAGAACTGCCGCGCCACCGAGGCGAAGGGCGCCCCCTGCTGCATCTGCGCGACCAGCTGGGTCGCGCCCTTCATCGCTGCGTCCATTCCGCCGGTGCGGCCGGCGTCAAGGAACACCTCGCTGATCTGGTATTGGGGCTTGGACGCCGCGGCGAGGAGGCGCGCCTGGGTGGCCTTGATCTGGTCCTCGCCGATGCGCAGACGAGAACCGTAGCGACCGCGGATCCAGCGCTGCCAGCTCATCTGCGCGCGGATCTGCTGGTAGAGGGTCTCCGGGCCGATGCCTTGGGACTTGAGCGCGGCGAGAAATCCCTCCGGCTTCAGGTTGTTCTGCCGGGCCATGCCGCCCAGCTCTTCGAGGATCTCATCGTCAGTGGCGATGATGGTGATCTTCTGGTCGCGCTGGACCCGTCGCAACTCCTGCAGCTGCAAGCGCTCATCGACCAGGGAGACCAGGGCTTCCTGTTGGAACTGAGGAAGGGTTTCCTGGGTCGGCTGGACGCCCGAGGTCGCGATCAGCAAACGCATCCGCTGGGCCAGGTCGTAGCTTGAGATGATCTCGTCGTTGACCACGGCCGCGACCGATTCCGACATCGGGCGAGGCGGGGCGGGGGACTGGACCACCGGCGCGACCGCTGCGGGGGCAACCGGCGCAACGGCCGGCGCGGCCACGGCGGGCGGGGGCGCGCCGACCTTGCCGCGCAGGGCTTGCGCGCCGGCGGCCAGGGGCAGGCCGCCGGCGATCAGCGCGACCACAACAACAGCGCCCCGCGCCCCTCGGCCCGTGACGTTACGCGCGCGCATCATGGATGAGATCATTCCTTCGTGCGGCCCCGAACGGCCGCCATGCCTATCTGCCATAAATTGGTCCGCCCAATGTGGCGAGCGTTAGGCGCACACTCAGTTGGTCGCTGGCGCCGAGACGGCCGACGATGGTGTCCTGGCGCCGATAGAACACGTCCACCCGGATGCACTCGTCCTTGTAGAAGACGCCGACATCGCGGATCACCCAGACGTTCTGGATGAGGTCGCGGTTGCCATAGGCGCTGACGCCCCAGTGGCGGGTCAGATTGAGATCGCCGCCGACGTCGGCGTTGCGCACCTTGACCCCATTGATTCCCTGGTCGTCGTCCAGGTAGCGAACGTAGCCGGATCCCCACTTGGACGAGACGTTGGCCCCGGCCTCCAGGCGGTGAACCTCCAGCGTGGTGGCGTCCAGGCGCGCGCGGGCGAAGAACGAGAATCCCTTCACCGGCTGGGCGTCGGCGGCGACGATCCAGTCGGACGACCGCCCGCTAAGCCCGGATCGCGGTGAAAACACGGTGTTGGGGCGGTCGCGGAAGCTGCGGCCGACCAGCAGGCTCGCCCGCCGGCCGTCGTCCCACATCACCGAAGCGCGACCCGCGACATTCAGGCGCAGGCCGTCCTCGTAGAGATCGAAACCCGGAAACTTATTGGCGCGGAAGAGGGTGGTTTCGTCAAACTCCAGGGCGATGCTGTCCTCGTTCAGATAGACCGGCTTGCCGGCCGCATCGGCGCCGATCGTGACCTGGGCGGCCTTGGGCGAGACCGCGACCTGGGCCAGGGGTTCGAGCACGATGGTGGCGTCATGCCAGCGGCGGAACAGCGGATAGGAGATGTCGGCGCCGGTCACCGCCACGGCGCGTGAAACCGTCTTCGATGTCGTTGCGGCGCCGACGCCGGTCAGCACGTCGCTCAGACTGTAGCCATCCAGGCGGGCATCGACAAAAGGCTCGACGCGCAAGCCGCCGGTGGCGGTGAAGACGCTGCGCCAGTTGAGGTCGCCGGAGACCCGGCGGCTGTCGAGGCCGGGCAGGCGCAGCAACGGGCTGGTGGGCGACTGGTCGCGGGTCAGCGCCACGGCGCTGCCGGTCAGGCGCAGCCGCCCGCCAAGGATCTCGGCGGGAATTTCGTAGCGCGCGTCGATCAGCGGGCCAACGGTGGGGAAGGTGCGGTTGTTGTCAGCGGGACGCAGACCCTGGATGCTGAAAGCCGCCGCCGACACGTAGGACTGTGCGTCCTGGCGGATGGCGTAGGCCTGGCTGATCAGCCGCCGGTCGTCGGCCACATAGGGTCCGCGCGCCTGGTAGACCCCGCCGATGTCGTACTTGTCGAAGATCAGGGCGTCGGACGTGCGCTCCGCGGTGAAGCCCAGCAGCCACTTTTCCGCGGGCCGGAACGCCCCCTCGCCCAGGATATAGCTGCGGCTGGTATTGGTCCCCAGGCGGTTGCCGGATCCATCCAGGTCCGCCTCATGGGTATAGCCGAAGCGCAGGTCGATGGCGCCGGTGTTGAAGCGCTGGCGGTATTCGCCGTTCAGGAGCGGATTGGCCTTCTGGTTGATCTGCGGGCTAATCGTCAGGTCGGCCGACGGGCTCAGCACCAGCAGGTAGGGCTGTTCGTAGGAAAGGCCGCGCCGCCGCGAGATCCCGATCCGCGGGGCCAGCAGGCCCGAGCCCCGCTCCGCGGACGGATCGACGTGCCAGAACACCGGCAGATATATGATCGGGACGCCGAGCACATGAATACGGGCGTGGCGGTAGTAGATGATGCGCCGGACCTTATCCTGCACCACCCGGTCGGCGCTGATCGACCAGGTCGGCCTCTTGGGCGTGTCGCCGACGCAGATCGGACAGGGCGTGTAGATCGCCTTGTTGAGCTCCTGGATTTCGTCGGACCGGCGCACCGCGCTGGCGCCGGCCAGCTTGACGTCCTGCGCGAGCCGCGCGGCGAACCCCAGGGCGAGGCCCGCCTGCATCTTGTCATCCAGGGTCAGCTGGTCGGCGTATTCGACTGTGCCGTCGTCGTGGATCACCTGGACGTGGCCATAGGCGCGGATCACGCCCTGTGCGGGCGCCTGGCTTTCCGCCGCCCCGACGCCAGCCGCCCCGACGCCAGCCGCAGGAGCCGCCCGCTCGTAGACCAGCCGGTCGGCGCGCAGCGTGCGGCCCTGGTAGCGAATCTCCACGTCGCCCTCGGCGGTGGTGACGCCGGACTTGTCGTCCCGGACCAGCCGGTCAGCTTCCATATAGAGCTCGCCAGGCGCCAGTCCGTCGGTGTTGGCCGGCCGCGCCGGCTTGGCGCGTTCGGGCTGCAGGGCGCCTTGATGGAGGATCTGGCCGCGCTGATCGGGCTCCAGGGGGTTTCCGCCCGGCCTGACCGGTTGAGCCGCCGCCAAAGCGGGCCAGAACACCGCCAGCGCCACGCTCGTCAGCAGCACGCGCCGGGCCGTTCGACAGGCGGCCGAGTGTGGCGGTGTGCGCCGAGGCGAATTCATCTTCGGCTTCCGATCCTCTCGCGACGCGCCCCGCCGCCTGCATAGCCGGGCCGGCGAACGATTCAACCGTCTTCGGTGTAACAGAGCAGGGTGAGGCCCGACAGCAGGGCCAGGGCCGCCGGCGCCCAGGCCGCGGCGTAGAGCGGGATGATGTCCGCCCGGCCCAGCGCGCCGGCGAACTGATTGAAGAAGAACACCACGAAGCCGAGCGCCACCCCGGCGCCGGCGAGGCCCGCCAGACCACCCAGCCGCGCCAGGCGAAGCGAGAAGGCCGCAGCCAGCACCGCCATGGCGGCGAACAGCAATGGTGTCGCCAGAAGTTGCTGGTATCGCAGGCGATAGCCGGACGCCGAAAAGCCGGCCTGCTCGGTCTGTCGGATGGCGCCGGGCAGTTTCCAGAAGGCGATGGCCTCGGGAGAGGCGAATCGCTCGACGGCGGCCTCGGAATCGAGGGTCGAGCGGATCGACAGGCTGTCGGACCGCACCGAACTTTCGCCGGCGGTGGCCTCGCGCACGTCCCTGAGCTGCCAGAAACCGGGCCGCAGGGTCGCCTCGGCCGCCTCCAGCCGACGCTTGAACTCCGGCTGACCGGCCTTGTTCTTCTGATAGACGAACAGCGAGACGCCGCGCAGCAGCACCTCACCGGCGACGGTGTCGCGGGAGCGGGCGTGGATCACCATCTGCGTGCGCTCATCGCCCTGCCGCAGCCAGATATCCTTGGGCGTGTCGCCCAGGTAGTTGGACATGATCTTCGCCCGGTCCGCTTCGAAGCGGGCGCTGAGCGCGGCGGAAATCGGGTTCAAGGCGGTCACCGCCAGAACGCCGGCCAGGAACGCGGCGACGGCGGTGGGGGTGATGAAACGCCAGGCCGAAACGCCCGCGGCGCGGATGGCCACCAGTTCGCTGCGGCGATTGAGGCCGACGAAAGCGCCGATGCCGCCGAACAGGAAGACAAACGGGAGCAGCACCTGGATCACCGACGGAGATTTCAACAGCGTCAGGCCCAGGACATCGACGGCGCCGACGTCGGCGCGAACGCCGATCGAGCGTGACAGATCGACGAACTGGATCAGCAGGATCACCGAGGCGATCACCGCCAGGGCGGCGCCCACGCCGGCCATGGTGCGGACGAGCACATATCGCCCCATGCGCGCGGCGCCGGTCATGGCCGAAGGTTCACGCGGTCACCGCGGCGGTTCGGGGGCGGCGCCGAATGTCGATGAAACGGCTCACTCGTTGGCGGAAGACGCTGCGCAGGGCCAGGCCGGCGGCGGCGAGCGGGATGGCGTACTGCAGCAGGTTCAGCCAGGCGCTCTGTTCGCAGGCCGCCTGGATCACAAAGCCGACGATCCGCACCAGGGCCGCGGCGGCCCCGATGCTGGCGATCCGCCGGCCATAGCCCAGGCGGGAGAATCCGCCGCCGATGATCGCCGACAGGGCCATGGCCATGAAGGCGATATTGTAGAGGGGCGAGGAAATCCGCGCGTGAGCCTCGGCCAGCAGGCTGAGCCGGTTTCGCCGCTCCCAGTCTTGCTCGAGGTCCGGAAACAGCAGTTCGTGCAGGTAGCGGTCCGAAGGCTTATAGTGGACCAGCTCCTCGGTTTTGTTGAGCGCGCCAAGCTCGAAGGGATATTCGTTGAAGGTCAGGTAGTTGAGCACTCCGTTGGGTGAGAATTCCTGGGTCGATCCGTCGCGCAGGATCAGCAGCGACGCGCCGTGTCTCTGGGCAATGCGACCGGTGTTGGCCATATAGGTCGTGGCCGATCCATCGGGCTTCGTCTGATGGATGAAAAGATTGTGTATGTCGCCTTTACCATCAACGGTCTGGGCGTAGACGGTGAGCCCTGGGACCGGCTCGGTGAACTCGCCCTCGCGCACCAGGGTCGAGGCCAGGTCGGTGCGCACCTGGAAGAGTTCGCGCCGCAGCTCGCGGAAGGCGGCGGGCTGCACCCACAGGTTCATTAGCAGTGCGAACAGGGCGACGGTCCCCGACAGCCGGATCGCCGGCGAGATCACCCGCCAGCGGCTCATCCCACCGGCGAAGCAGACAATGATTTCCTGCTCGGTATGCAGCCGGTTCAGCGCAACCAGCGCGGCGACGAAAATGGCGATCGGCAGGATCATGTTGATCAGCTGGGGCATGTAGAGGAGCGTGATCTTCAGGAACACCAGGGCGCTCTGCCGCTGGTTGACGATCAGGTCGAGGCCGGAAAGGCTCTGGCTCAGCAACGCGATCGCCGTCAGCGCCCCAGTGGCGAGCAGCACGGGGCCGACGAGCTGGCGCAGCAGGTAGCGGTCGATCAGGCGCATCGGCAGGAAATACGGCTCACCCGGCGTTTTTGTCCGCGCCCCGACCGCGGAGCTGATCTAAACCATGCGTCGACGCATCAGACAACCGCCGGGCCGAACCCCAAACCGAAGCCCGCGGAGCCCGTCGTCGGATGTGGCCTGCGCCGCCCGCTTCCGCCACCCCTGGGTTTGAGAGACTTGCCATGGATATCGAGTTCGTCGCCGCCGCCTCCCCACTCCCGGCAAAGTCCGCCCTGGCCCGCATCGTCTTTGAAGGCTCAAGCCTCGACGGCGACCTGGCCCAGGCCGCCGCCGCCAGCCGCTTTACCGGCGCCAAGGGCCAAACCCTGGACATCCTGTCCCCGCGAGGCGTGGAAGCTGCCCGCCTCGTGCTGGTGGGTGCGGGCAAGGCTGACGCCTATGACGCCATGGGCGCCGAGACCGCGGCGGCCAACGCCTATCATGCGGTCAAGACCTCCGGCCTGACCACCTTGCGTCTCGAGCTGCCGAACGGCGGTGGTAAGAACGCCGCCAGGGCGGCGCTGGGGGTGCGGCTGGCCAGCTATCGCTTCGACAAGTACCGCACCAAGGAGCCGGCGGAAAAGAAACCCTCGATCGTCAGGACCCAGGTCGTCACCACGGGGGTCGATGGCGCGCTTGCCGATTTCGCCCCGCTTGCCGCCCTGGCGGACGCGGTCAGCTTCACGCGCGACCTGGTGTCCGAACCGCCGAACGTCCTCTATCCCGCCGAATTCGCGCGCCGGGTGAAGGCCTTGCAAAGCCTCGGCCTGGAGGTCGAGATTCTCGGCGAACCGGAGATGATGGCGCTGGGCATGGGCTCGTTGCTGGGCGTCGGCCAGGGCTCGATCCGCGAGAGCCAGCTGGCGGTGATCCGCTGGAACGGCGCCGCCGACAAGTCCGCCCAGCCCATCGCCTTCGTCGGCAAGGGTGTCTGCTTCGATACCGGCGGCATCTCCATCAAGCCGGCAGACGGCATGGAGGACATGAAGTGGGACATGGGCGGGGCCGGCGCCGTGGCCGGCCTGATGCACGTGCTCGCCGGCCGCAAGGCCAAGGTAAACGCAGTCGGCATCCTGGGCCTGGTCGAGAACATGCCCGACGGCAACGCCTATCGCCCGGGCGACGTGCTCACCTCGATGTCGGGCCAGACCATCGAGGTGATCAATACCGACGCCGAGGGCCGCCTCGTGCTGGCCGACGCCGTCTGGTACTGTCAGGATCGCTTCAAGCCGAAGTTCATCGTCGATCTGGCGACGCTGACCGGGGCGATCATCGTCGCGCTGGGGAACGACCTGGCCGGCTGTTATTCCAACAACGAGGAGCTGGCGGGCAATCTGATTGCCGCTTCCAACACTGAGGGAGAACCCCTGTGGCGGATGCCGCTGCCGGCGCAGTACGACAAGAACATCGACTCGATGATCGCCGATATGAAGAACACCGGCGGCCGGCCCGGCGGCTCGATCACCGCGGCCCTGTTCATCCAGCGCTTCACCAATGGCGTGCCCTGGGCGCACCTGGACATCGCCGGCACAGCCTGGAAGAAACCGTCGGCCGTCCCCACCAGCCCGGACGGCGCCACCGGCTACGGCGTGCGCCTGCTGAACCGCATGGTGGCGGAGAAGTACGAGGGCTGAGGTGACCGACACTCCTCATTCCGAAGCGACCGCCCCCGACACCCTCACGGAAGTCTGGTTCTATCACCTGGAGCGGACCGGGGTGGAGCAGGCGCTGCCGGATCTGCTGGAGAAGACCCTGAAGCGCGGGTGGCGGGCGCAGGTCCGGGTCCGCGAGAGCGCCCGCGCCGCCCATCTGGACGCGGCCTTGTGGACCTATCGCGACGACAGCTTCCTGCCGCACGCGCTGGCCGACGAGCCTGACGCGGCGCGTCAGCCGATCCTGATCACCACCGGTCGCGAAAACGCCAACGGCGCGGACGCCCTGTTTCTGGTGGACGGGGCCGAGCCGGGCGACCTTTCCGGCTATGCGCGCTGCGTGATCCTGTTCGACGGCGCGGATGAGGTTCAGCTGACGGCTGCGCGTGGCCAGTTCCGGGCGGCAAAGGCGTCCGGCGCGCCGGTCTCCTACTGGAAACAGCAGGCGCGGGGATGGGAAAAACAGCCGTGAGGGCGGCGGCGATTACCATATTTGCCCTTCTGGCCGGATGCTCAAGCGCGCCACCGACCACGTCACCGCCGTCAGCGGAGGCCCGGCCGCCGGCCCGGTCCGCGCCGGCGTGGTCGGTGGCGCCCCCCGCTGCGAAGGACCGTTGCGGCGCCGCAGAGCTGCAGGGTCTGATCGGACGCTCACGCACGGAGATCCCGGTGCCGGTGCGGCCCGAGCGGCAGCGCGTCGCCTGCACCAGCTGTCCGGTGACGCAGGACGATTCGCCTGAGCGCCTGAACTTCTTCTTCGACGCCGCGACCGGCCTGATCCGGGAAATCCGTTGCGGTTAGATGGCGATCTCCACGCCCAGGTCTGAGAGGAGCGCCAGCCAGGCCGCGCGGCCCGCGCGGCTGGAGAACTTCGCCACCGCCGTGGCGCGCGCGGCGGCGCGCAGGGGCTGGGCGGCGGCCGGGCTGCGGCAGGCCTCGATCAGCGCCTGCGACAGGGCCTCGACATCGAAGAAGTCCAGCAGCCGCCCGTTTTCCCCGTCGGTGATCGCGTCGCGCACCGGGGCGGTGTCTGAGCCGATCACGTAACAGCCGCTGGCCATCGCCTCGATCAGCGACCAGGAGAGCACGAAGGGATAGGTGTAGTAGACGTGCGCCGTCGAGCGCCGCAGCGCCGCCAGCATCCGGGCGTGGGGCGCGCGCCCCATCAGGTGCAGCCGCGCCGGATCGACTTGCAGGCCGTCAAAACACACCTTCCGCCAGGTCCGGCCGTCAGGCGGGCTGCCGCCATAGGGGCGGGGGGTTTCCTGTCCGAAGATCATGACTTCGGCGTCTGGAACCTGCGCCATCAGCCGGGGCAGGGCGCGGGCCAGGATGTGCAGCCCGCGCAACGGCTCCATGTTGTTGTTGACGTGGGTGATCAGCGGCGTCCCGGGCGCGATGACCCGGCCATCGGGAAGCTGGAACGGCTCGGCCGGGCCCGGGCGGATCGCCTCGACGTCGACGCCTTCGTGAAGGACCCGCACCCGCGGCTGGAAGATCGTGGGTAGCGCGGCGGCCTGAAAGGCGGTGGGCGCGACGATGATGTCCGCGTCGGTGAGCGACAGCGCCATCACCGCGTTCTTGGCCTTGCCCAGCAGCACGGCCTCGTCGGTGGGCGCGAAGAACTCGGTGTCGAAGCCGATATCGAGGCCGCGCCCGCGATAGAAGAACTCCGAGAACATCACCCGCCGGGCGTCCGGGAACACTTCGTCGAGGAAGATGGCCTCGCCCCAGCCGGGATGGGCGACGATGACCGCGGGATCGAAGCCTTCAGCCTTCAACGCCCGCGCCATTTCCAGCGCTGAGCGCCCGCGGAGCAGGTCCGCCTCGGCGCGGACCGCCAGCGGGAACATGCCCGTGGTGGAGCCGCGCGGCAGGCTGTAGCGGCCGATGCGCACGCCCTGGACGCCTGGCGCCGTCTCCGAGCCGATCGCCGCGCAGGGCACGCCACGCGCCACCAGGGTCTCGGCCAGGTCCCGGAACTGGGCCGGGAAGTTGTTGTGCACGAAAAGGACGCCGGCGGGCATGGCGGTGTTCTGCCTGCGCGCGAGCCGGCTGTCACCTGCATCGATACCCGGCGTCGGTCGCACCGCGAACGCGTCTCGCGCGGGGACCAAGCGGAGCCGGCCGCGGGGTTTATTCAAGGGGTTGGACCAAGGGCGGTGGGGCCGGGTCTGGCGCCGGCGTTAGGCTTAAGGCCGGGTTTCCGAGCTCAAAAATAGTCGGTATTCGGATCAAAATCGGAGAATTTGAAGATGATTCAGATGGAAAAAACCGGTTATATTTTGAGTTACTCAGATGTGACCGCCTCTCCGGGGTGAGAGATAATATAACACTTTTATGAACTTGCCTTCATTCCAATTTCCTAAGATAAGCCCGGCCGACGTCGAGGGTGTGGGGGTTGCATTTCGGTTTGGAGCTACGCAGCGGTCCGCGCCGCGCTGTTCCAACCGACGACGCCCAGCCCAGGCGAGGCGACATTCTGAGTAAGGAAAGACCATGAAACTTCACCTGCTGGCCGGCGTCTCCGCCGGCGTGATCCTGCTGGCCGCCGGCCAGGCTTTCGCCGCCGAGGTCGCGGCGGCCGCCGCTGCGGAAACCGCCAATGTTGAAGAGGTCGTCGTCTATGGCGCGGGCGAAAGCCGGCAGGTCCAGGCCCTGCCGATCCGCGAAATCGAGCAGGCCGTTCCCGGAACCAGCCCGATCAAGCTGGTCGCCATGCTGCCGGGGGTGAATTTCCAGTCGGCCGACGCCTTTGGGACCTATGAATGGTCCACCCGCATCTCGATCCGCGGGTTCAACCAGAACCAGCTCGGCTTCACCTTGGACGGCGTGCCGCTGGGCGACATGAGCTACGGCAATTTCAACGGCCTGCACATCAGCCGCGCCATCGCCTCGGAGGATCTTGGCAAGGTGGAGCTGGCGCAGGGCGCGGGCTCGCTGGAGACCGCGTCGTCTTCGAATCTCGGCGGCTCGCTGAAATTCCTCAGCCGCAACCCGTCCGACGTATTCGGCGTCTATGCTGCGGCGACCTATGGCTCCAACAACCTTTGGCGCGGCTTCGTCCGCCTGGACACCGGCGTGCTGCCAACCGGCGGCCGCGCCTATATCTCGATCGCCGACCAGGAAGCCGACAAGTGGAAGGGTGTCGGCAAGCAGAAGCAGCAGCAGGTCGATTTCAAGGTCGTCCAGCCGCTCGGCGACTACACCCTGACCGGCTTCTATGACTGGTCGCGCCGGCGCGAGAACGACTATCAGGACCTGTCGCTCGAGATGTTGAACCGCCTGGGCTACAAGTGGGACAACAACAGCGGCGCCTATGCCGACGCCGTGCAGATCGCCAGAGCCTACCAGACCGCCGCCAATTTCGCCGGGCCGACGCCAAGTCTTGACGGCAACGGCTGCTACACCGGCCAAGGCGCAAATCCGTATCCGAAACCGGTGAAGTGCGTCGACGACACCTATTTCGACGCCTCTGGCCTGCGCAATGACGACCTTTGGGCCCTGACGCTGGCCGGGCCGGTCGGGCCGTTGAAGGGCAGCGCGACGATCTACAGTCACCGCAATGCCGGCCAAGGCACATGGTACACGCCCTATGTGGCCTCGCCGAACTACGGTGTCGCGGGGGCCACGACCGACAATGCGCCGCTGTCGGTGCGCACCACCGAATACACGATCGACCGCAGGGGCGTGATCGCCGGGGCGACCTGGGATGTGGGAGACCACCACGTCAGCTTCGGCGGCTGGTACGAGGACAACGACTTCAACCAGGCCCGGCGATTCTACGGTCTCAACCTGGCGGCGCCCCAGCGCAGCAGCCTGAATTTCATGCGCGGTCCGTTCTTCACCCAGTGGGCCTACGCCTTCAACACCAAGACCACCCAGCTCTATGTCGAGGACCAGTGGACGATCACCGACGCGGTGAAGATCAACGCCGGCTTCAAGTCCCTGCGGGTCGAGGATAGCGCTACGACGGTGACCGGCGCCCCCAACATCACGGGTTCCATCACCTCGAAGGACGGCTTCCTGCCGCAGGTCGGGGTGACCTGGAAGGTTGATCGGGATCATGAGCTGTTCGCCGGCTACACCGAGAACCTGCGGGCGTTCGGCGCCGCCCACACCGGCCTGTCGCCATTCGCCACCAACCAGGCCGGCTTCGACGTGATCATCGGCAAGACCAAGCTCGCCAGCGGCCAGACCCTGACCCTGAAGCCCGAGACCTCGAAGACCTTTGAAGCTGGCTGGCGCTTCCGGTTCCCCAATGTGACCGGTGTGGCCGCCGTCTACTATGTGAAGTTCGACAATCGCCTGATCGGCACCTCGACCGGCGCGGGCATCGTCGGCAATCCCACCATCCTGGCCAATGTCGGCGCCGTCACCTCAAAGGGCTTCGAGGCCGCGGCGACCTGGACGATCACGCCGGCCTGGTCGCTGATCGGATCCTACGCCTATGGCGACAGCACCTATGACAACGATGTCCGCGATCCCAGCAGCGGCGCCGTCACCCATGCGATTTCCGGCAAGACGACGGTGGATTCACCCAAGCACCTGGGCAATCTCGAGCTCGCTTACGATCAGGATGGCTGGTTCGGGCGCGTGGGCGCGCACTATACGTCCAAGCGCTTCTTCACCTACACCAACGACCAGAGCGTGCCGGGTCGGACGACGGTCGATCTGACCGCCGGCTACCGGTTCAGCGGCGAGGGCTTGACCAAGGGCCTGGAGATCCAGGCCAACGTCACCAATCTGCTGGATACGCGCTACATCGCCACCATCGGCTCCAACGGCTACGGTTATTCCGGCGACAACCAGACCCTGCTGCCCGGCGCGCCGCGCGAGGTGTTCGTCAGCCTGCGCAAGCAGTTCTAACGCTTGGCGGTCGGCGGCATCCCGGCTAAGGGCGAGGCCGCGCGGCTATGGCGGAATTGGTAGACGCAACGGTTTTAGGTACCGTCGGGCAACCGTGGGGGTTCGAGTCCCTCTAGCCGCACCATCCTGCTTGTTCGCCAGGGCCCCTTCGAAGCTTTGGCGCGGACGGGCCTTTGCGCTTGGATCGCGGCGCCTCGCGTGACATAACCGCCGCCCTCCGCCGGGAGCCTCGGCGGTTATCGTTTTCATCCCCTTAGCGGCCGCTGCGCGCCCTCTCCGCGCCCGCCCGGAAGTTCGAGAATGTCGATGCAGATCGTTGAAAAGTCTGGTGAAGGCCTGAGTCGCGTCTGGGGCGTAACGGTGCCCATGGGTGACCTGTCGGTGGCGCTGGAGGCGCGCATCGCCGAGATCACACCGACCCTCAACATCAAGGGATTCCGCCCCGGCAAGGTGCCGACCGCCCATGTGCGTCGCCTCTATGGCAAGGCGCTGATGAGCGAGGTGATCGAAAAAACCCTGACCGAGAGCACCCAGAAGGTGTTTGAGGACAACAAGGTGCGCCCGGCCGGCGACCCCGACCTGAAGCCGCAGGGCGATATGGACGCGGTGATCGAGGGCAAGGCTGACCTCGCCTACGAGATCGCCGTCGAGGTGATGCCGGACTTCGAGCCTGTTGACCCGGCGACGCTGTCGCTCAAGCGCCCGGTCTATCAGCCGACCGAGGCCGAGGTCGACGAGGCCGTGGCCGAACTGGCCAAACAGAACCGCACCTATGAGGTCAAGACCGGCAAGGCCGTGAAGGCCAAGGACGGCGACATGGTGGTCATCGACTTCGTCGGCAGCCTCGACGGCGTGCCGTTCGAGGGGGGCGCGGCGACAGACGCCGAGCTGGTGCTGGGCTCGGGCCAGTTCATTCCGGGCTTCGAGGGCCAACTTGTCGGCGCCAAACCCGACACCGAGGTCGAGGTCAAGGTGGCGTTCCCGGCCGACTACCAGTCCGAAGCCCTGAAGGGCAAGGACGCGGTCTTCGCGGTCAAGGTCACGGCGGTCAAGGCGCCGGTGAATGCGCCCGCCGACGACGCGCTGGCCGAGCGACTGGGCCTGGAGAGCCTGGCGAAACTGCGCGACCTGCTGAAGGACAACCTGGAAAAGGAATACGCCGGCGCGAGCCGCTTCAAGCTCAAGCGCGCCCTGCTGGATCAGCTGGACACCAAGCACGACTTCCCCTTGCCGCCGAAGATGGTCGAGGCCGAGTTCGCCGCGATCTGGACCCAGGTGGAGCAGGACAAGGAAGCCGGTAATCTGCCGCCGGAGGACCTCAAGAAGTCCGACAAGAAGCTGCGCGAGGAATACCGCAAGATCGCCGAGCGCAGGGTCCGGCTGGGCCTGGTGCTGGCCGAGATCGGCCGCGCCAACAACGTCCAGGTCACCGACCAGGAACTGAACGACGCCATGGTCACCGAGGCGCGCCGCTATGGTCCTCAGGCTCAGCAGGTGTTCGACCTGTTGCGCCAGAACGCCAACGCCCAGGCCCAGCTGCGCGCCCCGATCTTCGAGGACAAGGTCGTCGACCTGATCGTCGAGAAGGCCAAGGTTAAGGACACCAAGGTCAGCAAGGACGCCCTGATGGCCGACGACGAACTGCCAGCGGGCTACGGAGACTGATCCGCGGGCGGGTCTCAGCTCTCGCAGTCGAGCGCGAAGTCAGCCGGCGCGGAGGTCAGCCGGTTCGGGGCCAGCACCTCGATCCTGAGCGATCCCTGCAGGCTCTGGGAAAGGGTCCAGATCTCGGCGATCCTCTTCTGGCCGGCGCCTTGGAATTTCAGGACCTTAGGAGCGCCGGTTCCGCCGTCGCTGCGCACGATGCGATAGGTGACCGCCCCTGAGGCATTGGCGCCGATCAAACCGTTGAAGGTTACGCTCGCCGGGCACTTGGCCCGCTGGTCGACCGGACTGGCGGCGAGCGACACCGACGTGGCGGCGAACACCGGGACGACCGCTCCGATGATCACGGCCGGGACGGGCGATTGCAGGGGCGCGCCGGCCGGTTGCGCGGCCGGGGTCTGGCAGCGCGCCGCGTAGTAGGCGCCGGGGTTGATCACATCGAGGCTGGTGGCGGCGACCGGCCGGCTCGGGCGTCCGAGGTGCAGCAGCTTGCCCTGGGCGTTGTAGAGACCGTCGACGCACACCTTGTTGTCGGCGCAGTCCCTGTCCGACCGGCATTCCGCCCGGCAAAAGGTTCCCGCGCAGATCAGGCCCGTCGCACAGTCGGCGTTGAAGGTGCATTGCGCCTGCAGTGGCCGACGCGGCGTGTCGAACGGGTTCTGAGCCGTCGCCACGGCGGGTAACGACAGGCACGCCAGGACCAGGACCAGGCCCGCGCCGCGCAGTCTGCGCAATAGGATGGAGCTCGGCATTGAACGCTCCCGTGGCGCGTCTATTTGCGGGCTGCGGCTTGCTGGGCCGCCTTCTGCTTTTGAGCCGCCTTGGCGCTGGCGTCGCGCTGAGCGGCAAGGTTCGCCCCGCGCCCGTTCGATGAGGTCGGGGTGTTGTAGGGGGCAAATTCGGCCTGGCCGGCCTGTCCGGCGGTGATGGTGACGTCTTCCTTCGGCTTCGGCTTGTCCGGCTCGGCCGTCACCGGGGCGGTGGCGGCGAGCGCCAGGCCCAGGGCCAGGAGAGAGGGGCCGGCGAAGCGGATCAACGACTGGCGGATGCGGTCCTGCGTCATAGCGGTGTCTCCTATCGGCCCCGCGCCGGGGCAATTTGTCTTGCCCTCGACACTGGCCTAGCGTCCGCCTGACGCGCGCTACCCGGATGAGTAGCGTCGGAGGGAAATTTCGATGCCGGGTCCGCCGTGCTGACTGCGCCCGAGACCGACGGACCCACGACCGCATTGGACGTGACGTGGGAGACGCTCGATGCGTTGATCGGGCAGATCTACGAATCCGCCCTCGATCCGGGGCTGTGGGACGATACGCTGACCCACATCACCGCCGCCCTCAGCCCGCTGGAATGGGACGTGGCGTTCCTGATCTGGGAGCGGCAGTCGCCGCCGGCCGCGCGCTTTGTCGGCGCCACCGGTCTCGCCGCCGGGATTCCAGAGATCTATTCGGCCGTCTACGCCGCCAACAACCCCTGGTCTCGCCGGATTTCCGGCCTGCGCGCGGGAACCGTCGTGGACACCGATGACCTGATGTCGCGTGAGGCGTTCACCGCCAGCCCGCTCTATCGTGACTTCCTCAGCCGGTGGGGGATCGAGCGGGCCTTGGCGATGGTCCTGGACCGCCGCGGCCCGGAACGCCTGGCCTTGGTGTTGCCGGGGCCGCCCGCCCGCCCGGTCGAGCGGCTGAAGCGCGGCCTGCGCGTCCTGGCCCCGCACATCCAGCGCGCCGTGCGCATCAGTCATCGGGTGGCCCAGGCGGACCTGCAGGCCGCCGCCGCCGCGGCCGCCGCGGACCGGGCGGTGTGCGCGATCCTCTGTCTGACGCCTGATCTCAGGATCGTGACAGCCAACCTTCACGTTGCCGCCTACGAGACCCGTGGCGTGATCCGTCTCGCCGCGGGTCGTCTGGCCTTCACCGATCCGGCCAGCCAACGCCAGCTTGTGGCGCTTGCCAACAGTTCGCCGCCTGCGGGTGCGGCGTTCGCGACCCGCGATCGGGAGGGACGCAATGTCGCCGCCGTCGGCGCGCGCATTCCGACCCAGTCCGCCCGCGCCCTGGGCGGGGCGGTGGAAGGCGCGGGATTGATCCTGTCGATTGGCGGCTCCGCCGAGCCCCCCGCCCTGGAGATCAACCGCGTCGCCACCTGGTACGGCATGACGCCCGCGGAGGCGCGGCTGGCGACAGCGCTGGCGGCCGGCGAGACCCTCCAGCGCTACAGCGCCGCGCGAAATGTCACCGTCAACGCCGCGCGTTTCCTGCTGAAGGGCGTGTTTCGCAAAACCGGAGTGGCAAGTCAGGCGCAGCTGACGGCCCTGCTGGCGCGCCTGCCGCAATAGGCGCGCGTCGAGCGTCGCACGAGGCGGGAATCTGCCTTTGAGTCGCTCGAAACCGGGAGAATTCCCGGATCGGCGGTCAGGAATCGGCTTGGCTTCAACGCCGAACGGGGCCTAACCTGAGCACGAACGCCGCGCCGTTGTGGCCTGAGCCGCACCCGCCAGCCTCTCCGGCGGACCGGACTCGCCGCAACGGGAGTAGAGCGTCGCGGGAAGGGACTTTCAGTTTGCAACGTACCAGTACTTGGACTCCCGACTATTTTCACAAGGTCGTGGACTGTCAGTGGGCCTGCCCGGCGCACACCCCCGTTCCGGAATATATCCGCCTGATCGCCGACGGCCGGTATTCCGACGCCTATATGGTGAATTGGCAGTCCAACGTGTTCCCCGGGATCCTGGGCCGGACCTGCGACCGGCCTTGCGAGCCCGCCTGCCGGCGCGGACGCGTCGAGGAGGAACCGGTCGCCATCTGCCGGCTGAAGCGGGTTGCGGCCGACAACAAGGACGACATCACCGCGCGACTGCCGTCTCCGGCCGCCCAGACCAACGGCAAGCGGGTGGCGCTGGTGGGCGCGGGTCCCGCCTCGCTGACCGTGGCGCGCGACCTGGCGCCGCTGGGCTACGAGGTCACGATCTACGACGGCGACGCCAAGGCGGGCGGCATGATCCGCAGCCAGATCCCGCGCTTTCGCCTGCCCGAGGAGGTCATCGACGAGGAGGTGGGCTACATCACCGGCCTGGGCATGACCCTGAGGCTGGGCGAGCGGATCGACAGCCTCAAGGCGCTGCTGTCGCAAGGCTATGACGCGATCTTCGTGGGCTCCGGCGCGCCGCGCGGCCGCGATCTCGACCTGCCGGGCCGCCAGGAGGCCCGCGCCAACATCCACATCGGCATCGACTGGCTGTCGTCGGTCTCGTTCGAGCACGTCGACAAGATCGGCAAGCGGGTGATCGTGCTGGGCGGCGGCAACACCGCCATGGACTGCTGCCGCACCTCGCGGCGGCTGGGGGGCGAGGACGTCAAGGTCATCGTCCGCTCCGGCTTCGAGGAGATGAAGGCCAGTCCCTGGGAAAAAGAAGACGCGATCCACGAGGATATTCCGATCCTCAATTTCCGGGTCCCCAAGGCGTTCACCCACGACAATGGCAAGCTGACCGGCGTCCTGTTCGAGGTGGTGAAGGCCGAGGTCGATGAGAAGGGCCGGCGCAGGCTGGTCAACTCAGGCGAACCCGACGAGCACTATGCGTGCGACGACGTGCTGGTCGCCGTCGGCCAGGAAAACGCCTTCCCCTGGATGGAGCGCGACACCGGTTTGGAGTTCGATGAGTGGGACATGCCCAAGGTGAACCCGATCACCCTGCAGTCCTCGATCCCCTCCGTCTTCTTTGGCGGCGATGCGGCGTTCGGGCCTAAGAACATCATCTGGGCGGTGGCCCACGGGCACGACGCGGCGGTCTCCATCGACAAGTTCTGCCAGGGCCAGGATGTCAGCATCCGCCCCCCGCCGGAATTTTCCCTGATCAGTCAGAAGATGGGCATCCACGAGTGGAGCTACGACAACGACATCCAGAACGACCGCCGCTACCGGGTGCCGCAGCGCGACAAGGCGGTGTCGCTGAAGAACGTCAAGATGGAGGTCGAACTCGGGTTTGATCGCGAGACCGGCTACCGCGAAGCCGAGCGGTGCCTGAACTGCGACGTCCAGACGGTGTTCGCCGATAACCTGTGCATCGAGTGCGACGCCTGCGTTGATATCTGCCCGGTCGACTGCATCACCTTCACCGCCGAGACCGATGAGGCCGACCTGCGGACCCGGCTGAAGGCGCCGGCGATCAACCTGGACCAGGATCTCTATGTGTCCGGGGCCCTGGCCACGGGCCGGGTCATGGTCAAGGACGAGGACGTCTGCCTGCACTGCGGCCTCTGCGCCGAGCGGTGTCCCACCGGGGCGTGGGACATGCAGAGGTTCACCCTGGAGATCACCCACGCGGGGGCGGCATGTCAGTCTCGATAGAGCCCGGCGCGGTGAAGCCGGCGGCCGTGGTGGTCAACGACTTCGTTGTGAAGTTCGCCAACGTGAACGGCTCAGGCTCGGCCAGCGCAAACGGGATGTTCGCCAAGTCGATCCTGCGGATGGGCGTGCCGGTGGCCGCGCGCAACATCTTCCCCTCGAACATCCAGGGCCTGCCGACCTGGTTCGAGGTGCGGATCACCGAGGCGGGACATCTGGGCCGGCGTGGCGGGGTGGACCTGATGGTCGCCATGAACCCGCAGACCTGGGACAAGGATCTCGCCGAGATCGAGGCGGGTGGCTACCTGTTCTACGACAGCACCAAGCCCCTGCCGCCGACCAAGTTCCGTGAGGATGTGACGATCGTCGGTGTGCCGCTGACGGCGATGTGCAATGACAAATACGCGCTGCCCCGCGAGCGGCAACTGTTCAAGAACATCGTCTATGTGGGCGCGCTGGCCGCCCTGCTGGGCATCGACCCCGCGGTGATCGAACAGCTGCTGGCCGAGCAGTTCGAGGGGCGCGCCAAGCTGATCGCCGCCAATGTCGAGGCCCTGCACATGGGCGTCGACTATGTGAAGGCCAACCTGGAACCCCTGCGCCTGAAGGTGCGCAAGGCCGACAAGGTCGGTGACCGCATCTATGTCGAGGGCAATGCGGCCGCGGCGCTTGGCGCGGTCTATGGCGGGGCCACGGTCTGCGCCTGGTATCCGATCACGCCCTCAACCTCGCTGGCCGAGGCGTTCACCGGCTATTGCGAGGACCTGCGCAACGATCCGGAAACCGGCAAGGCGCGCTACGCGATCGTCCAGGCCGAGGACGAGATTGCATCGATCGGCATCGTCGTCGGCGCCGGCTGGAACGGCGCGCGGGCGTTCACCTGCACCTCCGGGCCCGGCGTGTCGCTGATGACCGAATTCATCGGGCTCAGCTATTTCGCGGAGATTCCGGCGGTGATCTTCGACGTACAGCGCGGCGGGCCGTCCACCGGCATGCCGACGCGCACGCAGCAGGCCGACCTGATCGGGGCGGCCTACGCCAGCCATGGCGACACCAAGCATCCGATGCTGCAGCCGGCCGATCCAGGCGAGTGCTTCGAGATGGGCGCCCTGGCCTTCGATCTCGCCGACCGGCTGCAGACCACGGTCTTTGTCATGCTCGACCTCGACATCGGCATGAACGAGTGGCTGACCGAGCCCTTCGCCTGGGATGACACGCGCAAGCTCGACCGCGGCAAGGTGATGACCCACGATGAGCTGGAGGCGGGCCGCGATTTCGGCCGCTATCTGGATGTCGACGGCGACGGCATCCCATATCGCACCTATCCGGGGGTTCATCCCTCGAAGGGCGGCTATTTCACCCGTGGCACCTCGCGCAACCCCTATGCGCGGTATTCCGAGGAGGGCGCGGTCTATGTCGACAACATGCAGCGCCTGCTGCGCAAGTTCGAGACGGCCAAGGCGTTGATCCCGCCGCCAGTGCGCCGCGACGCCAGACGCAAGACGCCCAGCGACAGGGTGACCGACGGAGTGATCTATTTCGGCTCATCGACCCCGGCGATGCACGAGGCCCTGGAGGCGCTGGAAGGGCAGGGCTGCCATCTGGACGCCCTGCGCGTGCGCGGTTTCCCGTTTTGCGACGAGGTGATCGAGTTCATCGCCGACCATGCCCGCGTGTTCGTCGTCGAACAGAACCGCGATGCGCAGTTACGAACCCTGCTGGTCAACGAGGGCGAGATCGATCCCGGCAAGCTGGTGCCGGTGCTCAACTATGACGGCTCGCCGATCACCGCGCGGTTCATCGCCGGCCAGATCGGCCAGCTGATGGCGCTGGGCCAGATCGAGGCGGCGGAATGACCTACATCCTGAAACCCCAGCTGCATCACCCGAAGCTGGCGGAAAACAGCCTTGGGTTCACGCGGCGCGACTATGAAGGTTCGGTCTCGACGCTCTGCGCCGGCTGCGGCCACGACTCGATCTCCGCGGCGATCATCCAGGCGGCCTTCGAGCTGGAGTTGCCGCCGCACCGGATCGCCAAGCTGTCGGGGATCGGCTGTTCGTCGAAGACCCCGGACTATTTCCTGGGCGCCAGCCATGGCTTCAACACCGTCCATGGCCGCATGCCCTCGGTGCTGACCGGCGCGAACCTGGCCAACAAGGACCTGATCTATCTGGGAGTTTCCGGCGACGGCGATACCGCTTCGATCGGTCTCGGTCAGTTCGCCCACGCCGTGCGGCGCGGGGTCAACATGCTCTACATCGTCGAGAACAACGGGGTCTACGGCCTGACCAAGGGCCAGTTCTCGGCCACCTCGGACAAGGGCTCGAAGTCCAAACGCGGCGTGGTCAACCACGACGCCGGCATCGACCTGGTCGGCATGGCGTTGCAGCTGGGCGCCACCTTCGTCGGGCGCTCGTTCAGTGGCGACAAGGACCAGCTGGTGCCGCTGATCAAGGCCGGGCTGGCGCACAAGGGCGCGGCGTTCATCGACGTCATTTCCCCTTGCGTGCAGTTCAACAACCATGCGGGCTCGACCAAGAGCTTCGACTATGTGCGCGAACACAACGAGGCGGTGAACCGGCTGGACATGATCCCGCACCGGGCGGAAATCTCCGTGGACTATGCCCCCGGAACCACCGTCAAGGTGTCCCAGCACGACGGCTCGGTGCTGTCGCTGCACAAGATCGCCGAGCTCTACAAC
>NZ_JANMBF010000173.1:0-1632 GCF_031360265.1 Phenylobacterium sp.
TGATCCGCGCGCGCTTCCCGCAGGTGCTGGCGATCACCGGCGCAGCGCAATATGAAGATGTGGTCGGCGCGGTCCACGTCGCCGCGCCGATCCCGCCTTCGGCCTACCTCAACCTGGTGCCGGACGCGAGCCTCAAGCTGACCCCGCGCCACTACTCCTATCTGAAGATTTCCGAAGGCTGCAACCACCGCTGCGCCTTCTGCATCATCCCGTCCCTGCGCGGCGACCTCGTCAGCCGCCGGCCGGACGCGATCCTGCGGGAGGCCGAGAAGCTGGTCGCGGCCGGGACCAGGGAATTGCTGGTGATCAGCCAGGACACGTCGGCCTACGGCGTCGATCTGCGCCACGCTTCCTGGCCGTGGAGGCGAGCCGGCGCCCCCGGCGAGCCCGGCGAGGTCCGCGCCCACATGACCGATCTCGCCCGCGAACTGGGGCGTCTCGGCGCCTGGGTCCGCCTCCACTACGTCTATCCCTATCCACACGTGGACAAGGTGATCCCGCTGATGGCCGAGGGGCTGGTCCTGCCCTATCTCGACATTCCCTTCCAGCACGCCAGCCCGGCCGTGCTCAAGGCGATGAAGCGCCCGGCCAACGAGGCCAAGGTGCTCGAGCGCATCCACAATTGGCGCGCCATCTGTCCCGACATCGCGATCCGGTCGACCTTCATCGTGGGCTTCCCCGGCGAGACGGAGGCGGACTTCGACTATCTGCTACAATGGCTGGACGAGGCACAGCTCGACCGGGTCGGGGCGTTCAAGTTCGAGCCGGTCAGCGGCGCCGCGGCCAATTCCTTGCCCGGCATCGTCCCCGAAGAGGTGAAGCAGGAGCGCTACGCCCGCTTCATGGAAAGGACCGCGGCGATCTCGGCGGCCAAGCTCGCCGCCAAGATCGGCCGGACGATCGACGTGATCGTCGACGCGGTCGATCCGGAAGGCGGCGCCACCGGCCGGTCCAAGGCCGACGCGCCGGAGATCGACGGCGAAGTCCACCTGCGCGACGCCGGGCATCTTTCGATGGGCGATATCGTTTCCGTGCAGGTCGAGGACGCCGACGAACACGACCTTTATGGAGTGCCGGTCGAGTCCTAATGTGGAGAGAGTGGAGAAAGCCATGTTCAAGAGCGTAAACCCGGCGACGGGCGAAGAGATCGCCACCTATCCCGAGCTGAGTGCAGAAGAGGTCGACGCCAAGCTGGACATGGCGGTCGCCGCCTTCCGCCAGTGGCGCACGACCGACCTGGCCGAACGCTCCGCTTTGCTCAACCGCATCGGCGATCAATACCAGGCCAATCGCGAGCGGCTCGCCCGCATGGCGACGTTGGAGATGGGCAAGACCTATTCGAGCGCGCTCGCCGAGGTCGACAAATGCATTTCCGGCTTTCGCGTTTACGCCAAGGACGGCCCGGCCATGCTCGCGCCCTCGCGCCAGCCGCTGACCGGCGGCGGCACGGCGGAAATCCACTGGCTGCCGATCGGCGCCGTGCTCGCCGTCATGCCGTGGAATTTCCCGCTGTGGCAGGTCGTCCGCTTCCAGGCGCCGGCGATCATGGCCGGCAATGTCGGGCTGCTCAAGCATGCGAGCCTCGTCCAGGGCGTCGCCGGCCTGCTCGAGGAGATGGTGACCGCCGCCGGC
>NZ_JANMBF010000189.1:0-2527 GCF_031360265.1 Phenylobacterium sp.
AGGGCGAAGCTGGGCGCGCCCGGCGACAGCTCGACATACTGGCCCATCGCGGGACCGGAGAACCGCACGATCCGGTCGTGGCTGTCGATCGCGACGTGCGGCGGATTGTATTTTTCCGTGACCCGCCGCGTGCTCTTGTCGATCCGGTCGTCGGCGCGCCTGGGGCCTACGTCGGGGTGTGGCTGCGTCTCGAGTCCGCGGCCGGCGGCAGCCAGGTCGGGCAGGGAGGGTCGGTTGACCTCGCGCCGCTGGAAGATCCGGTGCTTCTTGTCGGTGACGCCGAACAGCTGGGTGGCGCGGGTGACCGATTCCGACGACCCGAGCAAGAGCCACCCGTTCGGCTTGAGCGCATAGTGCAGGGTCCGCATCACCCGATCCTGCATATCCGCGTCGAGGTAGATCAGCAGGTTGCGGCAGGAAATCAGATCGAGCTTGGAGAACGGCGGGTGCCGGATGACGCTGTGGGTCGAGAACACGCACATGTCGCGGATCTCGGAGACGACACAGACGTTGTCGCCCTCTTCGGTAAACCAGCGCTCGGCCCGTTCGGCCGACAGCCCCGCCGCCGGCCGCCGGTATCGGCCGAGCCGCGCCACGCCGATCGCCCGGTCATCGATGTCGGTGCCGAAGATCTGCACCTTCGGCCTGGGGCGCCGGCCGTCCATCGCCTCGCGCAGCAGGATGGCCAGGGTGTAGGCTTCCTGGCCCGTCGAACAGCCGGGGACCCAGACGCGGATGTCGTCGTCCGCCCCCTTTCCGGCGACCAGGTTCTTCAGCACCGTGGCGGCCAGCGCCTCGAACGCGGCGGGATCGCGGAAGAACTCGGTCACCCCGATCAGCAGCTCGCGGAACAGCAGGTCCAGTTCTTCCGGTTGCTGGCGGTGGTGGTCGATATAGGCGTCCGGCGTTTCGAGATGCAGCACCTGCATCCGGCGCTGGAGCCGGCGAGCGAGGGTCTTTTCCTTGTATTCGCTGAAATCGTGGCCGCTGCGCGCCCGCAGCGCCGCCAGGATGGTCGGCAGATGCGAGCCGGACGGCGCGCGCGCGACGGTCCCGTCCTTGCGTTTGACGACGCGCGTCAGGTGCTGCCTGTAGGCCATCAGGCGGGCCGGCATCGCCTCGACCGCGAGCACGTCATCGACCTGGCCGGTCAGGGTCGCGCTCTGCGGCATCCCCGCCAGCGCATGGCTGTCGAACTCCGCCTGAGCCAGGGTGAGGCCGCCGTGTTCCTTGATGGTGGCCAGGCCCAGCGATCCATCGCTGCCGGTTCCCGCCAGGATCACGCCGATGGCCTTCTCGCCCTGGTCCGCGGCGAGGGACTGGAAAAAGGTGTCGATGGGCCGGCGCCGATCCCGCGGCGGCGCGGGCCGGGAGACCGCCAGGCGGCCCCCGACGATCGTCAGGGTGGCGTCGGGCGGAATGACCACGACGCAGTTCGCCGTGACCCGCAGGCCGTCGGTCGCCTCGATGACGCTCATGGCGGTCGCCTTGCCGAGCAGTTCGGCCAGCAGGCTCTTGTGGTCGGGCGACAGGTGTTGGACCAGCACGAACGCCATGCCGGTGTCGGGCGGGGTGTTGGCGAGAAAGCTCTTGAAGGCCTCCAGACCCCCCGCCGAGGCGCCAATGCCGACGATCAGCAGCACATCGGAAGCGCCGGGGTCGGGCCGCGCCCTCGGCTGCGCCCGCCCGCGCCCGTGGGGGGCAGGGGGTTCAGGCGATCCGGTTGCCTTCGTGGCCATTACGCGGCGGCTCCAGGGTGGGTCACATCCCACATTGCGCCGGATTGGCCGGAACCGCCAATCGCCGCGGTGTTCCGGACAAACGGCGGAATTGAATTACGGTGACAGTTGCAATAACCCCCAAACCCGGCCCTGCGCGAACCAGTGTTCGGTTTGGGGGTTATTGCAACTGCCACCGTAATTTCCAACTGTCACCGTAATTGTAACTACGGATCATCGCGAGGCGCTCACCTGGCCACCAGGGGCGCGAAGCCCAGGTGGTGGCCGGCGTCGACCAGCAGGGTCTCGCCGGTGACGTGGCGCGAGGCGCGGCTGGCCAGGAAGACGGTGGCCGCGGCGATGTCGTCGGGGGAGGAGGCGGCCTTGAGCGGCGTGCCGGCCGCGGCGTTGGCGCGGATGCGGTCGACGGCGGCGTCGGGCAGGCCCTTGCCGAACCAGGGCGTGTCGATGAAGCCCGGGCAGACCGCATTGACCCGGATCTTCGGGGCCAGAGCGCGGGCCAGCGAGAGCGTCATGGTGGTCAAGGCGCCCTTGGAGGCGGCGTAGGGGATCGAGGAGCCGATGCCGGTGACGCCGGCGATCGAGGCGGTGTTGACCACGGCGCCCGGCTGGGGGGCGGCTTCCAGCAGGGCGCGGCAGGCGCGGACCATCTGGTAGGCCCCGATGACATTGACCGCATAGAGGTCGAGGAAGTCCTGGGCGGAGACGGCGTCGAGGTCGGCGTGGTTGGCGAAGCGCGTGGTCCCGGCGTTGTTGAACAGGGCGTCGATGCGGCCGAAGGGCGCCGC
>NZ_JANMBF010000011.1:0-44205 GCF_031360265.1 Phenylobacterium sp.
GCCGGCGGACCACCGCCCCCGCCGGGGGCGGCCGCCTTGCCAAGGGTCAGCTTCCACACCCCCGCGAGGACCATGACGACCAGGACCACGAGCGCGGCCGCCAGGAAAAAATGCCGTCGCAACAAACCGGGGGACTCCGTCGCCTGAAACCTCGCAGGCGCTCCTCTGGACCCAGAGGCGCGCTCTACCTTTGCGTCAGTAGACTGCCCCGGCCACAGAACAATGGCTGTAGGTTGCGGCGCTGAAACAGCAGCCGGAAAACGCTCGCGCGGCTTCCTGGGCGGCGCCCGTGAACACTCGGTGGCCGCCGGGAACTCGACCGGGGGGCCTTAAGCGTCGTAGCCGGGCGATTCCCGGTCGAGCTTGCGCAGGCACCCTGGCCAGGCGAGCGCGCCGCCGATACCGCGGCTCACCTGACTGCGAACCTCGGCCTGCGAGGCGTCTGGCGCGATCAACACCCCGGCCGGCCCAGCTGAAAGCGCCGCCACCTGCATGGTGCAGGCGCGCTCCAGGTAATACATGCCGACCCAACAGTTCGCGGCGCTGTCGCCGACGGCCAGCGTACCATGATTACGCAGCAACATCAGGGTCTTGTCGCCGATGTCCGCCACCAGACGCTCGCGCTCGTCGTGATTGAGCGCGATCCCCTCATAGTCGTGGTAGGCCAGCCGCGGCAGGACGACCAGGGCGTGTTGCGACAGCGGCATCAGGCCCTGCGACTGCGCGGCGACGGCCACGCCGTGGTCGGAGTGCAGGTGCATCACGAACTTGGCGTCCTCGCGCGCGGCGTGGATCGCCGAGTGGATCGTGAAGCCCGCCGGGTTGATGAAATAGGGCGTGTCCTGGAGAATGCCGCCCTCCAGGTCGATCTTGACCAGCGCCGAGGCGGTCATTTCCTCGAACAGCAGGCCATAGGGGTTGATCAGGAAGTGATGTTCGGGTCCCGGTATCCGCGCCGAAATATGCGTGTAGATCAGGTCGTCCCAGCCGTGGAGCGCGACGAGCCGATAGAGCGCGGCCAGATCGACGCGAGCCTGCCACTCCTCGGCGCTGACCTTGCCCTTGAGCGAGGCGACGCCGACACTCGATCCATCCGCCATGGGGCGTCTCCTGATTTCTGATCGCCCACAGGGTCGCGCCGGGCGCCCTCAGCGTCAAGCGTTCGCGTTGATCTGGCTGCGCACCCGCGCCACCGCGTCGAGCCAGCGGGCGTAGGCGGCCGCGCGGCGGGGTTGCTCCATCGCCGGCTGAAACGCCTCGGTCTTCGGGCGCGCGCCGGCGGCCTGTTCGACGTTCGCATAGACCCCCGCCCCGACGCCTGCGAACAGCGCCGCGCCAAGCGCCGTCGTCTCCTGATAGGTGGCCCGCCCCACCGCCACGCCGGTCAGGTCGGCCAGCCGCTGGCTGAACCAGGCGCTGCGCGACATGCCGCCGTCGATGCGCAGCTCGACCTGGCCCTCGAACGCCAGGGGGGCGTCGGTCCGCATCGCCTCGATCAGGTCGCGGGTCTGCAGGGCGCAGGCGTCGAAGGCGGCCCGCGCGATTTCCGCCAGGCCGGAATCCCGGGTCAGGCCAAGAAGTGCGCCGCGGGCGCCGGCATCCCACCAGGGCGCGCCCAGGCCAGTGAAGGCGGGCACCAGCACCACGCCGGTGTCGTCGCGGGCCTGGGCGGCCAGGGTCTCGACGCCCTGCGGCCCGCCGCCGACCCCGAGTCCCTCGTTCAGCCACTGGATCGCGGCCCCGGCGATGAAGATCGACCCCTCCAGCGCATAGGTGGTCCGGCCGCCGACCCGGGCGGCCACGGTGGTCAGCAGCCGCGAGGCCGACGGGGCCGGGGTCTCGCCGGTGTTCAGCAGCATGAAGCAGCCGGTGCCGTAGGTGGCCTTCATCTCGCCCGGCCGGATGCAGCCCTGACCCATCAGCGCCGCCTGCTGGTCGCCGGCCACACCGCGGATGGGGATCGCCCGGCCCAGCAGGCCAGGATCGGTCTCGCCAAAATCACCGGCGCAGTCGCGCACCTGCGGCATCAGGCCAAGCGGCACGCCGAGCATGTCGCCCATCTCGGCCGACCAGGCCTGGGTGCGGATGTCGAACACCAGGGTGCGCGAGGCGTTGGTGGCGTCCGTGGCGTGGACGCGCCCGCCGGTCAGTTTCCAGATCAGCCAGCTGTCGATCGTCCCGGCGAGCAGCCCGCCCGCCTGGGCCCGGGCGCGGGCGCCGTCCACACGATCCAGCAGCCAGGCGATCTTGGTCCCGGAGAAATAGGGGTCGAGCAGCAGGCCGGTGATCTCCGTGACCCGGCCCTCCCGACCGGCCGCGCGCAGGGCGTCGCAGGCGGGCGCCGTGCGGCGATCCTGCCAGACGATGGCGTTGTGGATCGGCCGGCCGCTGGCCTTGTCCCAGACCACCACCGTCTCGCGCTGGTTGGTGATGCCGATAGTCGCAATCTCCGCCATCGACCGCGCGGCCTTGGCGACCGCCTCGCGCAGCACCTCCACCGATGCGGTGAAGATCGCCTCCGCGTCA
Source organism: Phenylobacterium sp. (assembly GCF_031360265.1). Classification (GTDB taxonomy): domain Bacteria; phylum Pseudomonadota; class Alphaproteobacteria; order Caulobacterales; family Caulobacteraceae; genus Phenylobacterium. The sequence goes on from NZ_JANMBF010000011.1 coordinate 2,527, forward strand.
TGCTCGACCCAGCCGTCGGCGGGATAGATCTGGTCCAGGGGGCGACCCGCCTCGGCCAGGGCCCGGCCGGCGGCGTCAAACAGGATGGCCCGGGTGCTGGTGGTTCCCTGATCGAGCGCCAGAATCAGCGGGTCGGCCATGGATGGCGCCTCCATAGAAATGAACTTGCCGATGTTTAAGCATGTTTTCATTCGCGCGGAGCAGTTTCAGGCACAGCCGAACCGACAGAATGGAGGGTCAGGCTTGAGCGTCGCGATGAGCAGCGAAAGCCTGCTTGAACTCGCAAAGAGCCGGACCCCCGGAGATCGGGAACGCCTGCTGCTGGGCGTCGTGGCTCTTTGCGACGCCGGCGAGGACGAGGCGACGATGGCGTCGCCGCAGGTTCAGCTGCTGCTGAATTCCATCTTTCTGGGCCTGGTGGCCGGCGCCGAGCGCGAAATCCGCAGGCGGCTGGCCGAAAAGCTCGCCGACGCGGCCTGGACGCCGCCTGCCCTGGTCAACGTCCTGGCGCTCGACGAGATCGAGATCGCCCGACCGATCATCGCCAGAAGCGCCCTGCTCAAGGAGCCCGATCTGATCCGCCTGTTGGTCGAGGCGACGATCGAACACCAGATCGAGGTGGCGCGCCGACCAAACCTGACGGCGCCGGTGGTGGCCGCCATCCTGGACGCCGCCGAGCCGGCGGTGATGACCGCCCTGGCCGGCAACCACTCCGCGGCGCTGGCGCCGGGCGATATGAAGCGGCTGGTCCTGGCCGCCCGCGAGATCGCCGCCCTCCGGTCCCCGCTGGCGCGCCATCCCGGTCTTTCCGGCGACCTGGCCTTGCAGCTCTACGTCTGGGTGGGTCAGGCGCTGCGCGATTCGTTGTCGGCCCGCTTCCGCCTCGATCCCGCGCAGCTGGCCGACGCCCTGGCCCAGGCGGTGCGGGAAGCGCATGCCGGCGCTGGCGCCGCCGCTGGGCCGGTCATCCTGGCCCGTGACGGCGAGCGCGAAGCGATGGAACTGAAGCTTACCGAGAAGCTGCACCTGGCCGGCCAGCTTCGCCCCGGCTACCTGGTCAGGGCCCTGCAGGAAGGACGGCTGTCGCTGTTCACGGTGGCGCTGGCGACCCTGGGCGGCTTCGAGGCCGGCCATGTGCAGCGGGTGATCGATTCCGAACGACCCGAGCTGCTGGGCCTGGCCTGCGCGGCGGTGAACATTGACCGCAGCGTCTTCCCCAGCATCCTGGAGCTGATCCGGCACTTGAACGACGGCCGCCCCGGCGGCGGAGCCGAGGGCGCCCAGCGCGCGGCCGGTGCGTTTGGCCCGGTCACGGCCGAGGTGGCCGCCGCGGCCTTCCGCCAGGCCGCCCGCTCGGTTTGACAAGGCCCCGGGCTTGACGGCTTCTGAGCGCGTGACTTCCACCGGCCCGGCCCCGTCTTGACGCGCATCGCCTTCACCGCCAGCGAACGTCCCGAGGCCCAGGACGCGCGTGCGCGCCTCGCCGCACGCTACGGCGATGTGCCCCTGGCGCAGGCCGAGGTGATCGTCGCCCTGGGCGGCGATGGCTTCATGCTCGAGACCTTCCACGACCACATGCCCGCCGGCCTGCCGGTCTATGGCATGAACCGGGGTTCGGTCGGGTTCCTGATGAACGACTACAACGAGGACCGCCTGGAGGAACGGATCGCCGCGGCCGAGCGCGCGGTTATCCGGCCGCTGCGGATGACCGCCACCGACTTGCATGGCAAGACCCACGTGGCGCTGGCGATCAATGAGGTCAGCCTGCTGCGCCAGACCCGCCAGACCGCCAAGCTGCGCATCTCCATCGACGGCAAGCTGCGCCTGGAAGAACTGTCCTGCGATGGCGCGCTGGTCTCCACGCCGGCCGGCTCCACCGCCTACAACCTGTCCGCCCATGGCCCGATCATCCCGCTGGACGCCCGGGTCCTGGCGCTGACCCCGATCAGCGCCTTCCGGCCCCGGCGGTGGCGCGGCGCCCTTTTGGCCCACACCGCCCGCGTGACCTTCGAAATCCTCGAGCCGGGCAAGCGCCCGGTCAGCGCCGTGGCGGACAATTTCGAGGTCCGCGATGTGCTCGAGGTCCATGTCGCCGAGGATCGGGACGTGGCCCTGAACATGCTGTTCGATGAGGGCCGCAGCCTTGAGGAACGGGTGCTGGCGGAACAGTTTTCGGACTGAAATCCGCCGATCATCACCGAAATGCCAGCCGAAACCATAGGTTGCGGCTCACGGGTTATTAACGGGTCGCGATTAGAGATTGTCGACGGCTAACAGAGGGGCGCGTGCGTGAGCCAGCAGAATTCCGGGCAGACGATCCCGCCGAACAGCGCGCTTCGCCAGAGGCTCGGTGGGTCTGGGCGGCTCGGTGCGATCGATCCGGCCGCGATCGCCAAGGCCGAAGCGGCGCTGAAGAGTCTTTCGAGCAATTTCGCCCAGTGGCTCGCCGACGAGATCACCAAGCTGGAAGCCGCGCGTCAGGCGATCCGGGTCGAGGGCGCGACCGCCGAGGCCATGGATTCCCTGTATCTCCGGGCCCACGACCTGAAGGGCCTGGGCACAACCTACGGCTATCCGCTGATCACCCGCGTCGCCAGTTCGCTGAGCCGGATGATCGACGACAAGGACAAGCGCGCCGCCGCGCCGCTGGAACTGATCGACGCCCATATTGACGCGATCAAGGCCGCCGTGCGCGACGAGATCAAGTCTGAAGAGCATCCCGTCGGCCGTGTTCTGGTGGAGGAACTCGAGCGCCGCGTCCGCGCCATGGGCGCTTAGGTTCTCTTCCTGACGATCTGATTACATGACGTTTTCCAGAGACTCCTCGACGAGGCCGTAACCTGCGTCCGGGGGCAACACCAGCACCCGCCCCGCCGGCCGCTGCTGAATTTGCGGCAGGACGGTGACCAGGGTGCGGGCCGCCGCGCGGCGCACCGCGTCGTGCGCGTCCGCGGCTTCGGCCAGCAGTTGCAGGTTCATGCGGGTGGGAAAGATCACCTTGCGCTCGCCGGCCGCGGCCAGACGCAACGCCTCGCGCGGCGCGATCCACTCGGCGTCGACCGTCTCGCGCCCATCACAGGCGGCCAGCTGTTCGGCGGGCGCGCTCACCGCATAGAACCAGGTGTCGAACCGCTTGGGGGTCAGGGGCGGCGTGATCCAGCGGGCAAAGATCGTCAGCGCCGCGAGGTCCAGCCGCGCGTCGAGGTCGCAGATCACGTCGAGGAACCGCGTTGTCCCCGCGTCGACCGCCTGGCGGACATCCATCGGACAGGCCTCGCCGCTCATCGGCTGGCCATCGCGGCGCTTGGCCAGCAGGATTCCGGCCTCCTCGAAGACTTCGCGGATGGCGGCGATGCGCAGGCCGCGCTGCTCGGCGTCATAGGTCTCCCAGCCCAGCACGTGGTCGACCCAGGCCGGATCGTGGTCGCCGGCGTGGCTCTTGCCGCCCGGAAACACCAGGGCGCCCGACGCAAAGTCGATCTGGTGATGGCGCTTGACCATCAGCACCTCGAAGGTCGGATCGTCGCGCAGCAGCAGGATGGTGGCGGCCGGCTTGATCTCGGGGGACTTGATGTCGGGGGACTTGTTCTCGGGGGTCTCGGTCATCACTCGAGCTTGAGGCCCCGGCGTCCGGCGCGCAAGCCGCGGTTTAACCCGTCTTCCTGTGCGGCCGGTGACGCGATAGGTATCCGACTTGCTTGGTCGACAGGATGGGAAGCGCCGATGCACGCCGGACTTAAGGGGATCGTGGCCGCCAGCCTTGGCGCGACGGTGCTGCTGGCCGCGGGCCAGGCGCCGACGGCCCTGGCGGGACCGACGGCGGCAGGCGCGGCCTGCGTCGGCGATGGCGGCGGGATCACCCTGCCGCCCGGCTTCTGCGCCACGGTCTTCGCCGACAACCTCGGCAACGTCCGCCATATCGCCGTGGCGCCCAGCGGGGTGGTCTACGCCAACCTGTGGAGCGGCCCCTACTATGCCGGCTCCAAGCCGCGCACCGCCGGGTTCCTCGTGGCGATGCAGGACACCGACAGGGACGGACATGCCGATGCGGTCACTCCGTTCGGCGAGACGCGCGCCGAGGGCGCGGCCGGCGGCACCGGCATCGGGATCTATGGTGGCTACGTCTATGCCGAAGTGAACGACCGGATCGTCCGCTACGCCCTGGCCGCCGGCGGCGCGGCGCCGGGCGGCAAGCCCCAGGTGGTGCTGTCCGGCATGCCGCTGGGCGGCGACCATCCGATGCACCCCTTCGTGATCGACGCCAAGGGTCGCCTGTTCGTCGACATGGGCAGCGCGACCAACGCCTGCCAGCCGCGCAACCGGGTCCCCGGCGTCCCGGGCGCCAACCCCTGTTTGGAAACCCAAACCCGCGCCGGCATCTGGCTCTATGACGCGGGCCGGCTCGGCCAGAAATTCTCGCCCGCTGAACGCTACGCCACCGGGATCCGCAACGGCATGGGCCTGGCGTTCGACGCCGCCGGGCGGCTGTTTGCGACCCAGCACGGGCGCGACCAGCTGTTGCAGAACTGGCCGGCGCTCTATCCCGACGCCGCGCGCGCCACCGAATTGCCGGCCGAGGAATTGCTGCAGGTCAGCAAGGGCGGCGACTACGGCTGGCCCGCCTGCTACTACGACGGGGCCCAGAAGGCGCTGGTGCTGGCCCCGGAATATGGCGGCGACGGCGGCGCGGCCCGCGGCGGCTGCGCCGGCAAGGGGCCGCCGGTCGCCGCCTTCCCGGCGCACTGGGCGCCCAACGACCTGAAGATCTACACCGCCAAGGCCTTCCCGGTCGCCTATCGCGGCGGCGCCTTTATCGCCTTCCACGGCTCCTGGAACCGCGCGCCCGCCGTGCAGGACGGATTCAATGTGGTCTTCCAGCCGCTGCGCGACGGCAAGGCGTCCGGCCCGTTCGTGGTGTTCGCCGACGGCTTCGCCGGCCCGGGAAAGGCTGTCGGCAAGGCGATCTTCCGGCCCATGGGCCTGGCGGTGGCGCCCGACGGCGCGCTGTTCATCTCGGACGACGTGAAGGGCCGCATCTGGCGGGTGACCTACCGGGGCCAACCCGACGCCCCGGTCGCCTCGGCCCAGATTCCGTCCGCCCAGATTCCGGCGGCTCAGATCCCGGCGCAAGCCGCGCTTCCGACGCCGCCAGGCGCCACGCCGGACCAGGTGGTCGCCGGCCTGCGGCTGTTCAAGGCCGGCGCCTGCGGGGCCTGCCACGGCCAGGACGCCGCCGGCGGTCCGCTCGGGCCCAGCCTGACCTCAGGGACCTGGCTCTGGGGCGACGGCAGCCTGGCGTCGATCACCGAGGTCATCGCCAAGGGCGTCCCGGCGCCCAAACAGTATCGCAGCGCGATGCCGCCGATGGGAGGGGCCCACCTGTCACCCGACGACCTGGCGGCCGTGTCCGCCTATGTCTGGGCCGTGGGCCACCCGACCAAGCCGTAGACCGCAGGGTTAGGCGCTCTGGGCGATCCCCGCGTCGGCGCGGGCCTGGCGGGAGACCTGGTCCATCTTGTCGATCAGGTAGTCGACGTCGTCTCGCGCGGCGGTCTGCGGCTGGGTGAGGAAGCGCTGCAACATGCGTTCCTGGAACCGTTCCAGGTCGCGCGCGCCGCCGTCGAATTCCATCGAATGGAAGGTGTCCACCGCGGCGCGGAAAGCGGGGAACAGCCGCGCCGGCAGCCCCGCGCGCTCATAGATCGCCCGCAGGCCCAGGGGTCCGGCGTCGTGAATCATCAGCCAGGTGCGATGGTGTGGCACGCCGGCCAGCTCGGCCACGCTCCACTCGAAAAAGGTCATGTGACCCTGGGCCAGCGCCCGCAGCAGCAGCGAGGGCGACAGGCGGCCCTCATGGCTCAGATGGGCGACGAAGCCGCGCACATCGGCGGCGCGCCCGGCCTGTTCGACGAGATCGACGGTGGCCCGCTCGGCGGACCCCATGGCCAGAGTCAGCGCCGTTTCCGGCGCCAGAGCGTGATGCGCGATCAGGTGGTCGCGCACCTGGTCGCTGACCAGGGTGATCAGCTTCTCAGCGACGGAGAGCGGCAGCACGCTGCGGTAGGCGACGGCGGCCAGCACGCTTTCCGAGGAATCGAAGCGTGCGATCACCCGTTGCAGGGCTTCCTCGGCGAAGTCGGCGTTGTCGTTGGCGCAGGCCGCGGCGCCCGCGCGGTCGCCGCCATGCTCGGCGATCGCCTCGGTGACGGTGCGCGACAGGGCCGGCCTGCGCGCAATGGCCAGCTGGCGGACCGCCCCCCCCAGACGCACGATCTGGGCCAGATCCTCATCGAGGAACGACGGCGAGAAGTTGAGGATCGGCAGGGCGATGGTTTCAACGTCGCGGGCGAGCGCCAGGGCGACGTCGCGCGGCACCAGCGGCGACGCCTTCAAGGTGACGGCCAGCGCGCGGCGCACCAGTTCGGCGGCGTCGGCGGCCATGATCCGCAGGATCTCAGCGGCGGTCGCGCGGTCTCCCGCGCTGAGCTCGCCCGCGTCGATGGCGCGGCAAAGCTTCAAGGCGGCCGCGGCGCGCTCATCGGCCGTGGCGCCCTTCACCAGCGTCCGGATATCATCGTCCGTGAGCGCCGATCGCGTCGTCGCCATATGGCCGCAAGCCCCAGACAGGGCGCCAAATCCAACCCTGGACCCGCCCCTCCCATGAGTCTGACTGTCTACGGTCATGCTTAACGCCCGGTTGCCAGGGAACCTGTGGATTAACATTTTCCGCAAACCCGGACCGGCGACGCCCGAGGCGCGCCGGCAGAATCCTCTCCCCCAAACCGTCGTTCGTGCTCTAGCATAGGAGAAAATCGGGGAGATCCTGCGTGCTGCTCAAGGGCCTGAAGGTCGTCGAATTCGCCTCCTACATAGCCGCGCCGGGCGCGGCCTGCATCCTGGGCGACTGGGGCGCGGACGTAATCAAGGTCGAGCGGCCCGGGGGCGATCAGATGCGCCACGCCTTCGCAGACCTGAAGACCGAGCTGAAGGGCAACCCGACCTTCGACCTCGACAACCGCGGCAAGCGCGCGGTGGTGCTGGACGTCGGCAAGCCGCAGGGCCGCGAGGCGCTGGCCAGACTGGCCGCCACCGCCGACGTGTTCATCACCAATGTGCGACCCGCCGCCCTGAAGCGCGCCGGCCTCGACGAGACGACGATCCGCGCGGCCAATCCGCGGCTGGTGTTCTGTCAGGTCACCGGCTACGGCCTCGAGGGCCCCGAGGCCCACAAGCCGGGCTTCGACGTCACCGCCTTCTGGGCCCGCGCCGGAGTCGCCAACATGACCACGCCCAAGGGCATGGACCCGTTCATGCTGCGCTCGGGGTTCGGCGACCACATCACCTCGCTGGCCACCGTCTCGGCGATCCTGGCGGCGTTATATGAGCGCGAGAAGACCGGCGCCGGGCGCCTGGTGCAGACCTCGCTGCTGGCCACCGGCGTCTACACGGTCGGATCCGACCTTGCCGTGCAGCTGAAGTTCGGCCGGCTGGCCTCAAACCGTCCGCGCAACCTGCCGATGAACCCCATCGCCACCTTTTTCAAGAGCGCCGACGAGCGCTGGTTCGTGCACAGCCCCAGAGGCGGCGCCAAGGACTGGCCGACTTTCGCCGCCATCGCCGGGCGCCCCGACCTGGTGGACGACGAGCGCTTCGCCACCGGCCGCGCGCGCCGCGAGAACTCGCCGTTGCTGGTGGCCGAACTCGATGCCGCCTTCGCCACCATGAGCTTCGACGACATCGCCGCCAAGCTGGATGCGGCTGACATGGTCTGGTCGCCGGTGCAGACCCCGGCCCAGGTCGCCGCCGACCCGCAGGTCATGGCGTCTGGCGCCATCGTCCAGGTGGAGGACGGCGAGGGCGGCACCTTCCCCTCGCCGGCCGCGCCCGCGCGCTTCCCCGGCGCCGATGCGACCGTGCGCCCGCGCTCGCCGACGCTGGGCGAACACACCCGCGAGGTGCTGGCCGAGATCGGTTATTCGGCGTCCGAGATCGAGGCGATCTTCGCAGCGGAGGCGGCCGCCTAGCTGCGCTGGCTGTCGGACAACATCTTCAGCATCTCGGTGGTGAACAGCGAGCCGGTGAGCCGTTGGCCGGCGCCCATCGCCTCGCCGGGCTGGGTTCCGTTGAGGATCAGCGAGATCATCGCTTCCTGCTGTCGCTGGCGATCCAGGCGACGACCCGAAGCGGTCTGGATGAAGCCGTCGTCGGCCGGCGGGGCGGGCTCGGCGGCCACGCCCCCATGGCCGGCCGCCCTGGTCAGGTTGGCGTAGACCTCGCCCACGGTGGCGGCGCGGCCGTCGCGATAGAAGATCGCCTTGTTGGCGTGGGCGGCGTCGGGAAACAGGCCCGCGGCAACCGTCCCCGGCTGGCGTTGCGCCGCCTCGATCAGCCGCGCCGAGCCCTGCGGCCCCAGGAAATGAGCGGCGTAGAGCTCACCGGCCGTCGCGGCGCGGCCGGTGCGGCCCTTCAGATAGGCGGCGGAATCGGAGGTCAGTTCGCCGGCCATCAGCGAGGCCGCGTGCGGGTCGAGCCGCAGGTTCATCACCGCGCGGTGCGCCGCATCGCCGGCGACGTGGAGGCGCCCGTCGGACCCCTTGGCGATCAGCTCGGCGTAGCGCCCATAGCCGTGCTTGGCCCCATGCTGCTTCAGCGTCGAAAGCCAGGTCTGTTCGACGAACTGGAAGAGGCCGGCGGCCGACGAGGTCCCGGCCTTGGCGGCGGGGTTCATCCCGCTCTCGCGGTTCGCCGTCTTCATCAGGAACGAGAAGTCGACGCCCGTCGCCTGGGCGGCGCGCTGGATCGCCGCCTCGACCACGCCTCGGATGCCCTGGACCGTCATGCCCGGAGTCCTGAACCGTCATGGTTAATGCGGCGCTAATCATAAGGACGATCTGGGCCGGCCGGGGGCGCAAGCTAACCGCGCCGCAGCTGATCCATCTCGGCGATCTGTTCGGCCCGCCGCTTCGCCTGGCGCTTCTGCAGGACGAACGCCCAGATACACCAGACGATGATCAGGACGACAACCGGCGCGAAGTTCGCCAAGCTCATGTTCGGCCGGGCCCTTTGCAGGCCGACCAGGACGACCGCCATTCCCAGGAAGATCGGCGCTGCGGTCACCGCCATCCACGAGGCGCCGGTCGGCTGGCGTTCCAGTTGGGCGCGATGGAATTCGATCAGCGTTGCGGTCGAGGCTTCGGGCGGAGGCAACCGGCCCGGCCGCTTGGCGACGATACGCCAGATCATCCAGACACCGCCGGCCATCATGATCATATCGCCCGCCCGCAGGTAGCCGGTCGGCGCCCGCCAGGCCTGGAGGCCGAAGAGAAACACCTCGAAGATGGCGAAGGTGACGCCGAGCCAGATGCGTGCGCGGAAGTTGTCGGCATAGTTGCGCGCCAGCATGCGGACGGCTTGGGCGGTCATGGCGGGCGTCTCCGTTTGCTGGCCCTGCCATAGGGCCTTCAGATGATCGTCAGGCGGCTGGCTCATGCGCGGCCTCCTTCTGCGAACCGGCGGGCCAGCACGGCCTTGAGGCGGTGAATCTTGACGCTCACGGCGCCGGCGGACAGGCCGGTGATCTCGCCGATGGCCGCGGCGTCGAGGTCTTCGAGATAGAGCAGCGCCACCTGCCGGTCGGGCGAGCCCAGTTGCTGGATGATCGCCATCAGCCGTTCCAGCGCGCGGCGCTCGCCGACCGCGGCTTCGGGATCGTCAGCATCGGCAACGGTCACCAGCGCCTCCAGGCTTGCGCCCCGCTCGCCGCGCCAGCGCCGGCGCTGGCGCACGTGGCTGGCGCAGGTGTTGTGCGCCACCCGATAGACCCAGGTGCGCAGGGAGCAGCGCCCGTCGAAGGCCGCCAGGCTGCGCCAGAGCGCCACGTGGATGTCCTGGATCAGGTCGCCACGCGGATCGGCCTCAGCCTCATAGGCCCGCGCCAGCCGCGCGATCGCCGGACCGAACTCCGTCGCGGCGGCTGTATAGCGCTCGTCCTGTCCACTGCTCAGGTCCACCGGTCGCCGCCCCGTTCGACAGAGATAGTGGGACGGGCGTCGGGAAACTTACAGAGCGGCGCTATTTCTGCTGTTCATTGGGCTTGACGGGCTTGCCACCGGCCTTGGCCGCCTTGTCCTTCCCGGCCGCAGCGACGGCGTTGGCCGCGACCGCCTGGGCGTGCTGCGCGGCAGACTGGCTTGCCTGGGCCGCCGCCTGATGCTGCTGCGCCTGCTGGGCGACAGCCTGCGCCTGCCGCACCTGTTGCTGATGCTGCTGAGCGCCGGCCTGAGCCGCCTGCTGCTGGTGCTGCTGAGCGGCGATCTGAGCCTGGCGGGAGGCCTCTTGGCCGGCGCGGTTGGCGATGTCGGCCTGGAGGCGTTGCTGCTGTTGAGCCTGGGCCTGTTGCCGGGCCTGGACTTGAGCCTGTTGCTGGCGCTGAGCATCGCCGCGGGCGCGGTTGACGGCGTCGGCCTGGGCCCGTTGTTGCTGAGCCTGTTCCTGAGCGTGGGCCTGGGCCTGCTGCTGGCGCCGAGCGTCACCAAGGGCGCGACTCGCCGCGTCGGCCTGGGCGCGCTGCTGCTGTGCCTGCGTCTGCGCCTGCTGCTGATGCTGGGCGGCGGCCTGGGCGCGCAACTGGTCCCGGGCCTGGTTCGCCGCCTGGGCCTGGGCCCGCTGGGCTAGGTCGGCCTGGACACGCCTCTGGCTGTCCTGCGCCTGCGCCTGAGCTTGTTGCTGGCGCTGGGCCTCAGCCTGGGCGCGTAGTCCGGCTTGCGCCTGGGCTTCGGCTTGGGCTTGGTTCTGTTGCTGCTGTCGGGCCCGGGCCTCGGCCTGGGCGCGGCCGCCTGCAAAGCCGCCGAGGCCGTCCGGCGGACGCCCATCGCGCGGCGGCGCGATCGGAGCCGCGGCGACGATCGGGGCGGCGCGGGCGGCCCAGGCCAGTCGCTGCTGGCGCTCCTGCTGCCAGATGACCTGCTGCTGCGGCTGTTGCTGGAGCCGCTCGTCGTGGATGCGCCGCCAGTCGGGATTGCGCTGCCGTTCTGCCCCCCACGTCTGCTGCGGGGCCAGGACCGCGTCGCGGCGGGCCCGCCAGTCGCCGGCGTAGGCGGCCTGCCGCTGCTCGTGCAACGCGGCGCTGTGCAGGCCGCGTGCGCGGAACAGGTAGCGCGCGGCGATGTCCAGGAATGACGGGGCGTAGTTCGGGTAGGGCCGACCGTAAGTGTCGTAGACTTCAACCAGCTGGTCGTTGTCATAGGCATAGGAATTGCGGCTGTCGCGGACCAGGAACGGATAGTCGCTGTCGCCACGGTAGAAATACTCACGCTCGCCGTCCGGGGTCTGCTCGACCACCCGATACTCGCCGCCCGTGGAACGCCAGACGTAGGGGCGCTCGCCCTGGTAGGCGACCGTGTAGTCTGGCGGGCTGTCGGCGAAGGCGTGGCTCATCCGGTAGGCGTCGTCGACATAGGCGTAGACCGGCCGGCGCGGCTGCACGGCGCGGCGGATCGGCGGCGCCGGCGGCAGAGCGTTGGCATAGGGCGCCGCGATCTCGGGCGGCGGCGCGGCCTGGGCCAGGGGCAAGCTGGCGATCGGTGCGCCGGTGGCGGGCGCGGTGGATTGCTGGGTGCACGCGGCGAGCATCAGGCTTGTGGCGGCGGCGGTCAGGAAAAGATGGCGATAGGTCATCACATTGAAACCCGTAGCTAGCTTCACCGTTCCGCCCTGTCCCTCGGAACTTGCTCGAGGACTATCCGTCATCGGACGTGAACGGTCGCGGAACCGGATCGTTCACCGGCGCGACAGGTCGGGCGACCCGCCCCTCAGTAACTCTTCGCCTGCCCCAGCACGCGTTCGGCGATGAAATTGAAGATCATCTCGCGGCTGACCGGAGCAATGCGCGCGATCATCGACTCGCGGAAGTAGCGCTCGACGTCATACTCCTTGGCGTAGCCCATGCCGCCGTGGGTCAGGACCGCGGTCTCGCAGGCGCGAAACCCCGCCTCCCCGCCCAGATATTTGGCGGCGTTGGCCTCGGCCGCGCAGTCGCGCCCGGCGTCGTGCAGGGCGGCGGCCTTGAAGGCCATCAGGTTGGCCGCCTCCAGGTCCATCCAGGCGCGCGCCAGGGGGTGGGCGACGCCCTGGTTCTGGCCGATCGGCCGGCCGAAGACCACGCGCTCCCGCGCATAGCCGGCGGCCCGGTTCAGCGCCGCGCGGCCCAGGCCCACCGCCTCGGCGCCGATCAGCACCCGCTCGGGATTGAGCCCCTCCAGAAGGTAGTAGAAGCCCCGCCCCTCCTCGCCCACCAGGGCGTCGGCGGGCACATGCAGGTCGTCGATGAACACCGCGTTGGACTCCACCGCCTTGCGGCCCATCTTGGGGATCGGCGTGGCCTGGATCTTCTCGCGATCGAAGTCGACGTAGAACAGGCTGATGCCGTCGGTGGCCTTGGCGACCTCGGCGCGCGGTGTGGTGCGCGCGACGATCAGCATCTTGGTCGCCCGCTGCGCCATGGTCGTCCACATCTTGCGGCCGCGGATGACATAGCCGTCGTTGGTGCGGACCGCGCGGGTGGTCAGGCTGGTGGTGTCGAGGCCGGCGTCGGGCTCGGTGACCCCGAAACACATCCGGTCCTGGCCGGAAATCAGCCGCGGGATCAGCCGGGTCTTCTGCTCGTCCGTGCCGAATTTCGCCAGGGGCATGGGGCCGAAGATGTTCAGGTGCAGCGCGCTGGCGCCGGAAAACCCCGCCCCGCTCTCGGCCACCGCCTGCATGGCGATGGCGGCCTCGGTGAGGCCCAGACCCGACCCGCCAAGCTCGACGGGCATGGCCGCGCCCAGCCAGCCGGCCTGCGTCATCGCGGTGACGAACGCCTCGGGGAAATCGCCGCTCTCATCGACCCTGCGCCAATAGCCCGCGTCGAAGCGCGCGCAGAGCTTCAGCACCCCGTCGCGGATCGCCTGTTGCTCGTCGGTGAACCAGAAGCCGTTCATGGCGTCCTCGCAAAGCGGCCGGGGTCAAGGCGCCGCGCATAGGGGCCAGGATCGCGGCCCGTGACGCAAGCCGTCACGATCTGGGCGACCAGCGGGGCCAGCAGCCAGCCATTGCGCCGCGCGCCGACCGCCAGGATGACCCCCGGCGTCGTGGAAAATCCGACCATCGGCAGGCCGTCGGGGGTCGCCGCCCGGACGCCGGCCGAGGCGCTGGAGGTCATGCCGACCAGGTCCGGGAACATCCACTCCGCCGCCCGCGACAGCGGGGCCAGGGCCACAGGGTCGATCGCGATGTCGGCCAGGCCCGGCTCCATGGTCGCGCCGACCGCCAATCCACCGCCGGCCGGCACGGCGTAGGCCCCCTGGCCGCGCAGGCTGAGCCGGCCCGCGCCCTGCTCCGCGAACCGCAGGATCTGGCCCTTGATCGGCGTCAGGGCGCCAAGTTGCGGAAGGGCGACGGCCAGGCCCTGATCGGCGCCCGTGGCGACCACCAGGATATCCGCCCCGCCCCGGGCCGTGACCCGCTCGGCGCGAAAACCGACCCCCGCCTCGCCTGCCGCGCGCCGCAGGGCGGCCAGGGCCGGGCGCGGCTCCAGCCGCCAGTCCTCGCGCACCAGCAGCCCCTGGAGCCCCGGGGCCAGCCCGGGCGCAAGGTCCCCGAGCATCTCGCGTGGCAGGTCCGCGCCGTGCAGACCCAGGCGCGTCAGCCCGGCCCGCACCGTGGCCAGCCAGGCCTGCGATCCCACCGCCGCGGCGCCCGACCGGTCGATGGCGATGCCCGTGCGGGCGGCCAGGGCTGGCCACAGGTTGCGCGCGGCCAGCAGCAGATCCAGATCGCCGGCCGCCCCGGCGTCGAACACGGCCTCGAACACCGGGGCGAGCATCCCGGCCGCGACGGCCGAAGCACGGGGTTCTCCGGCGGGATCGCAGACGGTCACCCGGCAGCCCGCGTCGGCGAGCGCCAGCGCCAGGCTCAGCCCCAGCGCGCCCGCGCCCGCCACCATGACTTCGGCGCCCCGGCTCATCGCCCTAACCAGCCGTAGCCGAGCGGAAAATCAAGTGGAACTGCGATCCCGTCCGGGGGTTCACACGACCAAGGGGGGCGCGGGCTCCCCAGTTGCAGGACCGGAGAACACCCCATGGCCACGACCACCCCCTCGACCGCCAAAAGGACCCCGATCAAGACCGCCACGACGTCGACAGCCGGCAAGGGTCCTGACGCCATTGCGCTGCTCAAGGCCGATCACCGCGCGGTTGAGAAGCTGTTCGCTCAGTTCGAGACCGCCAGGGATGAGGATCGCAAGACGGCGCTGGCCGACAGGATCTGCCTGGAGCTGCGCATCCACATGACCATCGAGGAAGAGATCTTCTACCCGATCAGCCGCGACTTTCTGAAGAACGAGGACATCGTCGACGAGGCGGTGGTCGAGCACGCCGCGGCCAGGGACCTGATGGACGAGATCGAGGCCATGAAGGCCGGCGAAGATCTCTTCGACGCCAAGGTCAAGGTGCTCGGCGAGCAGATCGAGCACCACGTCGAAGAAGAGGAAGAAGACTACTTCCCCAAGGTCCAGAAGACCGAGATGGACCTGAGGGCTGTCGGCGCACGGATGCAGGCGCGCAAGGACGAGCTCGCAGCCCGGATGGACACCAGCCAGGGCAAGGCCGTCCAGTAGGCGGCGGCGCGCCGCAGGGCGATTGCCCAACGCGGTCGGCGGACCTAGACAGGCGGGGGGCCGCTTCCGGCCGCACCGGGAGGCGACATGCGGCGCCGCACGAGACCTATCCGCCGCGAGCCCCCGCAGGCGCCTATGCCGAGCGGCGGCCACGACATGAACGTCACCCTGCCAACCGACCGCGCGTTCTGCGACCACCGGATCGCGCTCAAGGCGGTTGTGTTCGGGTGGCTGGAGGCTTTTCCGCGCTCCGGGTGGACCGCCAAGATGCCTGCCGCACAATGATCGCCTACGTCGCGGTCCGCTATGAGGATCACCCGCGCGGTCGGGTCGCCTTTGTCACCCTCGACAACCGAAAGAAGCTGAACAGCCTGTCGTCGGAGGTCATGGGACAGCTGGTCGCACGGTTCGCCGAGCTGGCGATCGATGCGAGCGTGCGGGCGGTCGTGCTGGCCGGCGCCGGCGGCAAGGCCTTCATCGGCGGGGCGGACATCGATGAGATGGCCGCGCTGGCCGGTCCGGCGCAGGCGCGGGACTTCATCCTCAAGGTTCATGGCTGCTGCCGGGCGATCCGCGACACGCCGGTTCCGGTGATCGCGGCCATCGACGGCTGGTGCCTGGGCGCGGGGCTGGAGGTGGCCGCGGCCTGCGACCTGCGGCTGGCAACCGACAGCTCGATGTTCGGCATGCCGGAGGTGAGGCTGGGCCTTCCCTCGGTGGTCGAAGCGGCCCTGCTGCCCTCGCTGATCGGCTGGGGCCGCACGCGGCGGATCCTGATGACCGGCGAGACCTTCGGGGCGGCCGACGCGCTGGCCTGGGGACTGGTCGAGGAAATCCACGCGCCCGCCGCCCTCCCCGCCGCCGTCGACGCCCTGTTGGGGAAGCTGCTGGAGGCTGAGCCGCAGGCGGTGTGGATCCAGAAGACCCTGATGCAGCGCTGGGAGGAGCTGCCGATGAGCGCGGCGATCGCCGCCGGAGTCGACGCCTTCGAACAGGCCTGGACGGGCGACGAGCCGTCGAGCGCGCTGCGGCGGTACCTGGCCGAACGGCTGGCCGCCAAGACCCGCTGACGCCTAGGAAGCGACGCCTCAAGAGGCCGGGTGCGCGGCGCCCCAGCCCTGGTGCCACTCCGGCTCGCCGGCGTAGCGCGCGGCCAGAAAATCGACGAACACCCTGACCTTGGCGGCCAGGTGGCGGGCGTGCGGATAGACCGCGTGGACGAAGATCATCTCCGGCTCCCAGGCGCACAGCAACGGGACCAGGCGGCCGGCGCGCAGATCCTCGGCGGCGGCGAAGGCCGGGGTGCGGGTGACGCCCAAGCCTCGCCGGGCGGCCGCGACGCAGGCGTCCGCGCCGCTGAAGCTCATCCGGCCGTGGACGCGGACCTCGTGGCGATCGTTCATCGGGCCATAGCGCCAAACCAGCGGGTCGCGGGCGTTGGTGTCGAGGATCGCCTCGTGAGCCCCGAGATCCGCCGGCGTGGTCGGCGCGCCGGCCCGGGCGAGATAGTCAGGCGCCGCGCAGGTGACGATCCGCACGGCCGCCAGCTTGCGCGCGATCACCGACGAGTCGCCCAGCAGGCCGATGCGCACGCCGACGTCGAAGCCTTCCTCCACCAGATTGACCATCCGGTCGGTCGCCGAGACGTCCAGGGACACATCGCGATAGGCGCAGGCGAAGTCCAGCAGCGCCGGGGTCAGCTGGCTCGCCCCGAACGACACCGGGGCCGAGACCTTGAGCAGGCCGCGCGGCCCGCTCTGGTCGCGCACCGACCCCTCCAGCGTCTCGAAATCCTCCAGCAGCACCCGCGCCCGCTCCAGATAGGCCCGGCCGGTGTCGGTCAGCGAGACGTCGCGGGTGGTGCGGTTGAGCAGGCGCGCGCCCAGCCGGTTCTCCAGCCGGGCCACCAGCTTGGACACCTGAGCGCCCGACACGCCCAGCCGCCGCGCCCCTTGGGTGAAGCTGCGCGCGTCGGCCACCGCGGCGAAGGCTGAGATCTCATCGAAGCGGTCCATGCGATTACTTCCGTGCCGGAAACACATTTATGCGCCAGCGCCGGATTATCAACGTCGCGGCGCGGGTCCATCTCCTATCGCAACAGATGTCCACAACCATAGAGGACCACCCGATGACCCAACCCCGCAGCGTCGCCGTCATTGTCGGCAGCCTCCGCAAGGACTCTGTGAGCCGCAAGCTCGCGCACGCGTTCGAAAAACTGACGCCAGACCTGACGTTCAGCGAGGTCGAGATCGGTGGCCTGCAGCTGTTCAACCAGGACCTGGAGGCCACGCCCACCGCCGAATGGGTGGCGTTCCGCGCGAAGATCGCGGCGGCCGACGCGGTGCTGTTCGTCACCCCGGAATACAACCGCTCCGTCCCCGCCGCACTTAAGAACGCCATCGACGTGGGCTCGCGGCCCTATGGCTCCAGCGTCTGGAATGGCAAGCCCGGCGCTGTGGTCAGCGTCTCGCCGGGCGGCGTCGGCGGCTTCGGCGCCAACCATCACCTGCGCCAGTCGCTGGTATTCCTGAACGTGCCCGTGCTCACCAGCGAGGCCTATGTCGGCAACGCGTTTTCGCTGTTCAACGAGGCGGGCGAACTTGCCAATGATGGGACCGCCGCGTTCCTGACCACCTATGGCAAGGCGTTCAGCGCCTGGATCGAGACGATACTGGCCGGCAAGGCCGCGGCCTGATCCTGACCCCAAGACCGAGGTTCGCATGACCCTTCCCACCCTCTACATCCCGCACGGCGCCGGGCCCTGTTTCTTCATGGACTGGACGCGCGGCCCCGCCGACACCTGGGACGCGACGGCGGCCTGGCTCAAGGGCCTGATCGCCGACCTGCCGGAGCGGCCCAAGGCGATCCTGATAATCTCCGGCCACTGGGAAGCGCCGGTTTTCACGGTGGGCTCGGCGCCGGCGCCGCCGATGCTGTTCGATTATAATGGCTTTCCCGAGCACACCTACCGGCTGGCCTTCAACGCGCCGGGCTCGCCGGCCCTGGCGGCGCGGGTCCAGGCGCTGTTGCGCGGCGCAGGCTTCCCAACGGCGCAGGACGCCACGCGAGGCTATGACCACGGGGTCTTCGTGCCGCTGCTGCTGGCGACCCCGGACGCCGATATACCCGTGGTGCAGCTGTCGTTGCGCGCCGACCTCGATCCCGCAGCGCACCTGGCCGCCGGCAGCGCCCTGGCGCCGCTGCGCGACGAGGGTGTGCTGATCGTCGGCTCGGGGATGAGCTGGCACAACATGGGCGGCTTCTCGCCGGCCTTCACCGCCAGGTCGCAGGCGTTCGACGCCTGGCTGGGCGAGGCCATGGCCGATCCGGCCGGCCGGGACGAGGCCATCCGCCACTGGGACCGTGGGCCCTACGCCCGCGACGCCCATCCTCGGGAGGAGCACCTGGCGCCGCTGTTCGTGGCCGCCGGCGCGGCGCGCGGCGAGCCGGGACGGCTCAGCTTTCGCGACACGGTCATGGACGTGACGATCTCCGGCTACGCCTTCGGCGCGGACGCCAGGTGATGCAGCACGATGCCGCTGGCGGTGGCGACGTTGAGGGAATCGAAGTCGCCGGACATCGGTATGCGCACGGTCTGCGCCAGGGCCAGGATCTGCGGCGACAACCCCGGACCCTCGGCGCCGAACAGGATCGCCGTGCGCGCGGCGGGCGCCACGTCGCGCAGGTCGACCTCGCCGCGCGGTGACAGGGCGACCAGGGAAAAACCCGCCGCTTTCAGCGCCGCCGCCATCGCCGCCGCCGGCCCGCCCCGGGCGAAGGGCGTAGTCAGAGCCGCGCCCACCGAGACCCGGATCGCCTTGCGATAGAGCGGATCGCAGCAGCCGTCATCGAGCAGCACGGCGTCGGCGCCGAAGGCCGCGGCGTTGCGGAACAGGCCGCCCATGTTGTCGTGATTGGCGATGCCCACCAGGAAAACCACCAGGGCCCTGGCCGGAAGCGCCCGCAGCACCTGCGCGAACCCCATCTCCGCGCGGGTCCCGGCCGCCAGCAGCCCGCGATGGATGGGAAAGCCCGCCACGGCGTCCATCACGCCCTGCCCCGCGGCGTAAATCGGAAGCTGCGCGGGCAGGCCCACGAACAGCGACGCCAGGGCGTCCACCCGCTTGTCGGCCACCAGCACCGATCTCAAGGGGTGGCGGCCCGCCTGGATCAGTTTCTCTAGCACCACCTGTCCCTCGGCGATGAACCCCTTGCCGCGGCCCACCAGATCGCGCTCGCGCACCGCGCGGTAGTCCGCCAGTCGGGGATCGTCGGGGTCGTCGATGCGGATCAGCTCGGGCACACCGCGCTTGTCTCACGCCACACCGGCGGCCTCCAGCGCCCGGGAGCGTTTCCCGAGAAGTTGACGCAGGCGTCACTTTGCGATCTATGCAATGCTAAAATCGGGTCGAAATCGGGAGGACGCATCATGGCGGACGGCAATCTGGCAAACCTCGCACAGGCTCGCGAGGACGCCTACGCAACCCCCCTGGCGAAGCTCAACCCGGCCCAGCCGGCCCTGTTCCAGGCCGACACCATGTGGCCGATCTTCGAGCGCCTGCGCGCCGAAGACCCCGTGCACTATACCGAGGAGCACGAGTTCGGACCCTATTGGTCGATCACGAAATACAACGATATCATGTCGATAGACACCAATCATCAGGTGTTCTCGTCAGAAGGCGGCATCACCATCGCCGAACAGACGGAGGGCGCCGGGCCGCTGCCGATGTTCATCGCCATGGACCCGCCCAAGCACGACGTGCAGCGCAAGGTGGTCAGTCCCGCGGTCTCGCCGATGAACCTGCAGGTGATGGAGCCGCTGATCCGCGAGCGCGCCGCCTCGATCCTCGACGCCCTGCCGATCGGCGAGGAGTTCGACTGGGTCGACAAGGTCTCCAAGGAACTCACCGGCATGACGCTGGCGACCCTGTTCGGCATGCCGCAGGAGGATCGCCGCAAGCTGATCTACTGGTCCGACGTGGTCACCGCCGCCCCGGGTCAGGGCCTGGTGGATACCATCGAGCAGAAGATGGAAATCTTCGTCGAGTACCACGCCTATTTCACGCAACTGTGGAACCAGCGGGTCAATGCGCCGCCGACGGGCGACCTGGTGTCGATGCTGGCGCATGGCGAGGCGACGCGGACCATGGAGCCGCGTGAGTATTTCGGCAACATCGTGCTCCTGACCGTCGGCGGCAACGACACCACCCGCAACACCATCTCCGGCTCGATCCTGGCGCTCAACCAGAACCCGGACCAGTACGCCAAGCTGCGCGCCAATCCCGATCTCATCCCTTCGATGGTCTCCGAGACAATCCGCTGGCAAACCCCGCTGGCCCACATGCGCCGCCGCGCGTTGCGCGACTTCGAGTTCCAGGGCAAGACCATCCGTAAGGGCGACAAGGTCATCATGTGGTACGTCTCGGGCAACCGCGACGAAGAGGTGATCGACAATCCGAACGCCTACATCATCGACCGCGAGCGGCCCCGCACGCACATCTCTTTCGGCTTCGGCATCCATCGCTGCGTCGGCAACCGGCTGGCCGAACTGCAGCTGAAGGTGATCTGGGAAGAGATCCTCAAGCGCTTCCCGCTGATCCAGGTCGTCGGCGAACCCAAGCGCGTCTATTCTAGCTTCGTGAAGGGCTACGAGACCCTGCCCGTGATCATCCCCGCGCGGACCTGAGCCAGGGGCTCGAAAAGACCGCTACCGATCCTCCGGCCGCTCGCGCACGCGGACGATCAGCGACTGGCTGGCCGTGGCCATCAATTCCCCATCCTGGGCGAACATATACATCGCGCCGTGCCCGAACCCGCCATGGACGCCCATGATGCGGATGTCGCAGAGCACCCACTCCGTCGGCACGATCCGGCGGATGCGCAGGGTGTTGTCCAGGCTATTGCCGCCGGCGTTCTGACCCAGGGCGTTGCCGATCCCCGACGGCACATGGTCGGCCATGATCGCCAGCATCGGGGCGTCGACGGCGAACCGCTCGCGCGGCCGGATCCACAACAGGGACCGGCCGTCTTCCTCAGGGTTGCCCACCCGGTCGCCGCCGTAGTGACCCTTGGCGACGCGCACCTCGATGCGGCTGTGCAGGCCCGTCGCGCCGCGCCAGTGGTCGCCCGGTTCGCAGTCCTCCGGCGGCGGGGCGTCGGGCATGGCCAGCCATTGGCGGGACAGATCGCTGGGCCGTGCGCCGAGCGCGGCGTTGACGGTGAAAATTTCCGTGTCGCCCACATGGCCGACCACCCGCGCCTGGCTGTTGTATTTGCCGGCGGCCGGGACACGCACATCCAGATCGACGACACTGGGCGGCCGGGCATAGGAAAGATACTGGGCCGTCGCCCAGATCAGCGGCCGGCCGGTGGTGCGTTCCATCGCCGCGATGGCCGACGCCAGGCCGACGCCGCCGAACATGAACATGTTGTCCGGCGGCCCGACGCAGACCCCGGGGCTCAGCGGCATGAACCAGCGGTGCGGATTGTGCGTCGCGCGCAGGTCGAAGAAGAGGTTGTCCATGCCGCCTTCTTGAGCCTGCCTGACGGCGGTCCGCAAGACCCGCAAAGACGGCTGCGGCCGCACCCTGGCTGGGATGCGGCCGCCGCTCAGATCGGACAGACAATCAGGTGTCAGTCGTCGCCGTCCCGGGTGTTGTCGCGATGATCGTCGTGGCCGTGATGGTCGTCGTGGCCGTGATGATCGTCGCCATGGTCGCGGTAGCCGCCGTAGCCGTTGTCGCCGTAGTAATCGCCATAGCCGCCCCGATAGGCGCCGTAGCTCGGCTGGACATAGACGTAGCTCGGCTGGGCGTAGCCGTAGGCGGGCTGCGCGTAGCCATAGCCGTAGTCGGGTTGGCTGTAATAGCCGCTGCTGTAGGCCGGGGCGGACGAATAGCGGCTGCTGTGACCGCGATCGCCGCAGGACCCGCGGGCGACACTGTTGCCGATCAGCGCCCCGGCGACGCCGCCGATGGCCGCGCCGCCAGCCCGGCCGCCGTGGTGGGCGGCGAGATTGGAGCCCAGGATGGCGCCGGCTATGCCGCCGATGACGGTCCCGGCCGTGCCATCGCTGCGGCAGCCGGAGTCACGGGCGTGGCCATACGACTGCGCCAAGGTGGGGGTCGCGACACCGGCGGCCGCCAAGGCGGCGATCACGGCGCCAGAAATAGCGGCGACTTTCATGTCTTTCTCCAATCCTCTGTTGCGACTGGCATCCCTCGGGAGACCCGTCTTGAACTGGAGTAGATACCTAAGCAACTGAATGGCGCCTGGGAGCGGAGTTATCTGCCGTTCATCGCCGCCTCGCCGGGTGTCAGCCGCGCAGGGCGGCGGAAATCGCGGCCAACCCCCCCTCGAGCTCCTCAGCGGTGGGCCAGCCATAGCCCACCCGAAAGTGAGTGTCGGGCATCTCGAACCAGTGGCCTGGCCCGACATAGGCGCCGTGATCTTCCAGCAGGCGGCGATAGAAGGCTTCGGTTCCGCCCGGCGGCTCGGCGACCATGCGGGGGAAACAGACCACCCCGCCTGACGGCGCGACCCATTCCAGCCGGTCCTCTCCCGCCATCCAGGCGCTGACCTGGGCCAGCCGGCGGCGCATCTCGGTCAGGGTGGGACCCAGGATCTCGCGCCGGCGTTCGAGCACTTGCTCGGCGATCCATTCGTCGATGACGCTGCCGCAGATGTTGATCTGCTCGTGGGCCGCCAGGAACAGTTCCTGCAGCGCCGGGTCGCGGGTGATCAGCCAGCCGGCGCGGATCCCCGGCACGCCATAGGCCTTGGACAGCGAGGAGACCCCGATCACATGGGCGCCCAGCGCGGCCGCCAGCGGCAGCGGCGCAGCGAACGACAGGTCGCGATAGGTTTCGTCGACCAGCAGCCGGCAGCCATGGCGGGCGGTGAGATCGACCAGCGCCCGCAGCTCGGCCTCGCCCAGCATCACCCCGGTCGGATTGTGCGGGCAGGTGACGCTGACCAGCCGGGTCCGGGGCGTCAGCGCGGCGGCGACCCGGTCAAGGTTCAGGCGGAAACCGTCCTCGAACACCAGGTCGATGGGGGTCACCGCGCAGCCGATGGCGCGCGGCGTCTCCAGGTTGGTGGCGTAGTTCGGCCGGATCACCACCAGATGATCGTCCCGGCTCAGCAGGGCCGTGGCGACGATGAACAGCGCGCCTGCCGCCCCGGCGGTGACCAGCACGTCGGCCGCCGAGAGCCCCTCGCCTTGCGCCGCGATCAGCTCGCGCAGCCGTTCGCGGCCGCGATGCTCGCCATAGAGCAGCGGCATGTCGGGGAGGGTCAGGCCGAGATCGGAAAGCCGCCGGTCGGCGATCGAGCTTTCCGACAGGTTGAACCGGATGCGGGCGTAGCCGTACTCCTCCGGGCTCTCCACCTCGATGGGCATTCGGACATAGCGCAAGGGGGGCTCCTGGCTGCCGTGGGGAGGCGCTCGCGGCTAGTAGTTCACTCGCTGGGTAATGGCCCCGTCGACGATCATGTTGATGCCGGTGGTGAAGGTCGAGCGCGGGCTGGCCAGGAACACCGTGGCCGCGGCGATTTCCTCGGGCGTCGCCATCCGGCCGGTGGGGTTGCGCTTGATCATCTGGTCGAAGAAGCCCGGCATATTGGTCTTGACCTTGTCCCAGGCGCCCCCGTCGAAGAACACCGTGCCCGGCGAGACCACATTGCAGCGGATCCTGCCCGCCGCGTTCTGCCGCGCCACGCCCTTGGCGAAGTGGATCAGGGCCGCCTTCATGGCGCCATAGGCCGACGGGTTGTCCGAATTCACCGCCGAAACCGACGAGATGATGATGAAGGCCGCGTCGCCGCGCCTGGCCGCGGCGGCTTCCAGGTACGGCTTGGCCGCCTCCCACGTGCGAATCGCCCCCAGCATGTCGATGTCGAACATCGCCTGCCAGTCGGGCTCGGCATTGCCCTGCACCAGGGCGCTGGCGTTGGAGACCAGGACGTCGATGCCGCCCAGCTTTTCGCCGGCCTCGCGGATGAACGCCTGCAGCGCCGGGCCGTCGGCGATATCCACCACCGCGCCCCAGGCCGTGACGCCCCGACCCTCGAGCGCCTTGACCGTCTCGGCGATCTGCTCGGTGTTGCGCGCGCAGATGGCCACGTTGGCGCCCTCGTCGGCAAAGCATTCCGCGATGCTGCGGCCGATGCCGCGCGTGCCGCCGGTCACCACGGCGGTCTTGCCCTTCAGTTGCAGGTCCATGCGTGTCCCAATATGTCTTCAGCCGACCTTGAACAGGTCCGTGTAGCGCTCGCGTAGCAGGTTCTTTTGCACCTTGCCCATGGCGTTGCGCGGCAGGTCGTCGACGAAGACGATCCGCTTGGGCGCCTTGTAGGCCGCCAGCCGTTCGCGGCAGGCGGCGATCAGGGCCGCTTCATCACCCTGACCGATCACCACGGCCAGCACGCCCTCGCCGAAATCCCGGTGTGGCGCGCCGATCACCGCGCTCTCGGTGACGCCGGGCAGCGCATCCAGCACCAGTTCGACCTCCTTGGGATAGACGTTGTAGCCGCCTGTGATGATCAGGTCCTTCGCCCGGCCGCTGATCCAGACCCGGCCGTCGGGGTCCTGGCGGCCCACGTCGCCGGTGATGAAGAAGCCGTCGGCGGTGAACTCCTCGGCGGTCTTTTTTGGCATCCGCCAATAGGCGGAAAACACGCTGGGCCCGCGGATTTCGATGACGCCAGTGTCCCCGCCGCCACCGATCCGCAATTCGACGCCGGGCAGCGGATAGCCGACGCTGCCCGCGATCCGCTCGCCGTCGAGCGGGTTGGAGGTGATGATCACCGCCTCGCTCATCCCGTAGCGCTCCAGGATGCGCTGACCCGTCCGCTCCTCGAACTCGGCAAATGTGGAGTCCAGCAGGGGGGCGGATCCGCAGACGAACAGCCGCATGTGCGCCGCCCGCTCGCGGGTGAAGCCGGGATTGGCCAGCAGCCGCGTGTAGAAGGTCGGGACCCCCATCATCACGGTCGACTTCGCCAGACCCGCCAAAACCTGGGCGTCGTCGAACCTGGGCAGCCAGACCATCGCGGCGCCGCTGAGAAACGCGCAATGCAGGGCGACGAACAGGCCGTGGACGTGAAAGATCGGCAGGGCGTGGAGCAGTACATCGTCGGGCGTGAACCCCCAGATCTCGTGCAGGGCCACGGCGTTGGCGGCCAGGGCGCCATGGCTCAGCATCGCGCCCTTGGACCGCCCGGTAGTGCCGGAGGTGTAGATGATCGCGGCGAGATCGTCGGCGGCGCGGGCGACCGTCGAGCTGAGGGGCGCGGCGGACGCGGCTTCGGCGACGAACGCCTCGGCATCGGTGATGAACAGCGCGGGCTCGGCGTCTGCCGCGAAATAATCGACTTCGGCCGGCGTATAGGCGGCGTTGAGCGGGAGGAACACCGCGCCGACCTTCAGAGTCGCGAGGTAGATCGTCACCCCCGCGACGGACTTCTCGGCCTGCAGGGCGACCCGGTCGCCGGGCCGGACCTCCTTAGCGATCAGCTGGCCGGCGACCTGGCCGACACTGGCCTCAAGCGCGCCATAGGTGACCGCCGAGCCGTCGCCGAGCCGGAAGGCCGGACGGTTGCGATCAGGCGGGAACCCTGCCGCGAGGCGGTCGTAGAGGTTCATCCCGTGTTCCGCAGCCCCGCCGCCACGCCGTTGATGGTCAGGTGAATGCCCTCCCTCACCGCGTCGTCCGCGTCGCCGCGCCGACGGCGGCGGATCAGTTCGATCTGCAGGTGATTGAGCGGGTCGATATAGGGCATGCGCGAGCGGATCACGGCGGCGAGGTCGGGATTCTTGTCCAGCAGGGTGGTCTGGCCGGTGATCGCCAGCAAGGCCTGGGTGGTCCGCTCCCATTCGGCGCGGATCTGGCCGAACACGGCGTCGGCCAGGGCGCGGTCCTCGACCAGCGCCGCATAGCGTGCGGCGATGGCCATGTCGGTCTTGGCCAGCACCATCTCCATATTGGCCAGCGCCGAGGAAAAGAACGGCCAGCTGTCATGCAGGTCGGCAAGCGCCGGCAGGGGCACGCCCGCATCGCGCACCGCCGAGCCGAAGCCATACCAGCCCGGCAGCATGGCCCGGCTCTGCGCCCAGGAAAACACCCACGGAATGGCCCGCAGGCCCGCGATGCTGCGGGTCGCTTGCCGCGAGGTCGGGCGGCTGCCGATGTTGAGGTCGGCGATCTCGCTGATCGGGGTGGCGGCATAGAAGTAATCGACGAAGCCCGGCGTCTCGTGAACCAGCGCGCGATAGGCGGCCATCGAACCCCGCGACAGCGCCCCCATCGTCCTGGCCTGCGCTGCCGACAGGTCGGCCTCCGCGGACTTGCGCAGCGAGGCCAGCACCACGCCCGCGGTCAGCGTCTCCAGGCTTTGGCGCGCCAGCTCCGGGTCGGCGTATTTGTTGGCCACCACCTCGCCCTGTTCGGTGATGCGGATGCGGCCGTTCACCGTACCCGCCGGCTGGGCGAGGATCGCCTCGAAGCTCGACCCGCCGCCCCGGCCCACGGCCCCGCCCCGGCCGTGGAACAGCTGCAGCCGCAGCCCCTCGTCGCGGGCGACGCGGCCCAACGCGCGCGAGGTCTGATAGAGTTCCCAGGTCGAGGTCAGGTAGCTGCCGTCCTTGTTGCTATCCGAATAGCCGATCATCACCTCCTGCAGGCCGATCGGCTCGACGAGCTGGCGGATCAGCGGTAGCGAGAGATAGGTCTTCAGGGTTTCCGGCGCGGCGCGCAGGTCGTCGATGGTCTCGAACAGCGGTTCGGCGAACACCTGGGCCCTCGGGGCGGTGCGCGGCGGGTCGCCCGGCGTGAACAGGCCCACCTCCTTCAGCAGCAGATAGACCTCCAGCAGGTCGGAGACCGAGGTGGTGTTCGAGACGATGTAAGCCCGGATCGAGTCGCGGCCGTAGAGCCGCTTGACCTCGGCCGCGGCGGTCAGCACGGCGATCTCGCGCCGGGTCTCCTCTGAGTAGTCGGCGAAGGGCGAGTGCAGCGGCCGGCCGTGGCTGAGTTCGCCGATCAGCAGCGCGCGGCGCGCCGCCTCGTCCAGCGCCTCGTAGTCCGCGGCCACGCCGGCGACCTTCAGGAGCTCGGCGACGGTCCGGGCGTGGACGGATGAGTTCTGCCGCAGGTCCAGCCGGGCCAGGTGGAAGCCGAAGGTGTCCACCGCCCGGATCAGGTCCGGCAACGGCCCCTCCGCGAAGGCCGCGCCATGCATTTCGACCAGGCTGGCCAGCACCGTGGTCAGGTCGGCCTTGAGCTCGTCGGGGGTGTCGTAGGCCGTGGCGACGGCGGCGGGGCTGCGCGGTGGCGGTTCGCCGATGAGGCGCAGATAGGTCGCGGCCAGGCGGGCGTAGATGCCGGTCAGCGCCTGGCGATAGGGCTCGTCGGCGCGGTGCGGCGAGGCGTCGTGGGCGGCGTCGGCCAGGGCCTGCAAGGCCGGGGTGACGGCGGCCAGCCGGGCCGACATCGAAAGCTCTGCGCCCAGGGCGTGGATGTCCTCAAGGTAGAGCCGCAGCGCCGCCTGCGACTGCCGCGCCATGGCCTGGCGCAGGACATCGGCGGTGACAAAGGGGTTGCCGTCGCGGTCGCCGCCGACCCAGGAGCCCACCCGCAGGAAGCTGGTCAGGTCCGCCGGATTGCCCAGCACCTGCTGCCAGTGCGCATAGAGCCTGGGCAGCTCCGGCAGGAAGCTGCGCTCGAAATAGGAGACCGCGTTCTCGATCTCGTCGCCGACCCCCGGCTTGACTGAGCGCAACAGGCGGGTGCGCCAGAAGATCGACACCTGACGGACCAGCTCGCGCTCGATCACCGCGCGGTCGTCCTGGCTCGCGGCAAGGTCGAAGGCGTCGAGGTCGTCGGCGATGGCCCCCACGCGGTCGAGCACGCTCTTGCGGCGCACCTCGCTGGGATGGGCGGTGATCACCGGGGCGATCAGGGCGTGGCGCAGCAGGTCGACCACCACGTCCAGGCCCGTGCCTTGCGCCTCCAGCGCGCGGATCGCCCCGGCCAGCGTGTCGGGCCGGCTGTCGCCGCCGCGCCCGCGCCGCCGCTGGATCTGGTCCTCGGCGATATTGGTGATCTGCAGGAAACAGGCGAAGGAATGGGCGAAGCGCACGGTGTCGGTCAGGCTTAGCGCGCCCAGCCGCTCGGCCATCAGCCCGGCGGCCTTGGTGGTTCCCTCGCGGTGAAACGCCACCGAAGCCTGGCGGATGTCCTCGATCTGGCTGAACACCGCCTCGCCGTCCTCGGTGCGGATCACGTCGCCAAGCACCCGGCCGAGGAACCGGACTGTGGTTCGAAGCGGATCGGGCGCGGCGGAGGCCATGATCAGGAAAAGCCACAGCCCGGCGCGCGCGTCATCTGGTTTCCGGGCGCACAACCGGCAATAGTCCGCCGGCGCGCGATGTGACGCCCGCCAAAGGACGCCCGATGTCGCCCGAAGAGGCCCTGACGCGCATCCATCGCTACGACGGCCGGCTGAAAGCCTTCGTGCGCCTGTTCGAGCCGGCGCTCGGCGACGGCGACGGCCCGACCTTCGCCATCAAGGATCTGTTCGACGTCGCCGGCGCACCCACCGGCGGCGGCGCCCGGGTTCCCCTGGCGGCGCATCCGGGGTCCCATGCGGCGGTCGTGCAGCGGCTGCTGGACGCCGGCTGGCGGGCGGTAGGCAAGACCCACACGGTGGAGCTGGCCTACGGCGGCTGGGGGACCAACCGGGCGGTCGGCGCGCCGTGGAACCCCTGGGACGCCAAGACCCATCGCGCCCCGGGCGGATCGTCGTCAGGCTCGGCGGTCGCCGTGGCGGCCGGGCTCTGCGACGCGGCCCTGGGCAGCGACACCGGCGGCTCGGTGCGCATCCCGGCGGCGGTCTGCGGCGTGGTCGGGCTGAAACCCGGGCGCGGACTGGTCAGTCTCGTCGGCGTCCATCCGCTCAGTCCGCCGCTGGACACGGTCGGCGCGCTGGCCCGGGACGTGGCGACCGCGGCGCGGATGCTGGGCGTAATCTCCGGCCCGGATGGCGCGGAGGCGGTGCGCGCGGCCTTCGACGCCGAGGCGGCCCTGGGCCTGGATGTGGCCGGCCGAAGGCTGGCCGCGATCCCGCTGGAGCACCTGGGCGAGGTCGATCGCGAGGTCGGCCGGCTCTATCTCGCGGCCCTGGACCGGCTGCGCAAGACCGGCGTCA
This sequence comes from Phenylobacterium sp., assembly GCF_031360265.1. Taxonomy (GTDB): domain Bacteria; phylum Pseudomonadota; class Alphaproteobacteria; order Caulobacterales; family Caulobacteraceae; genus Phenylobacterium. The sequence continues at coordinate 31,391 of NZ_JANMBF010000011.1, forward strand.
CCGTACAGATGGTCCGGCCGCACCGGGCGCTGGAGGACAGCTTCGCCACCAACGGCCTGCTGATGGCCGCCGAGGGCTGGCGGATCTGGCGGACGCGGATCGAGACGTATGGCGCGGTCATGGACCCCTGGATCGTCAAACGCTTCGAGGCCGGCCGCGAGGTCTCCGACGAACAGCTGGCCCAGGCCCACGCCCGGCGCGCCGAGGATCAGCAGCAGTTCCACGCCTGGCTGGCCGGCTATGACGGACTGGTCACCCCCACCTGCCCGATCCCCAGCCCGCCGCTGGACCAGATCGACGAGACCACGTCTCCGCTCAGCCGCCTGACGCGCGCGGCCAACTACCTCGACCTGCCGGGCATCACCGTGCCCTGCGGCCTGACCCAGGGCGGCCTGCCCGCGGCCTTGCAGATCCTGGGCCGGCCCCGCGACGAAGCCATGGTGGTGGCGCTGGGCGCGGCCTTCGAGACGGTGTCCGGCTGGAACGGCCGCATGCCGGACCTCAGCGGGTTCGAGGGTTAGTCCGCCCTCAGCGCCGGGGCCGGGCGTTTGGACAGCGCCTGGAACGCGGCCAGCAGCCCGCCGACGCCGGAGACCAGGGCCGCGGCCGCCAGCAGGGCCGCGACGCCGGCCCAGTCCAGGCTCCACTGGGCCTTGAACACCTTGACCACCACCGGCCAGGCCGCCGCGTAGCCGAGCGCCACGCCCGCCGCCCCGGCGATCAAGCCCACCACGCCATATTCCAGCACATAGGCGGCAAGGATCTGCGCCCGCGAGGCGCCCAGCACCTTGAGGATCGCCGCTTCCCGGGTCCGCGCCCGGGCGCGCGCCGCAATGGCCCCGGTCAGCACCAGCAGGCCGGCGAGCGCGGCCACGGCCGCGGCGCCGCGCACCGCCAGGGCCAGGCGGTCGAAGAGGTCGGTGGCGGCCTCCAGCTGTTCGCGCACGGAGATCACATTGACCTGCGGAAAGGCCGGGCCGAGCGCCTGGATCACCGCGGCTTCCTGAGCCTTCGACGCCTTGGCGATGGCCACCTGACGCAGGTCCGCGCCGGCGAAGGCCGAGGGGGTCAGCACGAGGGGGAAGCTCGCGCCGAAGCCACCGAAATCGACCTTGCGCAGCACCGCCACGCGGGCCTCGATGTCGCGGCCCAGCGCCGACAGGGTGACGGTGTCGCCGAGCTTGATCCTGGCGCCCTTGGCGGCCTTGACATCAAGCGCCAGCAGCGGCGGGCCGGCGTAGGCAGCGGGCCACCAGCGGCCCTCGACAATGCCCGCGCCGTCGGGTTCGGCGGCGATCGCCGACATGGAGATATCGCTGTCATAGGCCCACCGCTCGGCGCGAGGCAGTCGAGCGGGATCGACGGGCGCCCCGCGCACGCGGGTGATCCGGCCGGTGACGAACGGCTCGCGCAGGTAAGTCTTCGGCGTCAGCGGCTGGCCGAAGGCGCGCGCGACGGCGGCGTCGAACTCGGCGGTGCGCTCGCCAGGGATGTCGGTGAAAACCAGGGCCGGCGCGGTGCGCGGCGCCACCTCTGACACCTGGGCCAGCAGGCTCGACTGGATCAGCACCACCGCGGCCAGCAGCGCCACGCCAAGGCCGATGGCCGGCGAGGCGGTCCGCGCCGCCGAGTGCGGGCCGGCCAGGTTGGCCAGGCCGATGCGGAGCGGCCCTCTGGCTCCCGCCCTGGCGCGTCCGGCGAGGATCGCCGCGCCCCAGCCCAGCGCCCACAGGAGGCCGAAGGCCACCACCACGCCGGCGATCATGATCGCCGCCGCCAGCGGCGTCGGCGCGGTCGCCACCGCCAGGGCCGCGAGGCCCGCCGCCGCCAACACGGCGCCGACGATTTCCGGGCCCAGCTTCAGGGTTCCGGAAAGATCGCTGCGGAACAGGGAGGCCGGCGGCGTCGAGCGCGCGCGGCCGAGGGGCGCCAGGGAAAACGCCGCTGCCGAAAGCAGACCGAAGGCCGCCGCCTTGGCCAGGGGTCCGGGATAGACCGCGAACAGCGCCGGGATCGGCAGCTTGTCCTGCACCAGCGCGCCGAGGATCAGCGGCGCCATGGCCCCGATCCCCAGGCCGATGGCGACGCCGAGCCCGGCCAGCAGGCCGATCTGGATCAGATAGATGTCGCGCACCAGCGCGCCCTCCGCCCCCAGCGCCTTCAGCGTGGCGATGACCGGTTTGCGGACCTCCAGATAGGCGCTGACCGCGCCGAACACTCCCAGTCCGCCGGCCACCAGCGAGGCCAGGCCGATGAAGCCCAGGAAATACTCCAGCTGGTCGATCAGCCGGTGGATGCCGGGCGCGGCGTCCTCGCGGTCGCGGACCCGGACCCTGGGGTCGAGCACCCGCTTCAGGTCGGCCTTCGCCGCCTCCAGCGGGGTTCCGGGCGGCAGCGCCAGTCGCGCCGTCTCGCCGAACGGCAGGCCGGGCGCGAGAAACCCGCCCTGCTCCACCGCGGCGATATTGGTGATCACCCGGGGGCCGAGCGCAAAGCCGCGCGACAAGCGGTCCGGCTCGCCCATCAGCACGCCCCGGACGATCAAGGGCAGGTTGCCGGCGACGAAACGATCGCCGAGCTTCAGGCGCAGCCGATCGAGCAACGGCTGCTCGACCACCGCGCCGGCCACCCCGTCGCGGGTGGCGATCGCCGCCTGCAGCGAGGTCGCGCCTTGCAGAGTCACCTGCCCGGCCAGCGGATAGGCGGTGTTGACCCCGCGCATCTGGATCAGCCGCCGTTCGCCGTCGGGCGCCTGGGCCATGGCGATGGTGGCCACCGAGAACGACACCCGGCCCCGGGCCGCCAGGGCGTCGCGCTCAGGGCGGGTGAACTGCCGCTGACCGATGGAAAAGGCCAGATCGCCGCCGAGGATCTCGCTGGCCTGGCTGGCCAGGCCCCGCCGGAACGCCTCGGCGGTCGAACCGGCCGCGGCGATGGCCGCCACCCCCAGCGCCAGACAGGCCAGGAAGATGCGGAACCCCCGTACGCCCGCGCGCAGCTCACGACCGGCAAAGCGCAGGGAAAGCGGCGTCATGCGGCCTCGACAACGCGGCCGTCGCGCAGGCGCACCGCCCGGTCGGCGCGCGCGGCGAGCGTCTCGTCGTGGGTCACCAGCACCAGGGCGGCGCCCGTCTGCGCCACCAGGTCGAACATCAGGTCGGCGACATGGCCGGCGTTGGCGGCGTCGAGGTTGCCGGTGGGCTCGTCGGCGAACAGCAGGGCGGGCCGACAGGCCAGCGCCCGGGCCAGGGCCACCCGCTGCTGCTCGCCGCCGGACAGCTGATGCGGATAGTGCCGGCCCCGCGCGGCGAGCCCTACCCGGTCGAGCCAGACCCGGGCGGTCTCGGTGGCGCCTGGCGTGCGGGCGATCTCCAGCGGCGCGGCGACGTTTTCCTCGGCCGTCATATTGGGCAGCAGGTGGAAACCCTGAAAGACCAGCGACACCCGGCCCCGACGCAACCGCGCCCGGCCGTCCTCATCGAGGCCCGCCAGATCCTGGCCGAACAGAACGACCTTGCCGCCGGTCGGGCGCTCCAGCCCGGCCGCCACCGCGATCAGCGAGGACTTCCCACAACCCGACGGCCCGACCAGCGCCACACGCTCGCCGCTTCGCACCCGTACATCGAGCCCGCGAAGGATTTCCACCGGTCCCGCCGCCGACGGCAGGGTCAGCGAGATGGCCTCAAGGACCAGCGGATCGAAAGCTTCGGACAAACGGACGCCTCGGAGTTTGAACGGTTGCAGCAGCACCCTAGATAGGACGGCGCATGGCCGATACACGACCCCTCTCGATTTCGCGCCGCCTCCTCCTCGCGGGTGGCCTGCTGGCGCTGCCGGCCAGGGCGCTGGCGGCGCGCGGCCAGATCGTCACGATCCTCGGCGACTCGATCACCGCGGGCCTGGGCCTGCCCGCCGAGGCGGCCTTGCCGGCGCAGCTGCAGCTGGCGCTGGCGCGGCTGGGCGTGGCCAGCGTCGTGCGCGGCGCCGGCGTCTCCGGGGACACCAGCGGCGCCGGGGCGGCCCGCGTCGATTTCAGCGTCCAGCCCGGCACGGCGGTCGCGGTGGTGGCGCTGGGCGGCAACGACCTGCTGCAGGGCCTGGACCCGAAGACCACGCGGGCCAACCTCGAGCGCATCCTGGTGCGGCTGAAGCAGCGCCATATCGGCGTGGTGCTGGCCGGCCTGAAGGCGCCGCCGGAACTCGGCCGGGGCTACGCCCACGATTTCGACACGGTGTTCCCGAGCCTGGCCAGGGCCCACGGCGTGACCCTCTATCCCGACCTGCTGGCGGGCGTGGGGCGCAACCGCGCGCTGAACCAGGCCGACGCCATCCATCCCAACGCCCAAGGGGTGAAAATCATCGCCGGCCGGCTCGCGCCGGTGGTCGCCCGGGTGCTGGCGAAGCAGGTCTAGCTCGATGGGCCTTGCGCGGCTGCGGCCGGTGGTCGCCGCCGGGTCCCGCCCAGCAGCCGGTAGAGCGCCGGCATGGCCAGCAGCACCAGGGGCCCCTGGGCGATCAGGCCGGAGATGATGGCGATCGCCAATGGGCGCTCCATGGACGAGCCCCCGCCCAGCGCCAGCGCCAGAGGCGCCAGCGCCAGAATTGCGGCCAGCGTGGTCATGGCGATCGGCCGCAGCCGGTTGACGCCCGCCTCGACGAGCGCCCGCTCGGGTTCGACACCCTCTTCGATCAACGCCTCATATTCGGTGAAATAGAAGATCGCCACCTCGGTGGCGATGCCGAGGATCATCGTGGTGCCCATCAGCGCCATGATGTTCAGCTCGACCCCGGTAAGCCACAGGCCGATCGCCACCGCCGACGCCGCCGTCAAGGGCATCAGCAGGATGGTGAAAGCGGTTCGGAAACTCTCATAGATCACCAGCAGCAGAACGAAGAGCGCGGCCACGGCGGCGGCGAACACCAGGGCCATGCCGCGGAACGCCGCCTGCTGCTCGGCGAACAGGCCGCCCATCTCGAAGGTCACGCCGACCGGCAGGACACCCGCCTTGGCGACCGCGGTCTGAACGTCCTTGGCGGTCGAGCCGATGTCGCGGCCGGTGACGCGGGCGGTGACCGCGTCCATGCGGCGCATGTTTTCCCGCGCGATTTCGGCCTGGCCGTTGATCACTCGCAACGTGGCCACGCGCGAGACCGGGAACAGGTGCCCGTCGGCGGGGGATTTCAGCATCAGCCCGCCGACCTGGTCGATGCGGGCGCGGGAAGCCTCGGGCGTCCAGACGCGAACGTCAGCAAGGTTGGCTCCAGACTGGATCTGGGTCGCCACGTTGCCGCTCAACAGGCCGCTGAGCTGCCGGCTGACCTCGCGGGAATCGATGCCTTCGAGCTCGGCCAGCACGGGGTCGACATGGATATCCAGCCCGTCGCCGGCGATGACCACCCCCGTCTTGACCTCGGCGACGCCGCGCACCTTGCCGATGGCGTCAGCGACGACCACCGCCGTCTGCTGCAGCAGCGCCACGTTGTCCGAATAGAGCTTGACCTCGATGGGCTGCGGCACGGCGGTAAGGTCGCCGACCAGATCCTCCATCAACTGGGCGGTCTCGACGTGGAGGCCCGGCACCTGCGCCTGGACCTTGCCGCGTACCTCATCCATCACCTCCTCGATCGGCCGGCGCCCGGTGCGCTTGAGGCGAATGAAGAAGTCACCCTGGTTGGGCTCGGTCAGACCGCCGCCGAGCTGGCCGCCGGTACGCCGGGAATAGGTGTCCACGTCGGGCGTCGCGCGGATGATGGTTTCGACCTGGCCCATCAGGCGGTTGGTCTCGGTCAGGGACATGCCGGGGGGCGCGACATAGTCGAAGATGAACCCCCCCTCATCGATCTTCGGGATGAAGCCGGTGCCGACATTCATGAAGGCCAGCAGGCCCGTGGCCGCCAGCACGACGACCGCGCACAGCGCCAGGATCGGGCGGCCCACGCAAGCCTCCAGGGCCCGGCGATAGCGGCGCATGATCCGGCCGTTGGGGTCGAGCTCGGCAACATGGCCGCGCGTCTTCACCAGCTGTTCGACCATCACCGGCACCAGCCACCAGGCCACCAGGAAGGACACGGTCAGCGACACCGCCATGGTGATCGACAGCGCCTTGAAGAAGGCGCCGGTGACGCCCGTCAGGAAGGCCAGCGGCAGGAAGATGACGATCGTCGCCGACGAGGAGCCGACCAGCGGCCGAAGAAACTCCGAGACCGCCCGTTCGATGGTGGCGCGACCCTTGTCAGCCGTCGCCGCCAATCGCCGCTCGATGTGCTCGATCATCACGATGGCGTCGTCGATGATCAGGCCGATGGCCGCGGCCATGCCGCCGAGCGTCATGATGTTGAAGCTCTGGCCGACCAGCTTCAGGACCAGGGCGGTCCCGGCCAGCACCGCGGGCACGGCGATCACGGCGGCCAGGGTGACCTTCCAGTCCCGCAGGAACACCAGCAGCACCAGAGCCGCCAGCACCACGCCGATGATGATCGCGTTGCGCAGGGACGAGGCGGAGTCGAGGATCAGCTCGCTCTGATCGTACCAGGCCTTCACCTGCATGTCGGCGGGACCCTGGGCGCGCGCCTTCTGGAACGCGGCCTGCACCGCCTTGGCGATCTGCACCGTGTTTCCGCCGGGCTGCTGATAGACGTTGACCAGCACCGCGTCGCGCCCGTCAGCGGTCACCCGGATCCATTGCGGGGCCGGCGCGGCCTTGACCTGGGCGACGTCGCGGACGCGAACCGCTATTCCGTTGGTCGTCTTGACGACTACGCTCTCGATCTGGCGCGGATCGGTGAGGCGCGAGTCGGTGAGCACCAGCAGGAGCTTGCCCTGGTCCTCGATGCGGCCGGAGGCTGCGAGCACATTGGCGCCGGCGATCGCCGTGGCGACGTCGTCCAGGGTCAGGCCGTGGGACCACAGCTTCGCCGGATCGGTCTCGATCCGGTACTCCCCGGCCGCTCCGCCCTCCGACTTGACCTTCGCGACCCCGTCGATGGTCGAAAGAGTCGGAGCCAGCACGCGATCGGCGAAGCGGCGCAGTTCCACCGGCGTCGCCCGCTGGGAGGTCAGGCTGTAGGCGGCCACCGGGAAGGTGGTCGGATCCATCCGACGGACGTTGAACGTCACACCGGCCGGCAGCGCGGTCTGCGCGCGGCTGACCGCGGCCTCCACCCGCTGCAGGGCGAGGTCCATGTCCGAGCCCCAGGCGAAATTGATCGACATCTCGGCCGAGCCACGGCTGGTGGTCGATCGCAGGTTGCGGACGCCGGGGACCGCGCGCACCGCCTGCTCGACGGGCCGGGTGATGGTCACTTCCATCTGATCCGGCGGCCGGTCGCCGGCCTCGATGGCGATGGCGATGCGCGGAAAGAACACCGTCGGGAACAGGCTCACCGGCAGCAGGAAGGCCGAGGCGACGCCGGCGGCCACCAGCATCGACAGGAGCGTCAGCAGCGAGCGCCGACGCTGCGAGACAAGATGCGCGAGGCTCATTTGCCGCGGACCGTGACGGTCATGCCGTCCTGCAGTTCAAAGGCGCCTTCAACCGCGACCTGGGAGCCGGTGGGAAACTGGCCGATGATCTCGATGTCCTTGCCCTGGTCCAGGCCGACGCCAACAAAGGCGCGATGGGCCTTTCCGCCGGAAATCAGAAAGATGTGCGGTCCGGTCTCGTCGAACACCACGGAGTTGCGGGGCACGACCTTTCCGGCGTGTGTTCCGGTGACCACCTGTCCTTCCACCGCGGCGCCGATCGGCAGGCTGGCGCCGTTCAGCGGGACGATGGCGTCAAGCGTCTTGGTCAGTTGGTCGGCTGCTCTGCCGACCATGGCGATGCGCGAGACGACCGGTGGGCCGCCGAAAACCGGCTTCAGGGTGACGGCCTGACCGACGGCGAACTTTCCGGACGGTTCGAGGCCGAGCTTCACCATGGCCCGATCGGCGCGCGCCAGCACCACGAGGGGCGCGTCCTGGGCCACATGGTCGCCCGCCGCGGCCGACACCGCGGTGACCACGCCGGCCTTGGGCGCGTGGACCACCTGCAACGCGCGGCCGGACCCCTGCTGCTTCTGCGCGTCCAGCACCGCCTGGGAATCGGCGACGGTCTTCTTCGCCGCCGTCAACTGGTCCGAGGCCGCCAGCCGCTCGTCATAAAGTCGCTGCACGCGCGCAAGCTCCGTCCTGGCGAAGCCGACGGCGTCCGACGCCTGCCGGTAGGCTAGCTCGGCGCCCGGGGCGTTGGCGATCTCCATCAGGGCCTGGCCCGCGCTCACCGTCTGGCCCGAGCGCACCAGCACCAGGCTGACGATCGAGGCCTTGGGCGCGGCCACGGTGACGCTGCCGGCGGGGTCAGGCTGGACCACGCCGTAGACCGACACCAGGCTCTCCAACTGAAGGTTGCGGATCGGGGCCAAGGTGACCACCGCCGTCGGACTGACCTCGGGGCTTGCGTCCGCGCCCTTTCCCCCGCGCAGCATGAAGAGCGCGACGAGCCCCGCGAGAAGCACCACCGCGACCAGGATCATCAGCTGACGTTGACGGCTCATGGCGTTGCTCTCGACTCGGCGGGTGGCAGGAAGAGCGCCGTCTCGAGACTGATCTCGGCGAGACGCGCGGCGAGTTCCTTGTCGTCGAGGTCGGCGCGCCGCGACAGGGCGGTCTGGCTGAGGGTCAGATAGGTCTGGCTGTCGATGTCGCCGCGGTCGTAGGCGATGATCGCCGGGCGCACCAGGGCCTCCAAGCGCGGAACATCGGACGCCAGCAGGGTCGCGGCCCGAGCGGCGCCGGCCCGTTCGCGCTCGGCGTTCCTCACATCGGCGTCCGTCTGATCGAGCCTTGCCTGATACTCGGCCCGCAGCTGTTCGCGGGTAGCGTTCTCGACCTTCACCGCACCCCGGCCGCCATTGAAGATCGGCAGGGCGAAGGCGGCGCTGAGGCCCTGGGTGATGACCCCGGCCGTGTCCCGGGCGGTCGCCAACCCGACGCTGCTCAGAGGGAACTGCGCCAGGACCGCCTTGCGCACGTTGGCGTCCTGCGCCCCATAGGCCGACTTCAACGCCAGCAGGTCAGGCCGGCGTTCGGGCAGACTTGCCAGGGCCCGGTCGATGGCCGCGGCGTCATAGACCGTCGCGGGCGGCGCGGGAACCAGCGGCAGGATCACATCGGCGCGCAGACCCAGAAGCGCGTTGAGGTCGCGGCGAGCCTTCTGCGCGTCGTGCTCGGCGGTGAGGCGTTGGGTCTGGACGTCGAGCTTGACGGCGAGGTCGGCGGCGGCGATCTGCAAGGTGACATCGCGCTTGTCGAGGGCTCGGGTCGAGCGCGCCGAACGGTCGGCAGCCAGCGCCAGGACCTGCCGCAGAACCGCGGCGCGCCCCTCGGCCGCCATCGCGGTTTCCGCCAGCTGACGGGCCTGTTGGGCCACACTCCATTCCGACCACAGGAGGTTGAGATCCGTCGCCTTGGCCGTGAACCGGGCGGCGCGCAGGACGTAGGTGTGCGCCAGCAGCCCCGCCAGGTCGAAACTGGCGCCGAACGCGCGGGCGGTCTGCGTGTCGGGGCCGGCGATCGGCTTGTCCACCGAGGCGGTGATCTGGGGGTCGGGGAGCAGGCCCGCGGCGAAGACCTGGGCGTCGCCGACTTTGGCCGCCCGGCGCTTGGCGTCCAGGTCGGGGTTGTTGAGCACCGCAAGGACGGCGATCTCCAGCGGAGTCAGTCCGTCGAGGGCGTCAATCCGGATGGCCTTCAGCGGCGCAAGCCGCAGGCGTGCGGGATCGGCTGTGAGGCGCTGAGCCGAATCGCGCAGGTTGGGTCCATCGGCAAGCGGGCTGGGCCGATAGAGCGCACAGCCGCTCAGTCCCACCGCCGCGACGGTCAGCAATCCGAGGACGCCCCGCGCCGCGGATCGCGCCGGGCCTGCGTCGGCCGTTGGGCGCGGGGAAGCCTGTCGCATGGCGGAGCCTGAGCCCGACGTCACTTGCCGACGACGAGAATCTTAAAGCTGCCGGGCAGCATCGGCGGGCGTCCGCCCCCGGCGGGCCGGGAGCCATACTCGGCGGCGGGCAGATAGAGACGCCCGCTGCGCGGGTCCAGCGCGATGGTGCGGGCTCCAGCCTGGGTCGGCACGGTGTCGACGATGGCGGCCTTGCCCTTGCCGACCGCCACGACCGACAGGGTCCCCTCGCGCCCGGCCGGCACGAAGGCCAGGCGCGCCTTGGCGTCGAAGGCTACGCCGTCCGCGCCCTTGCCCGTCGCCAGAGTCGCCACGATCTTGCCGGTCGGCGCGGCCAGCACGACGGTCGACCCGTCGCAGGTGGCGATCAGTTGCTTGCCGTCGGCGTCATAGGCCAACCCCGTGGGTCCGTCACAGCCGGCCAGCGGATAGCGCGCCACCACCTTGCGCTGGGCGATGTCCAGCACGACGATCTCGTTCTTGTTTTCGACATTGACGAAGGCCCGGCCCGAGCCATCGACCGCGGCGGCCTCCAGGGCTCCGCCGACGGCGATCGATCCGACGGCCTTGTGCGCCTTGGGATCGATCAGCGTCACGTCGCCGGCCACGTGATCCATCACCAGGACAAGGCCGGAATGGGGATCGAACGTCGCGGCGTCGGGTCCGACACCGGTCTTGACGCGCGCCACTTCAGCGCCGGTCCTGGCGTCGATGAACACCGCCGAGGCCGACCCGCCATTGGTCACCATGATCTCCGCCCCGCCGTTGACCGGCAACGGATCGTGCAGCATCGGCCCGGGCGCCAGGCCCGGCGTCAGCGCCTTGGTGGCGATGTCCATCGCCAGCACCGACCCGCCGTGCGCCACCAGAACCCGGTTGCTGACGCTGTCGACCCGCACATAGTCCCAGCCGCCATCCGGACCCGAGATCCGATCAAGGACGCGATATCCGGAGCCCGCCGCCTGGGCCGCGCCGGAAAGCGCCAGACTGGCAAGGCCCAAGGCAGCGAAACGGGCGGCGACGCGAGGGGCGGACATACGGTGGGTCTCCCAGGTTTCCGGAGCTTCTAGCGGCGGGAGGCTGGCCGGCTGATGACAGCCAGATTGTCAAATCCCAATGTTTGCGGCGTCCCGTCAATCGAGTTTCGGAAACGTGACCCTGGCCTCCAGGCCCGGGGTCCGGCCGATCAGCCGCACCTCGGCGCCGTGCAGCTTGGCGACGGCGGCCACCAGCGCCAGGCCCAGGCCGCTGCCCGGCGTCGAGCGGCTGGCCTCCAGTCTGTAGAACCGGTCGAACAGGCGTTCGCGCTCAAGGTCGGGAACGCCCGGCCCGTTATCGATCACCGACAGCATCGAGGCGCCGTCCGCGCGCGCGGCGATCACCCGGACCGCGGCGCCGACGCCGGCGTGCCGCAGGGCGTTCTCCACCAGATTGACCAGCATCTGGGTCAGCAGTTCGGGGTCGCCGATCACCGGGACCGGGCCGGCGGCCTCGAGGCGAAGGGTCTGGTGGGCGTCCTCGGCCGAAGGCGCGAAGGCTTCGACCACTGTCGCGGCGATGGCGGCGAGGTCCCCGGGACGAAACGCGGCGCGCCGGGCGCCCCCCTCGATCTGGGCGATCCGCAGCAGGCCGGCGAAGGTGTCGAGGATCGAGTCGAGGTCGCCTAGCGCCCCCTCAAGGGCCTGGCCGCGTTCCGCCGGCGCCGCCAGGCCCGCCTCCAGCTTCTGTCGCAGGCGGGTCAGCGGCGTGCGCATGTCGTGGGCGATGTCACTCGACACCTGCTTCAGGCTCTCCATCAGCCCCGCGATCCGGTCCAGCATCCGGTTGAAGGTCAGGGCGAGGCGGTCGAGATCGTCATTGGCGCCGCGCACCGGCACGCGGCGGGCGAGATCGCCGTCAATGATCGCCTCCGCCGTGGTCGAAATCGCCGCCAGCCGCCGGTGAACGCCCCGACTGAGGGCATAGCCGCTCACGGCCCCCAGCACGATGACCCCCAAAAACGCCCCGATGAAGCCGCGCAGCAGGGCGCCGTCCAGCGCCTCGATGCGTTCCTCCTCGTCGCCGACCAGCAGGCGATTGCCGTCGGACAGCACCACCGTGAGCACGCGGATCGGTTCGCTCTCACGCCCGCGACCGCCGCGCCGCAGCACCGACCAGCCCGGCGGGCCCACGCTGGCGGCCAGCCGCCCCGCCAGGGGTTCGCCGGCCCGGCCCTGGACGCCGTAGTCGATGGCGCCGGGCGTGCGGTCGCGCTCGCGCACCGCCTCGACGACGCCCTTCAGACCCTCCGACCGGTATTCCTGGACCATCGCCGCGGACTCCGCCCGGATGCGGGCGTCGAACTCGTCCGACAGGGCTCGGCGGATGGTGAACAGGGTGATCGCCCCAAGGACCACCACCGCCAGCGCGAACACCGCGGTGTAGAGCGCCGCAAGGCGCAGGGCGGTCGAGCGGAACATCTCAGTCCGGCTCGCGCAGCACATAGCCCGCGCCGCGCACAGTATGGATCAGTTCGTGGGCGTGGCCGCGATCCACCTTGCCGCGCAGCCGGCTCATATGGGTCTCGACGATGTTGGTCTTGGGATCGAAGTGAAAGTCCCAGACGCTTTCCAGCAGCATGGTGCGGGTGACCACCCGGCCGGCGTGGCGCAGCAGATATTCCAGCAGCTGGAACTCGCGCGGCTGCAGCTCGATCCGACGCCCGCCGCGACTGACAGTCCGCTTGAGCAGATCGAGCTTCAGGTCGGCGACGCTGAGTTCGGTGCGAATGTCCTGGGTCGGCGGCCGTCGCGCCAGAGCATTCACCCGCGCCAGCAACTCGGCGAAGGCGAAGGGCTTGACCAGATAGTCGTCCGCCCCGGCCTCCAGGCCCTCGAC
>NZ_JANMBF010000057.1:0-18066 GCF_031360265.1 Phenylobacterium sp.
GCCCAGCGCCAGTCCGGGCATCAGCAGGAACCCGGAAATCGGTTCGCTGACCATGTTGGAGACCAGGCCCCAAGTGGAGACCCGATTGAAGTGCTGCATGGCGAAGGGCGCCGTCGCCACGCCGGCGACAAAGCTCGCCGCGACCCCGGCGGCTGTCCACGTCCCCAGGCCCTGGACCAGGCGCATGGGCCAGGGCGTATTGATCTCCTTGACCGGCCGCGGCCAGACTTCCGCCAGCGCCACCAGGGCGGCGGTGGCCGCGAAGGACATCTGGAAGCCGGGCTGGATCACCGCTTCCGGCTGCAGGAGCAGAACGGCCATCGCCGCCAAGGCCAGCGCGTGCAGGCTGATCGCTTGGCGATCGACCAGCATCGCCAGGAATGCGACCGACGCAGTGATCGCCGCGCGCTCCGCCGGGGGCGGCCAGCCCGACAGCACCAGGTAGCTCAGCACCGCCGCGAGCCCGAGCGCCGCGGCGATCTTCTTGCCGGGGACCCGGAGCGCGAGCCAGGGCCAGGCGGCGATCGCGAACCGGACGGCGGCGAAGACGAAGCCGCCGACGATGGCCATGTGCAGGCCGGAGATTGAAATGATGTGCGCCAGACCCGCGATCCGCAGGTCGTCCACCTGCGCCTTGGGTATGAAGCCCTCATGGCCGGTGGTCATGGCCGCGGCGAGGCCCCCGGTCCGCACACCCAAGGTATCGACGATCCGCCGCGTCAGCGCCCAGCGCAGCGCATTGATCCGCAGGGTCGCGGCCAACCGCCAGGGCGGCTTGATCTGGGGATCCCAGGTCGCGGGCGGCCCGAGCGCGAAGCCGACGCCGCCGATGCTCTGAAAAAACGCGTCCCGAGCGAAGTCGTAGGCGCCGGGGCTGGCGGGCGGCGGCGGAGCATTGATCACGGCCAGCAGGCTGATCGCCTCGCCCGGGGCCGGCACATAGCCGCCACGGAGGGTGACCCGGACACGGATCGGCGTGGCGTCGGCGGGCCAGTCGCCGATGCGGACCGGCGCGATCAACAGCCGCTGTCCGCCCTGGCCCGGGTTCGCCACATCGACCACCCAGCCTTCCAGATGCTCCGGACGCGCGCGCGCTGAGGCGACGGGCGCGGCGACCTGCAAGGTCCTGAGCTTGACCATGCCAAAGCCGCCGACGCCGCTGGCGGCCAGAACCAGGGCGATGGTCATCGCGCGACTGCGGCTCCAGCGGCCGGCCACCGCCAGCAAAGCCACAGCGAGCATCAAACTCGCCAGCGCCAGCCAGGTCGTGGGTTCCCGGGGCAGGGCAAAATAGAGGGCCGCGCCACAGCCGAACGCCACCGGCGTCCAGAGGCGCCAGCGGTCGGCCTGCCGGGCGACCTGGCCGGCGACCCACGCCGCGGCGCCGGCGGGACTGGGACGCGCCGGACCCCGCGTGCTAAGAGGCGCCGCCCTGGCGCCCGGCGCCGCAGCTTCTCCAGGCTCCCGCCCTTCAATGTCCGACCGCCCCGTCGTCACCCGGATCGCCCCCTCGCCCACCGGCGCCATGCATATTGGCACGGCGAGGACCGCACTTTTCAACTGGCTTTACGCCCGCCACACGGGCGGCAAGTTTCTGCTGCGTATCGAGGACACCGATCGAGAGCGGTCGACGCAGGACGCCGTCCAGGTGATTTTCAAGGGTCTGGCGTGGCTGGGCCTCGAAGCCGACGCGGCGCCCGTGTTCCAGGCCGCCCGCGCCGGCCGCCACACCGCCGCGGTCGACGAGATGCTGGCCCGCGGCTCCGCCTATCGCGACTACATGACGCCCGACGAGCTCGAGGCGGAACGCACGCTGGCCCGCGCCGAGGGCCGGGTTGTCCGCTCGCCGTGGCGGGACCTGTCGCCTAACGATGCGCCGGACCGACCCTTTGTCGTGCGGCTCAAGGCCCCGATCGAGGGCGAGACCCTGATCGCAGACGAGGTGAAGGGCCCCGTGCGGTTCCAGAACAAGGATCTCGACGACCTGATCCTGCTGCGCACCGACGGCGCCCCCACCTACAACCTCGCCGTGGTGGTGGACGATCACGAGATGGGCGTGACCCATGTGATCCGCGGCGACGACCACCTGAACAACGCCGCGCGCCAGACCCTGATCTATCACGGGCTCGGCTGGACGCCCCCGATGTGGGCGCACCTGCCGCTGATCCATGGCCCCGATGGCGCCAAGCTCTCCAAGCGCCACGGCGCCCAGGCGGTCAGCGAGTTCGCCGACATGGGCTATCTGCCCGAAGCCATGCGCAACTACCTGGCCCGCCTGGGCTGGGGCCATGGCGACGATGAGATCTTCTCCGACGAACAGGCGGTAGGCTGGTTTGACGTCAAGGACGTGGTCAGCGCGCCGGCCCGGCTTGACTGGGCCAAGCTCAATCATCTGAACAATCACTATATCCGCCAGGCCGACCCCGCCCGATTGGCTGACCTGGTCGCTCAGGTTCACCAGAGCCGGGACTGGCCGCTACGCGACGGCGACAGGGCGCGCCTCATCCAGGCCATTCCCTTCGTCCGCGACGGCGCCAAGACGACGCTGGAACTGGCCGACGCCACGATCTTTGTCCTCAAGCCACGCCCCCTCGAGCTGCCGGCAAAGGCGCTTGAACTGCTGACCCCGGAAACCCGCGAGCGGTTCACGCGGTTGCGGGCAACGCTCGCCGCCGCCCCCGCCTGGGATGTCCCGGCGCTGGAGGCTTCGAACCGCGCGTTCGCCGAGCGTGAAGGCGTGGGACTGGGAAAGATCGGCCCCGCGCTGCGCGCCGTGTTGTCCGGCGGATCGCCGGCGCCCGACCTCGCCGGCGCCCTTGTCGCGCTGGGAAAAGACGAAAGCCTCGGGCGCCTCGACGATGCGCTTTCGCTTAACGGCTAACCCGCTATAAGCCGTTTCGAACAGGCGTTTCATCGGCGGATATTCTAAGGGGATGGGCATGGCCGACACGGCGAAAATCAGCATCGGCGGCAAGACCATCGAGCTGCCGATCCTGAAGGGCGCGACGGGTCCGGACGTCGTCGATATTCGCAAGTTCTACGCCGAAAGCGACGCATTCACCTACGACCCCGGCTTCACCTCGACCGCCAGTTGCGAGAGCAAGATCACCTTTATCGACGGCGACGCTGGCATCCTGCTGCATCGCGGCTATCCGATCGGTGAACTGGCCGAGAAGTCGACATTCCTCGACACCTGCTACCTGTTGCTGCATGGCGAACTGCCGAACGCCGCCCAATATGCCGACTTCGAGCACACGATCACCTATCACACCATGCTCCATGAGCAATTTGACAGGTTTTTCCAGGGCTTCCGTCGGGATGCTCACCCGATGGCGATCATGACCGGCGCTGTCGGCGCGCTGTCGGCCTTCTATCACGACTCCACCGACATCAACGATCCGCAGCAGCGGATGATCTCCGCCCACCGGCTGATCGCCAAGATGCCGACCATCGCGGCCCGCGCCTTCAAATACTTCACCGGCCAGCCGTTCGTGCATCCGCGCAACGACCTCTCCTATGCAGAGAATTTCCTGCGGATGTGTTTCTCGGTTCCCGCCGAGGACTGGAAGCCGAACCCGGTGCTGACCCGCGCCATGGATCGCATCTTCATCCTGCATGCCGATCACGAGCAGAACGCCTCGACCTCGACGGTGCGGCTGGCCGGGTCCTCCGGCGCCAATCCCTTCGCCTGCATCGCCGCCGGGATCGCCTGCCTCTGGGGGCCCGCGCATGGCGGGGCCAACGAAGAGGCGCTGAACATGCTCAAGGAGATCGGGACGGTCGACAGGATCCCCGAATATATCCAGGGCGTGAAGGACCGGCGCTATCGCCTGATGGGCTTCGGCCACCGCGTCTACAAGAACTACGATCCCCGCGCGACAGTGATGCAGAAGACCTGCCACGAGGTGTTGGCCGAGGTCGGCGACGCCGATGATCCGCTGTTGAAGGTGGCGCTGGAGTTGGAGCGGATCGCGCTCTCGGACGACTATTTCGTCGAGCGCAAGCTCTATCCGAACGTGGATTTCTATTCCGGCATCACCCTGCGCGCGCTCGGTTTCCCCGCCGAGATGTTCACGGTGCTGTTCGCGGTCGCCCGCACTGTCGGCTGGATCAGCCAATGGAAAGAGATGATCGAGGATCCGGCCTACAAGATCGGCCGCCCGCGCCAGCTCTACACCGGCGCCCTGCAACGCCCCTACGTGGCGGTCGACAAGCGCTGATTGGCCAGAACCCGCAGCACCGCGTCGGCTGCGGCGTCTGACGGGTCGGGGCCGCCGCGACCCATCTTGTCGAGGGCGGCGTATTGCGCCAGCACCTGGCGCGCGCGCAGTTCGGCGTCGTCGAGGCGCTGACCCACCGCCTGGGCGAGTTTCGGGCCGGCGCACTCACCTTGAATGAACTCCGGCGCCACAAAGTCGCGCGCCGCGATATTGAGCAGCGTGACCCAGGGCGTGCGGATCAGCCGCCGCAGGATCGCATAGGTGACCGCGCCCACGCGATAGGCCACGACCATCGGCGCCCCCGCCAGCGCCACCTCAGTCGTCACCGTGCCGGAGCAGGCGAGCGCCACCGTGGCGGCCTTCATGGCGTCCAGCTTGGCGGCCTCACCTTCCAGGACGTGGACGCGATACGGCCAGCCGGCGACGCGAGCCCTGACCAGCTCCGCGACCGTCGGCGCGGCGGGAACCACCACGTGCAGGGTCGGTCGGTCGTCCTTCAGCAATCGCACGGCGTCCTCGAATGCCGGCAGCACATGCTCGATCTCGCTGCGGCGGCTGCCCGGCAGGACCAGCAGGATCGGATCGCTTGCCCGGGCGCCGATCCTCGCCCGGAGCCGCGCGGGTTGGGCGCGCGAGAGATCCAAGGTCAGCGCCGAGTTGCCCACGAAGGTCACCGGCAGGCCCTGCGCCTCGAACCAGGGGGCGTCGAAGGTGTGGATCGACAGCAGATGATCGACCGCCGCCGCCAGGGTCCTGGCGCGTCCGGGCCGGGTCGCCCAGACCTGAGGCCCGACATATTTGATCAGCGGAAGGCGCGGCAGGATGCGACGGAGCTGCTGGGCGACGCGCAGCGTGAAGCCCCAGGAATCGATCAGCACAACAACATCCGGCGTCTCGCGCGTCGCCAGGGCCACGGTGTCGCGCACCCGGCGCAGGATCCGCGGATAGGCCATCAGCCCTTCCAGCAGGCCCAGGATCGAGATGTCCGCGATGGAGAAGGGACTCTCGACCCCCTCGGCCGCCATTCGCTCGCCGCCTACGCCGACAAAGCGGACTCCGTCGCCCAGGCGGCTGCGCAAGGCCCGGGCCAGGCCGGCGCCCCGATCGTCGCCAGAGGCTTCGCCGGCAACCAGCATGACCGTCAGTGGCCGCGCGCTCACAGTGTTTTCGGCTCCACCCCCAGGATGAAGAGGCCAAGTTCGTCGGCCAGTTCGATGACCGTCTCGCGCTCCAGCACGATGAGGCCGCCCGCCTCGCCGACAATGCCCGCCAGCCCCGCGCGCGCCACGCCGCGCACCGTCGCCGGCCCGATGGTCGGCAGATCAATGCGCGTTTCCTGCATCGGCTTGGGGGCCTTGGCCAGCACCCCGGCGCAGGCGCCCGGCCGGCCGCGCAGCGCTTCGGGCAGGTCGGCGACGCGGGCCAGCATGGCGTCGGTGCCTTCCGCCGCCTCGACGGCCAGAACCAGACCCCGACAGACCGCCGCGCCCTGCCCGATGTCCATGGCGCCGATGGCCCTGGCGACCTCCAGGGCGCGCGCCACGTCGCCGAGATTCTCCTCGCTCGGCGCGATAAGGCCCAGCTGCCCGGCCGGCAGGCCAAGATCGTCCATCACCTGGTGCGCGCCTTCGACCGTGAAGCCCTCCTTCTCGAATTCGCCCAGCAGCAGCCGCAACAGGGCGTCATCGCCCTTGCGCGCCGCGGCGATGGCGGCGGGCAGGACCGCCAGCCCGCGAAAGTCGGGGATCAGGGAGGCGAAGTCAGGCCGGGCGACGTTGCCCGCAAGGCACACCGCCTGGCAGCCGGCGCGCTTCAGCGCCTTGAAGCATTTGCCCAGTTCGGCCATGCCCACCTCGGCGCCGGCGTAGGGCGCGAGCGCCTGGCCGGCGAACCCCTTCAGGCGGATCACGAACAGCGGTCGGCCCGAGCGTCGGCAGTGCTCGGCGATCTCGACAGGCAGGGTTCCGCCACCGGCGATCAGGCCCAGCTTCTGCATCACACTTCGCGTTCCGGGAGGCAGAGCGGTCGGCTGCCATCGGCACGGATGAAGTCGATGATCTCCATCACCGGGGCGGAATGGCCGAAGGTGGTCGCCGTATCGTCGACCCGCTCCTGGAATGTGCCCTCCTCGGCGAACAGCAGCCGGTAGGCGCTGCGCAGCTCGCTGATGGTTTCGCGGCTGAAGTCGCGCCGTTTCAGGCCCACCAGATTGAGCCCCTCCAGATGCGCGTGATTGCCCCACACCAGCCCATAGGGGATCACATCCTTGGTCACCGCCGCCAGGCCGCCGATGAAGGAATAGCGACCTACCCGGCAGTACTGGTGGACCGCCGCCAGACCACTGACCATGACGAAGTCGCCGATGTCCACATGCCCGCCAAGGGTCGCCGAATGGGCCAGGACCACACTGTCGCCGACCGTGCAGTCATGGCCGACGTGCGAGGTCGCCATGAACATTCCGTCGTGTCCGACCCTTGTCACCGCGCCGCCCTGAGGCGTGCCGATGTGCATCGTCACATGTTCCCAGATCAGGTTGCGGTCGCCGATGATCAGTTCCGTGGGCTCACCCTGGTAGCCCTTGTGGTGCGGCGGCCCGCCCAGGTTGGAAAAATTGCGGACCGTGCAGTCCTCACCCAGCCGGGTGTGGCCTTCCACCACCACGTGGGTCAGCAGGCGAGTTCGATCGCCGACCTCCACATGGGGTCCGATGACGCAATAGGGCCCCACGCTGACGTCCTCGCCGAGTTGGGCGCCTGTCTCGATGATCGCCGTCGGATGGATCTCGACCGCCACTCAGGTCTCCACGACCATGGCCGCGAACTCGGCCTCGGCGCAGACCTTGTCGCCGACCAGGGCGCGGCCCTTGAATTTGAAGATGTCGCTGCGCGCGCGCAGCACCTCGACCACCAGCCGGATCACCGCGCCCGGCCGCACCGGCGTCCGGAACCGGCAGTTGTCCAGCGACATGAAGAAGATCGCCTTGCCCCTCACGTCCACGTTCAGGGACTTGGACATCAGCACCGCCCCTGTCTGGGCCAGCGCCTCGACGATCAGTACGCCGGGCATCACCGGATAGCCCGGGAAGTGGCCCTGGAAGAACGGCTCGTTCGCCGTCACGCACTTGATGCCGACGATCGACGTGTGCGGGACATAGTCTTCGCAGCGGTCGACCAGGAGGAAGGGATAGCGATGCGGAATGAGGGCCAGAATTTCGGTGATGTCGATCTCGCTGGGAGCCTCGCTCACCGGCGCCTTGCGGCTCATGCGTCCTTCTCCCTGCGGCCCGCCATCCTGGACAGCCAGGCAACTTCGCGCATCCAGCGACGGATCGGCCTGGCGGGATAGCCCGCCCAGGTCTCTCCGGCGGGGACGTTCTTGATAACCCCCGCGCCCGCGCCGATCCGCGCGCCGTCGCCAATGGAAATGTGGTCAGCCACCCCGGCGCGACCTCCAAACTGGACGCCGTCACCGATGACGACGCTGCCGGAAATCCCCGTGTGGGCGGCCAGGGCGCAGTTACGCCCGACACGGACGTTGTGTCCAATCTGCACCTGGTTGTCGATTTTGGTGTTCTCGCCGATCACTGTGTCGTCAAAGGCGCCGCGATCGATGCAGGTGTTGGCGCCGATGGTCACGCCGTCCTGAACGATCACCCGGCCGAGCTGCGGAATATCCATCAGGCCCGTGGCGCCTGCTGTGGCGCCGAACCCCGGTTCGCCGATGACCGCGCCCGCCAGGATGCGGACCCGATCGCCGATCAGGGCAAAGCCGAGCGTGACGTTGGCGGCGATCTCGCAGTCGCGCCCGATGGCGACGCCCGGGCCGATCACCGTGTTGGCGCCGATCCGCGAGCCGCGGCCGATCCGGGCGCCCTCGCCCACGACGACCCCCGGTCCCAGCACGACGCCGGGCTCCAGGCTTGCGTCAACGGCGATGGCGACCTTGCCCAACGCCAGCCGCGGCTGATGCAGGCGGCAGGCGGCCAGAGCATAGGCGCGCTGGGGTGACGAGGTGACCAGGGCCGCACATCCTGGCGGCAGCGCACCCTGACCGGGCGCCTCGATGAAGCAGGCGGCCGCCGCCGTCTCGCGCGCCTGCGGCAGCCGCCTATGGTCGCTGACGAATGTGACGGTGTCGGCCGCCGCGGACCCGAGCACCGATACGGCGCGAACCCGACGGGTCGCGGCGCCAGGGTCGGCGATTTCGGCGCCCGTCAACGCCGCCAATTCGGCCAGCGTGACGGGTCCCAGAGCTTCAAAGAACCGCGGATCGGGCATGGCGTGCGGCGATCCGCGTCCTCCGAGCGATGGCTATTTCTTCGCGGGCGCCGCCGGGCGGGGCGTGGACGGCGTCTGCACGATGGGCGGCGCGCCGCCGGGCGCGGCGGCCTGGGGCTGGTCAAGGCGCTCGCGGTCAAAGGCGAACTGGGTGATCTTGGCGTTAAGCGCGGTCACCACCTGCGGGGTGATGTCCATCAGCGGATTGTACATGATGCCCAGGATGGCGCTGTGCTGGATCAGGATCGCACAGCCCTTCTGCTGGTAGGCCTGACGCACCGGCTGCTCGGCTTCCTGCAGGACGCGGCCGACGGCCTTCTGCTCGGTCAGTTGCAATTCGCGTTCGCGGGTCTGGACCTTGCGGTTGAGGGCGTTGCCCTTGACCTGGATCTGCGCGGCGCGCTGCTCAAGCGTCGACTGATCGAGGGTTGCGCGCTGCGCCTCCAGCGCCTTGGCCTCGTTCTGCAGCGCGGTGTTCTCGCCACTGACCTCCGCGTTGGCCTGCTGCTGGATCTGCTGCAGGCGGGTCTGCAGGTATCTTCCGACCGTCGAGCCCCCGACCACCTGCTCGAGGTTGACAACGCACAGCCCGGCGATAGGCGGGCCGTGGATCACGGCGGGCGCGGCCGCCTGGCCAAACGCGGCGGACCCCGTGCTCAGGGCGGCGGTGGCACAGAGGCCGGCGGCGAGGGATTTGAAAGTCATGTGAGTCCTAGAATCTTGTTGCGGTTGAAAACTTGAATGTCTCGGTCTTGTCATAGACCTGCTTGACCAGAACCTGACTGAAATCGAACCGGATCGGCCCCATCGGCGATTTCCAGAAGACGCTAAGGCCGGCCGAGGCGCGCAGCCCGAAATCGTCCTTGATCAACGGGTCGATGGCCCGGAGCCCGGTGACGGGATTGACCGACGTCTTGTCGAAATCGTCCAGCAGACCGAGCGTTCCCACGGCCGTGAACAGCGCGGCCTTGATGCCATACTGCTCCGGCAGGAAGGTCGGGACGGTCAACTCTATGTTGCTGATCGCGTAGGCCTTGCCGCCCAGGGCGTCGGTGCGGCCCAAGTTCAAGTCGCGCGGGCCGATGCCGGCGGTCTGGAACCCGCGGAAACTGTTGCCGCCCTTGAAGAAACGATCGTTGATCCGGACGTGATCGCCGCCCCAGCCGCCGACATAGCCGGCCTCGCCGACGACGCTCAGGATGAAGGTCTTGTTGAACCCGTGGTACCAGCCCGCGTCGCCTTCTGTCTTGATGTATTTCACCGAGCCGCCCAGCCCGGCGAAGTCCTGGTTCAGCTGGAAATAGAAGCCGCGCGTGGGGTTGATGGCGTCGTTGCGCCGGTCCAGGCGATAGCCGTACCCGACCAGGGATGTCAGGAACGAGCCTCGCTGGTCGCAGAGCGCGGGCGAGACCAGCAGGCTGCCGGTGACGCAGAAGGACGGGTCGATCTGGATATCATCCTGGCGGATCGTATAGCGCACCGAGCCGCTGGAATTCAGGCTCAGCGGGAAATTCAGCCGCACCCCGGTGCCTATAGTTGTGGTCTTGTAGGCCGAGTACTGCGTCAGGTCGTAGGTATAGTAGTAGGCGTCCAAGCCCGCGGCGAGGTCGCGGCCCAGGAACCGCGGCTCGGTGAACGAGAAATCCACACTCTTGCGCAGTGAGCCCAGGGAGACGCGTGCGCGTACATTCTCGCCGCGGCCGCGGAAATTTCGCTCGGTGATGCCCAGGTCGATGACCAGCTGGTCGACGGAGGAATAGCCGGCGCTGAACGACAGCTCTCCGGTCGGCTGTTCCTCGACCTTGACCTGAAGGCCGGTGCGATCCGGGGCTGACCCCGGTATTTCGGTGATATCGACGTTCTTGAAGAACCCCAGGGCGCGGATCTGGTTCTTGGACCGGTCGACCAGCACCCGGTTGTAGGCATCGCCCTCGGCGACGTTCATCTCGCGCCGGATCACATAGTCCAGCGTCCGGGTGTTGCCGACCACGTCGATCCGGTCGACGTAGACTCGCGGCCCCTCCTTGACCTGGAACGTGACGTCCACCGTGCCGGCTGCCCGGTTGGGCGTATAGCGTGGCCGAACATCAACGAAGGCGAAGCCGGCGGCGCCGGCGGCGAAGGTCAGCGCGTCAGTCGCCTGCTCGATCCGCTCGTCCTGATAGATGTCGCCCTTCCGGAAGGGCACCAGGGACACCAGAATGTTCTTGTCGAGCTTCTTGAGCTCGGTCTCTACGTCAATCTTCCCGAACTTGTACTCCGGCCCCTCGTCGATCGTATAGGTAATCACAAAGCCGTTCTTGTCGGGCGCCAGTTCGGCGACCGCCGAGGATACGCGGAAGTCGTAGTAGCCGCGATTTCGATAGTACTTGCGCAGCTGTTCCTTGTCGTACTCGAGGCGGTCCGGGTCATAGTTGGCGTTGGTCGAGAAGAACTTGTACCAGTGCGTCTGCTCGGTCACCACCACGTCGCGCAGGTCGTTGTCGGAAAACGCCTTGTTGCCGAGGAAATTGACCCGCAGCACGCCGCTCTTGGGACCTTCGTCGATCTTGAAGATCAGATCGACCCGCTTTTGCGGTAGCTCGACGATCTGCGGCGTGACGGTCGCGGAAATCCGGCCGGACCGGCGATAGAGTTCAACAATCCGTCCCACGTCAGTCTGCGCCTTGGCGCGGGTGAAGATGCCCCGCGGGCGCACGGTAACCTCGTCGCGAAGCTTGTCTTCCTTGATCCCCGAATTGCCCTCGAACAGGACCCGGTTGATGATCGGGTTCTCAACAATGGTGATCACCAGGTCACCCTGGTTGAAGTCGATCTTCACGTCGGAAAACAGATCCGTCCGGAACAGCGACTTCAGCGCCGCATCGATCTTCGCCGCGTCGATGGTCTCGCCTGGCGAGATCGGCAGATAGGAGATCACCGTGGCGGGCTCGATCCGCTCATTGCCCTTCACCAGGATGCGCTGGACGACGCCGGTCTGGACCGCCGCAGCGGCCAGCGGGGCGGCCGGCGCGGTGCTGGGCGGGGGCGCAGCCGCCGTCACCGGCGCCGGATTCTGGGCCAGCGCGGCGCCGGGCGTGGCCAGGGCCGTGGAGGCCAGAAGACCGGCAAGACCGGAAGCTAGCGCAGCGCTGCAGGCGCGGTGTCTGTGCATCGAATCAGCCGTTTGGGAAAAGTCGGGGGCTAGGAGAATAGCCCGCCGATGAAATTGAACACATGCAGGCGCTGCAGATCGTTCCAGGTGGCGAACAACATCAATCCGAGAACCAGCGCAAGGCCTACGCGATACCCTGCCGCCTGAACCTTGGCGGCAAGTGGGCGGCGGGCCACCGCCTCATAGGCATAGAACAGCAGATGTCCCCCATCGAGCACGGGAATCGGCAGAAGATTGAGAAAGCCGATCCCCACCGAAATGTTGGCCACAAGCGTCAGGATGGTCAGCAATCCGTTGAGGGCCACGATGCCAGGGTGCTTGGAACTTATCGACGTCTGTTTCGCCAGGTCGCCAGAGATCTGCGCCATGCCCAGCGGTCCGGATATCTGGTCGGCCGTCTCGCGCCCACCGAGCATCCGGCCAATGTAGAAGACCGTTGTCGTCACGACATCGCGGGTCTCGACGACACCCCCGGCCAGGGCCGCGACAGGACCATAGCGCTGGATTCTTGGCCGCGCGTCGGTGAAGGCCAACTGCAGGCGGCCAAGCTGATGAACCCGCCCGACACCGTCCTCCACCGGCCCGCGCTCCGGCGTCGCGGTCACCTGCAGGCGCCGGCCCTGGCGATCGATCACGAAGGGGATCGGCACGCCGGTCCGCAGGATGATCAGTTGCTTTACATCGCCAAAATACTTCACCGGCCGACCGTCGGCCTCGACAATCACGTCTCCGGCCAGGAACCCGGCGCGCGCAGCGGGTCCGCCGGGCGTGACGGAGCCGATCCGGGCGGGCCCGACAGGTTCGCCGACCGTCATCAGCAGCCCGGCGAATATGGTGATCGCCAGCAGGAAGTTGGCGAACGGACCCGCCGCACTGATCACCGCGCGCTGCCACAACGGTTTGAAATGATAGTAGCGCCTGAGCGCCACCGGGCCCTCGCGCGCCAGAACCTCGCGACGCATAGCGTCCAGGTCGTTCTGGTCCGGCACGCTGGCGGCGTTTTCATCGCCGGCAAAGCGCACGAACCCGCCGATCGGCGCCCAGCCGATGCGCCATTCAACGCCGTCACGGTCGGTCCAGTGGGCCAGGGCCTTGCCGAAGCCGATGGAGAACTGATCGATCTTGGTGCCGAGCCACTTGGCCGCCAGGAAGTGGCCAAACTCGTGAACCGTCACGACCACGCCCACCACCAGCAGAAACGGCAGGATGTAGAACAGGATATTCGCCACAAGTCCGGACATCGATCTGGCTACTCCATCAGGCCCGGGCGTGCGCCGGGGCCATGAGGCTGTCGACGACGTCCCCGGCAACGCGACGTGCGGTCGCATCGGTCGCCCGGGCGGCCTCGACTGGATCCTCGCCGCCGCGCTTGAGAAGGTTCTGGCGATCCATGCGTTCCAGGGTCTCGGCGACGGTGTCGGCGATATCCAGGAAACCGATCCGCCGATCCAGGAAGGCCGCGACGGCGATCTCGTCGGCCGCGTTCATCGCCGTGGGCGCCGCGCCCCCGGCCGCCAGCGCGGCCTTGGCGATCCGCAGCGCCGGGAAACGCTCCAGGTCCGGCGCCTCGAACGTCAGCGGGCCGCTGCGCGCGAGATCCAGCTTTTCGGCGGGCCAGGGCAGCCGATCCGGCCAGGCGAAGGCGCAGGCGATGGGCGCGCGCATGTCCGGCGGCCCCATCTGCGCCAGGGTCGAGCCATCGGCGTATTCGACCATGGAGTGGATGATGGACTGCGGGTGGATGACGATGTCGATTCGCTCCGGCGGCATGGCGAACAGATAGGCGGCCTCGATCACCTCAAGGCCCTTGTTCATCATGGTCGCGGAATCAATCGAAATTCGGGCGCCCATGCTCCAGTTCGGATGCGCCAGCGCCTGTTCCGGCGCGGCCAGTGACATCTGCTCCCGGGTCCAGCCGCGGAACGGCCCCCCTGAGGCAGTGAGGATAAGGCGGGAGACATGCTGGGCGTTGGACGGCGAGAACACCTGGAATATCGCGGAATGTTCTGAATCAACGGGAATAATTACACCGCCGGCAAGCTTTGCGGTCCTCAGCAATGCCGGGCCGGCGCAGATCAAGCTTTCCTTGTTGGCCAAGGCCACCACCGCCCCGGCGCGGGCCGCGGCCAGCGTCGGGGCGAGCCCCGCGAAACCGACGATCGCCGACATCACCCACTGGGCGTCGGCGCTGGCCGCATCGGCAACGGCGGCGGCGCCGGCCGCGGTCCGGATCCCCGAGCCGGCCAGTCGCTCACGCAGCCGCGGCAGCGCCGCCTCGTCCTCGATCACGGCGATCTGCGGGCGCCACTTGAGCGCCTGATCGGCCAACTGTTCCACGTTACGGCCCGCGGCGAGGGCGACCATCTCGATCTCCGCCCCGGCGCGTTCGAACAGATCGAGGGTCGAGACACCGATCGAGCCCGTGGAGCCCAGCACGCTGACCTTGCGGGGCAGACTCAATGTCCCCACCCAAGGTGGTTGGCCAGACGCGCCGCGGCCATCACCACCACCGCGAACATCAGGCCATCGACCCGGTCCAGCAGGCCGCCATGCCCGGGGATCAGATCACCGGAATCCTTGACTCCGAAGCGCCGCTTCAGCGCCGATTCCCAGAGGTCTCCGGCCATGGTCGCCAGGCCGACCGCCAGGCCGATCAGGGCCGCGGCCCACAGGCTGAGCTGGAAATAGGGCAGCGAGGCCATGGCGATCGCCGCGCCCATGGCGGCCAGCAACCCGCCAAAAAAGCCTGACCAGGTCTTGTTGGGCGAAAACCTTGGCCAGAGCTTGGGACCCTTCAGCACAGAACCCACGGCAAAGGCGCCTATGTCGGCCGACCAGGTGGCGGCAAATAGCATCAGGGTCCACCAGACGCCCTGGTGGGTCGATCGGAGCCAAACGAGGCAGAGCCCGGCGGGGGCGATATAGAGCACGCCGTAGGCGGCGTCCGCCGTCCGCTCCGCGACGCCGCGCGCCACCAGGGCCGCGGCCAGCGCGCCAAGGGGCAGCAGGAGCCAGCCCAGAATGAAATGGCCCTCGTACCCCAGGAAAACCGTCGACAGCGCCGCCGCTGTGACCGCGGCGGACACCCGGATCGGCGCGCCGGGCGCGCTCATGCCGCCCCACTCGATGGCCAACAACGCAACGCCGACCGAGATCATCAGCAGGTAGGGCAAGGCTTCCTGACGGCCCTGGAGGGCGGGGATGAAATGCTGGTTGTGGCCCAGGGTGGCGTAGAGCGCCGTAGGGACCAGGACGAATCCCGAGGCGACCCTCAGCCCCAGGTTCGTCCAGTCAAAGCGCCTAGCCCGCAGCAAGGACATCATCGGCTGCGACGGCGCCATAGCGGCGTTCGCGCCCGGCGAACACGGCCAGGGCGGCGGCCAGGTGTTCGGCGCCGTAGTCCGGCCACAGCACGTCCTGGAAGACGAACTCCGCATAGGCCGCCTCCCACAGGAGGAAATTGGAAAGGCGTTGTTCGCCGGAGGGCCGAATGATCACGTCCGGCGGCGGTGAGCCCGCCGTCGCCAGGCGCGCGGCGAAGGCGGCTTCGTCAAGGTCGGACGGCTTGGCGCGCCCCTGCGCCACATCCTCGGCGAATCGCCGGGCGGCATCGACAATATCGGCCTGCCCGCCATAGTTGAACGCCACGTCGAGGAAGAACTTCCCGTTGTGCGCCGTGCGCGCCTGGGCATTTTCGATGATCGCGACCAACTCCGGCGATAGCCCTTCGCGACGCCCGACCACCCGGACCCGGACTCCCTCGCGCTCGAGGCGCCCGATGTCGGTCTCGAAGTAGCGTTTGGGAAGCGCCATCAGTTCGGCGACCTCGGTGACCGGGCGGTTCCAGTTTTCCGTGGAAAAGCCGAACACCGTCAGGCGACCGATGTTGAGGTCGGGGGCGGCCGAGACCGTGCGCTTCAGGGCTTCTACCCCGGCGCGGTGTCCCAGCGTCCGCGGCAGGCCCCGCTGCTTCGCCCACCGGCCGTTGCCGTCCATAACGATGGCGACGTGGAGGCGCGGTTGCGCCATCGCGCCTTCGCCAGGCGCGCCCTTGGTCGGAACTTGTTCGTGGGCGGCCATGAGGTTGGCTACGGATCCTTCCGGCTTCGCGAGAGGCTTAGACTAAACGTGCATGATCTCTTGTTCTTTGGTTTTCAAGGCTTCGTCCACGCGCCGGATCGCCTCGTCGGTGAGCTTCTGGACCTCGCCCTCCATCCGCTTTTCCTCGTCCTGGCTGATGACATGGGCCTTCTCGGCGACCCGCAGGTCGTCGTTGGCGTCACGACGGATGTTGCGCACCGCCACGCGCTGCTGTTCGGCATATTTGCCCGCGACCTTGACCAGGTCCTTGCGGCGCTCCTCGGTCAGCGGCGGAATTGGAATGCGAAGGTTCTGGCCATCGGTGACGGGATTGAGACCAAGGCCGGCGGAGCGGATGGCTTTCTCCACGGAAATCACCAGGGCCTTGTCCCAGACGCTGACACTGATCATCCGCGCCTCGGGCACAGATATGGCGCCCACCTGGTTGATCGGCATTGTCGAGCCATAGGCCTCGACGTTGATCTGGTCGAGCAGGCTGGCTGAGGCGCGGCCGGTGCGCAGGCTGCCGAACTCTTCCTTCAGGGCGGCGACCGCCTTGTCCATGCGATCACGGTAGCTGGACAGCTCCGGCTTTTCCACGGTGGCCATGTTGTTTGCTCCGTTCGTCTCGATATGGTCAGGCGATGGTCGTGAAGACGCCTTCGCCCCTCAGCACCTTCAGGAGGTTGCCCCGCTCGCGGATGGAAAACACCACGATGGGAATGTGGTTGTCGCGCATCAGGCTGACCGCCGAAGTGTCCATCACCCGCAGATCCTTGGACAAGACCTCTTTGTAGCTCAGCGTCTCATAGCGCTTGGCGTCCGGATCCTTCTTCGGATCGGCGGTGTAGACCCCGTCGACACTGGTGCCCTTGAACAACGCGTCGCAGCCCATCTCGGCGGCGCGCAAGGCTGCCGGCGTATCGGTGGTGAAAAAGGGCGCGCCGAGGCCCGCAGCGAAGATCACCACCCGTCCCTTTTCCAGGTGCCGCAGCGCACGGCGGCGAATGTAGGGCTCGCAGACCGCTTCCATGGGGATCGCCGACTGGACGCGGGTATAGACTCCGACCTTCTCCAGCGTCGCCTGTAGAGCCAGGGCGTTCATCACCGTGGCCAGCATGCCCATGTAGTCGGCGCTGGCGCGCTCCATACCGCTTTCGGCCAGGGCCGCGCCGCGGAAAATATTTCCGCCGCCAACCACCAGGCAGATCTGCACGCCGGCCTTGACCACTTGGCCGATGTCCTCGGCCACTGCCTGCAAGGTCTTGGGATCGATCCCGAACCCTTCGCCGCCAACGCCGGCTTCCCCCGAAAGCTTCAGGAGGATGCGCTTGTAGCGAGGCTGGCCGTCCGGCATGGGGAATCCTTACTTCAGGGCGAGCATAAACCAAGGGCGCGGCGCGTCGATACGCACCGCGCCCCCAGTTCGAGGTCGTCGGCCTAAAGAGCTTAGCTCTGGCCGGAAAGCGAGGCCACTTCGGCGGCGAAATCGTCGGTCTTCTTCTCCACGCCCTCGCCAAGCGCGAAGCGCACGAAACCCTTCACCGCCAGCGGCGCGCCGGTGTCCTTGGCGGTCGCGGCGATCAGCGCCTCGATGGTCTGGTCGGGGTTCATGACGAAGGGCTGTTTCAGCAGCACAACCTCCTCCTGCCACTTGCGGATCCGGCCCTCGATCATCTTCTCGACCACGCCGATCGGCTTGCCCGATTCCAGGGCCTGGTCGGTGAGCAGTTTCTTCTCTTTCTCAACGGCCTGCGGGTCGAGATCCTCGGGGCTGAGCGCCAGCGGCGGCATCGGGGTGCCGGCCACGTGCAGGGCGATCTTGCGCGCGACCTCCTTCAGCACGGCCTGGTCGCCGGCGCCTTCCAGCGCCACGATCACGCCCAGCCGACCGACACCCTCGCCCTGGGCGTTGTGCAGGTAGAGCGCGACCGCGCCCTGGCCGACGCTGAGGCGGGCCGAACGGCGCAGCCGCATGTTCTCGCCTATGGTGGCGATCAGGTTGGTCACCATATCGGACACGACCTCGCCCTTTGCGGTCTTGGCCGCCGAGATGGCCTCGACGCCCTCGACGCTCAGCGCCACCTGGGCGATGTTGCGCGCCGCGGCCTGGAAGGTTTCGTTCTTCGAGACGAAGTCGGTCTCGGCGTTCAGCTCGATAAGCACGCCGCTCAGGCCGTCGGCGGCGATGGCGCCGGCGACCAGGCCCTCGGCCGCCGCACGGTCGGCCTTCTTCGCCGCCTTCGACAGGCCTTTCACGCGCAGCCAGTCCATGGCCGCGGCGACGTCGCCGCCGGTCTCAAGCAAGGCAGCCTTGCAGTCCATCATGCCAACG
>NZ_JANMBF010000114.1:0-4526 GCF_031360265.1 Phenylobacterium sp.
CGGACGGCCTGAAAGGCCGCGCCGGGACCCAGAACGGCGTGCGCTGGACTCTGGGTCCCGGCGCTTCAGCCTGCGTGCGCAGGCTTACGGCCGGGATGACAGAGAAAATTTGTATTCTGTTAACCCGAGTTCGGAGCCCTGTCCCTTGGGGCGGCGAGCTTGACGCCGGGCGGGCGAGCCGCCAACGTACTTTCCGCACCCACGCAAACCCGAACGCAGGAGGATCATGTGATGACACCCATTGCCCCAGCCCTTCGTCGCGTCGCCGTGCGGGTTGCCTAGGCAGCCGATCCTGCCTGGAAAAGACAGGGTTTCGCGGTCGACGCCGGATTGGCTCATGACCGCAAGGAAACCCTGACATTGAACATCCCCAACGGGATCTCCGCCTACGGGTGGACCGACACGCTCCAGCACGACTTCCAGCCCCACGCCGACCACGCCCTGGTTCCGGCCCGCGTCATCGTCCAGCAGCGCAACCACTACCGGCTGGCCACCGACGCCGGCGAGATCGAGGGGCGGATCTCCGGCCGCTTCGCCCATGAGGCTCTGGACGGCGGCTATCCGGTCACCGGCGACTGGGTGGCGGTGGAGCTGAAGGGCGACGCCGCGGTGATCGCCGCCATCCTGCCCCGGACCACCGCCTTCACCCGCATGGCGGCCGGCACGGCCAAGGCGATGCAGGTGGTGGCCGCCAACGTCGACATGGCCCTGCTGGCCGCCTCGCTGAACGCCGATCTCAACCTGCGCCGGCTGGAACGCTACCTCGCCACCGCGCTGGAGAGCGGGGCGCGGCCGGTGTTCCTGCTGACCAAGGCCGACGCCTGCGACGACGTCGAGGGCCTGACCGCCCAGGTCCGCGCCATCGCCGCCGGGGCGCCGGTGCTGGCGGTGTCGGTGCGCACCGGCCAGGGGCTGGCGGAGCTCGGCGACCTGCTGGCGCCCGGCCGGACCGCGGTGCTGCTGGGCTCGTCGGGGGTCGGCAAGTCGACGCTGGTCAATGCCCTGGCGGGCGCCGAGCGGATGGCCACCAAGGAGATCCGCGAGGACGACGCCCACGGCCGGCACACCACCACCCACCGCGAGCTGATCCTGCTGCCCACCGGCGCGCTGATCCTCGACACGCCGGGGATGCGCGAGCTGGCGCTGTGGGACGCCGAGGCCGGGGTGGCGGCGGCCTTCGCCGAGATCACCGCCGAGGTCGAGGCGATCGCCCAAGGCTGCCGGTTCCGCGACTGCGCCCATGCCGCCGAGCCCGGCTGCGCGGTGCGCGCGGCGCTGGCCGACGGGACGCTCGACGCCGAGCGCTGGCGCAGCTTCGGCAAGTTGCGCGGCGAGCTGGCCCACGAGGTCCGCAAGGAGGACCCGGCCGCCGCGGCCCAGGCCCGCAAGGTCTGGATCGCCCGCAACAAGGCCGGCCGGGCGCGGATGAAGGCCAAGCGGACCTACGACGACGGGTAGGGGGATGAAGGGCAGGTGGCCTGGCTCAGTCGTCCTCGCGCCGGGCCTGGTCGAGGGCGCGGCGGGCGCGTTCGGCCTGCAGCTTCGCCAGGGTCGTCTCGGCCTTGCTGCGGCCGAAGCGGACGCGGTTCTCGGCCGCCTTGGCCTTGGCGTCGGACGCCGCGCGGGCCTTGCGCGCTCGGTTGATATTGATCGGATCGGTCATTGAAGAAACTTCACCACAGCCTGTCTCGTTACCCAAGCCTCACGAGCCTCAGGAGTACGAGACATGATCGAAGCCACAGCCATTCACGAGCATATGGACGTCGTGGGATCCGACGGGGGCCACGTTGGCCGGGTCGACAAGGTGATGGGCCAGGACATCGAACTGACCAAGTTTGACCTGGCGGCCGGCCTCAAGCACCACCTGATCCCGCTGAGCTGGGTCGAAGGGGTCGATGACGACACCGTGCGGTTGAGCCTGACCAAGGGCGCCGCCAAGGCCGCCTGGCGCGAAAAGCACTGAGGCCAGGGCGCGGCCCGGCGGGCGCCGGGCCGCGCAGCCCGCTATCTGACCGCCGCGCAGAACCGCTGGATGCGCGCACAGGCATCCTCCAGCACCGCGTTGGAGGTCGCGTAGCTGATGCGGAAGAACGGCGACAGGCCGAAGGCCGCGCCGAACACCACCGAGACGCCTTGGCTCTCCAGCAATTCCACGGCGAAGTCGGCGTCGCTGCCGATGACCTTGCCGGAGGGCGCGGTCCTGCCGATCAGGCCCTCGACGGAGGGATAGACGTAGAACGCCCCCTCCGGCGTCGGGCAGTGGATGCCGCGCGCCTGGTTGAGCATCGAGACCACCAGGTCGCGGCGTTCCTCGAACAGCCTGGCGTTGGGTTTGATGAAGTCCTGCGGCCCGTTCAGCGCCTCCACCGCCGCCCACTGCGAGATCGAGCAGGGGTTGGACGTGGTCTGGCTCATCACCTTGCCCATCAGCCTGATCAGCGGCTCGGGGCCGGCGGCGTAGCCGATCCGCCAGCCGGTCATGGCATAGGCCTTCGACACCCCGTTCATGGTCAGGGTGCGATCGTAGAGCTCCGGCTCCACCTGGGCGATGGTCCAGTAGTCGAAGTCGCCGAAGATCAGGTGCTCGTACATGTCGTCGGTGAGCACCCAGACATGCGGATGGCGCAGCAGCACGTCGGCCAGGGCCCGCAGCTCGGCCTTGGCATAGGCCGCCCCCGACGGGTTGGACGGCGAGTTCAGCAAGAGCCAGCGGGTGCGTGGCGTGATCGCCGCCTCCAGCTGTTCGGGCTTCATCTTGAAGCCGGCCGCAGCCGTGGTCAGCACCGGCACGGGGGTCCCGCCCGCCAGCCGCACCATGTCGGGATAGCTCACCCAATAGGGCGCCGGGATCACCACCTCGTCCCCCGGGTTCAGGGTCGAGACCATGGCGTTGTAGATCACCGGCTTGCCGCCGGGCGAGACGTTCACCTGGGACGTCTTGTAGGTCAGGCCGTTCTCGCGGGCGAACTTGCCGACGATGGCCTCCTTCAGCTCGGGGATGCCGTCGACGTTGGTGTATTTGGTCTTGCCGTCGCGGATCGCCCGGATGGCGGCGTCCTTGATGTTGTCGGGGGTGTCGAAGTCGGGTTCGCCGGCCGCCAGCGAGATGATGTCGCGGCCCATCGCCTTCAGCTCGCGACCCTTCTGGTCGGCCGCCAGGGTGGCGGACGGCTTGACGCGGGCAAGCGCGGCGGATTCGAGCGACATGGCGGACGAGGCTCCTGGAGGTTCAGGGCGGGAGGAACGCGCCGGGGTTTAGCCTAAGCCGTCGCCGCGGTGAACCCGGCGCGTCGCGGCGCGGCTTGACCCTTGCGGGTCAATCGGCGACCTCAGGTCGGGTGACCCGCCGACTCTTCGAGTTCCTGTCCAACATGGACGCCCAGGCGTGGCGGACGCTGGCGGTGTCCTTCGGGCTGTTCGGCGGGGTGGGGCTGGTGTTCCTGTTCGGCGCCCAGGTGCTCGGCTTCAACGGCGAGGCGACGGTTCAGGGGTGGCTGGACGCGGTGTCGGGACCCTGGTCGCTGCCGGCGGCGGTTGTGGCCTTCGCGGCCCTGGCGTTTGTCGGCGTGCCGCAGATCATGCTGATCGCCGCCGCTGTCGTGGCTTTTGGGCCGGTCACCGGGTTCACCTACAGCTGGATCGGCACGATGGTCTCGTCCCTGGTGGGCTTCTACCTTGGCCGTAGCGCCGGCGCGAAGGTGCTGGAGCGCTTCTCCGGGGCGGGGGTGAAGCGGTTCACGCACCTGATCGGCCGCAATGGCGTCCTGGCCAGCTTCATCGTCCGCCTGGTCCCCTCGGCGCCCTTCATCGTGGTCAATATGGCCGCCGGCGTGACGCCGATGCGAGTGGCCGACTTCGTGCTGGGCACCGCGCTGGGGATCGTGCCGAAGATCGTGCTGACCGCGTTTGCCGGCGGGTCCATCATGCGACTGATGAACGGAGACGTCGGCAAGGACGCCCTGTGGCTCGCGCTGATCGTGGGGCTCTGGATCGGCATCGGCTGGGTGGCGCGGCGATGGCTGCGCGGCCGCGAGGGGGATTGATGCTCAAGCTGTTCTCCGCCACCGGTTCCTGTTCGCTGGCCTCGCACATCGCGCTCGAGGAGGCGGGCGCCGCCTATCAGCTCGCCCGGATGAGCACGCGGGATGGCGATCAGCTCAAGCCGGAGTACCTGGCGATCAATCCCCGGGGCCGTGTGCCGGCCCTGGTCACCGACCGTGGCGTGCTGACCGAAACCCCGGCGATCCTGGCGTTCATCGCCCAGAGCTATCCGCACGCGGGGCTGGCGCCGCTCGACGATCCCTACGCCTTCGCCCGGGCCCAGGCGTTCAACAGCTACCTGTGCGCCACCGTGCATGTGGCCCACGCCCATCGGCACCGGGGCTATCGATGGGCCGACGATCCCGCCGCGCTCGCCGAGATGACCCGCAAGGTTCCTCAGACGGTCGCCGCCTGTTTCCAGCTGATCGAGGACGAACTGCTGGCCGGCGGTGCGCAAGGTTCTTGCCGAACTGGCGTCCTGAGCC
>NZ_JANMBF010000125.1:0-5032 GCF_031360265.1 Phenylobacterium sp.
ACGCCGTCGAAGAACGGGTCGTGGGCGTCGGGGTTGTAGCCTTCGACGGCTGAGCGCGCGCCGCCGTTGGCGGGAACGCTTCCCGGGCCGGCGGGAACGATCACTCCCATTCCAGGGCCCCCTTCTTCCACTCGTAGATGAAGCCCACGGTGAGCACGCCCAGGAAGCTCATCATCGACCAGAAGGCGAACTGGCTGGCGGCGGCCGGCAGCTTCATCAGCGCCACGGCCCAGGGGAACAGGAAGGCCACCTCCAAGTCGAAGATGATGAACAGGATCGAGACCAGATAGAACCGCACGTCGAACTTCATCCGCGCGTCGTCGAAGGCGTTGAACCCGCACTCATAGGAAGACAGCTTCTCCGCGTCCGGCGCCTTGGGGGCCAGCACGCTGGCGAAGACGATGAAGATCACGCCCAGCGCCGCGGCGATGCCGAGGAAGATGACGATCGGCAGGTACTGGAGCAGGAACGCGGTCATGGCCGTCTCGGGGGAATCCTTCGAGGAGTCGCGGGTCGTTCTAGACCAGCCCCACGGCGGTTTCAAACGGGGCCTTGTTGCAGCGCGAAAAGCTCACGGACCGTCGGCTCAAAGCTCACGAAAAACCGGCGGACGGCCGCCCTGGCGACCGCTTCTATCGTTGACACGATTCCGGCCCGGACCTATTAGGCGCGCCTCGCGTTTCACGCGTGCCCAAGTTGCGGATGTAGCTCAGTTGGTTAGAGCGCCGGCCTGTCACGCCGGAGGTCGCGGGTTCAAGTCCCGTCATTCGCGCCACTCCCAAATTCAGTGGGCGCCGAGCCCGAGCGCCGCGGTCAGGCGTCGCCGGGCCACGAGCAGGTAGAGCGCCGCGCCGCCGCCGATGCTGGCGTGCAGCAGCCAGAAGGCGGCCGGCGTCAGGATCTCGTAGAAGTGGCCCAGCCAGCCGACCAGGAAGTTGCCGCCGGCGAAGAACAGGTAATAGACCCCCAGCATGGTGCTGTTCAGCTTCGGCGGGGCCGCGCGTGAGATCAGCGCCATGGTGATCGTGTCGACCCACGGGATGGCGAAGTCGGCGAACAGGAAGAAGGCCGCGCCGGCCAGGATCGGCGTCTTGCCCGCCCCGGCCGCGGCGCTGGCGCCGGCGAGGATTAGAAACGCGATCGCTGTCATGGCGCAGCCCGTGGCGATCCGCGTGACCTCGCTGGGTTCGCGGCCCCGGTGGGCCTGCCAGGCCCACAGGCGGATCGCCAGGGCGGTGCCCACGATGGTGAGCACCCCGTCCAGCGCGCTGAACCAGGTCACCGGCATCTGGAACCCCATGAGGTTCAGGTCGATGTGCGCCTGGGCCCAGATCGGGAAGATGTTGAACGCCTGATTGTAGGTCCCGGTGTTGAGCATCCCGCCCAGCAGCACACAGAGGATCGCCACGATAATCCGCGTCTCCCCGGTCCGCAGCCGAGGCTTGGACACGGGGTCGCTTGAGGTCGCCGGCGCCCGCACGGTGTCTGTCGGGAAGTGTCGGAGCCCGGCGATATAGGCGACCAGGGCCAGCATCATGGAGACGGCCGCGGCCATCAGGCCGTAGCGCCAGCCGACCTTTTCCCCCAGCGTTCCGCAGACCAGGGGCGTGATGAACCCCCCGATGTTCACCGCGATCAGGAACAGGCCAAAGCCGCGTGTGCGCCGCGCGTCTCCGGTCCCGTAGAGGCGGCCGACCTGGCCCAGCAGGTTGCTCTTCACCAGCCCGGCGCCGAGGATCAGCAGGACCAGCGCGAACAGGAACCCCGCCTCGGTGACCAGCAGCAGGTGGCCGGCGGTCTGGATCATCAGGCCGAGCACGATGGTGCGGCGCTGGCCCAGCCAGCGGTCGGCCACCAGACCGCCCAGGATCGGCAGGGCGTAGATCATGCCGGTCGCCAGGCCGAAGGTCTGGGAGGCGACCGCCAGCGGGCTCATCGGCCCGAACACGCCTTCGAGCGCGGCGCGGTACTGACCAAAACCCAGCACGTGCTCCATGTGCCCCGGCGTGAACAGCTGGCGGGTCATGTAGAGCGTCAGGAGGGTGACCATGCCGTAGTAGGCGAAGGACCAGAACGCCTCGACAGCGACGATGAAGGCAAGTCCGGTGGGGTGGCCGAAGATCTCGCCACGAGCGCCGGGCGGGGCGGGCTCGGCGCCACTCGCATCAGGACGGGGGATCAGGCCCGGCTCGGTCAAGTCTGGCATTCGCCCTCTGCAATTCCGCGTGGCTCAACGTGGCCGCGCGACGGGAGTCTGTCCAGCGGTGCGCCATTCAGCTGCAACATCACCTCGCCGGACCGGTCGAAAATAGACGTTGCCGAGCGGCGCAAGTTGGCGTCCGCTGCGAGGAATCTTCCGGGGAGGCGCATGCGATGACCACCTTCAAGCTGAATGGCCGCGAGGTCACGACCACGGGACCGGACGACGCCCCCCTGCTGTGGGTGATTCGCGACGAGATCGGCCTGAAGGGCACCAAGTTCGGCTGTGGCATCGGCCAGTGCGGCGCCTGCACGGTGCACGTGGACGGCAAGGCGGTGCGCTCCTGCCTGACCCCGGCCAGCCGCGTCGCCGGCAAGGCGGTCACCACCATCGAGGGCCTGGACCCGCATGGCGCGCACCCGGTGCAGGTGGCCTGGGTCGAGGCGCAGGCTCCGCAGTGCGGCTATTGCCAGTCTGGCCAGATCATGCAGGCCGCGGCCCTGCTGGCGGCCAATCCGCACCCCACCGACGCCCAGATCGAGCAGGGGATGAACGGCAACCTCTGTCGCTGCATGGCCTATGTGCGCATCAAGCAGGCGATCAAGCTGGCGGCCGCGGCCAAGCCAGCCGCCAAGTCCCGTCAGGGAGCCGCCGCATGAACGCCCCCATCCGTCCCGACGACGCCACAACCGCCCTCTCCCGCCGCGGATTTCTGATAACCTTGACCGCCGCCGGCGCCTCCATAGGCTTCGCCGGCGCCGCCGATGCGGCCGGCGCCCCGACCGGGCTCGCGCCGACGATCTGGTATTCCATCGGCCGCGACGGGATCATCAACGTCAACGTCATCCGCGCCGAGCTTGGCCAGCACGTGGGCACCGCCATCGCCCGCATCGTCGCCGACGAGCTGGAAGCCGACTGGTCGAAAGTCCGCATCACGACGGTCGATTCCGACGCCAAATGGGGCCTGATGGTCACCGGCGGCAGCTGGTCGGTGTGGCAGAGCTATCCGATCTACAGCCAGGCCGGGGCGGCGGGCCGCACGGTGTTGATCGAGGAAGGCGCCAAGCTCTTGGGCGTCGCGCCCGGCGCCTGCGTGGCCCGGGGCGGCGCGATCCACGCCGGCAAGGCTTCGGTGACCTATGGGGACATCGTCACGCGCGGCAATGTCGCGCGCAGCTTCACGCCCGAACAGCTGGCCAAGATGCCGATCAAGGCCGCGTCCGAACGCAAGCTGATCGGCAAGCCGGCCCGCGCGCGCGACATACCCGGCAAGACCAACGGCCAGGGGGTCTATGGCCTCGACGCCACGGTTCCAGGCATGGTCTACGCGCGACCGAAGCTGCCGCCGACCCGCAACGACTCCGTGGTGGTGTCCATCGATGACAGCGCCGCCAAGGCGGTTCCTGGATATCTCAAGACCCTGGCGCTCACCGATCCGTCCGGAACCGTGCCGGGCTGGGTGGTGGTGCTGGCGTCCAGCTTCGTGGCCGCCACCCGGGCGACCGATCTGGTCAAGGTGGTGTGGACCACCGGCCCCGCGGCGAAGGTCTCCGAAGCCGACCTGCAGAAGCGCGCCGCCGACCTGATCGCCGACCCGAAGGCCGGCGGGCTGGCGGTGGAGGACCCCGGCGTCGATGCGGCCTTCGCCAGCGCCAAGTCGAAGGTCGAGGCCACCTATACGACAGCCACCGCGCTGCATTTCCAGATGGAGCCGGTCAACGCCCTGGCCTTCGAGAAGGACGGGGTGTTCGAAATCCACACCGGCAACCAGTGGCAATCGCTGGTGCTGCCCTGGCTGGCCAAGGCCCTGGGGCGTCCCGAAAACACCATCGTGATGAAGAGCTACCTGCTGGGCGGCGGGTTCGGGCGGCGGCTGAACGGCGACTACGCGGTCGCCGCTGCGTTGGCGGCCAAGGCCGCGGGCAAGCCCGTGAAGCTGGTCTTCACCCGCGCCGACGACAGCCTGTTCGACAGTCCCCGTTCGCCGTCGGTGCAGGTAGTGCGGATGGCCTTCGGCGAGGCGGGCCGGGTCACGGCGATGGAGCACACCGCCGCCGCCGGCTGGCCGACACTCGCCATGGCGCCGTTCTTCATGCCCAAGGGCGCCAATGGCGTGGCCTACGATCCCTTCGCGATCAACGGGGCGGACCATTGGTACACGGTGGGCGCGCAGCGGGTGCGGGCGGTGAACAACGACCTGGCCAACGCCACGTTCCGGCCGGGCTGGCTGCGCTCGGTCGGACCGGGCTGGACCAACTGGGCGCTGGAGAGCTTTATGGACGAAGCGGCCCACAGCGTCGGGGCCGATCCCCTCGCCTTCCGGCTCAAGCTGCTGGACGCCGCCGGCCGCAACGCGGGCTCTGGCCCCACGGCCACCGGCGGGGCGCACCGGCAGGCCGCGGTGCTGTCGAAAGTCGCGGCCAAGGCCGGATGGGGCAAGCCGCTGCCAAAGAACACCGGCATCGGTCTGGCGACCACCTTCGGCCAGGAACGCGACATGCCGACCTGGGTGGCCTGCGCGGCGCGCGTCCGCGTCGACCCGAAGAGCGGGGTGGTGAAGGTCGAAAAGCTGGACCTAGTGGTCGACTGCGGCACGGTGGTGAACCCCGACGGCGCGCTGTCGCAGGTGCAGGGCGCCTCGCTCTGGGGCATGAGTCTGGCGCTGTTTGAGGGCACGGAGTTCCAGAACGGCCAGGTCCGGGACACCAACCTGGGAACCTACAGGCCCCTGCGGATGGCCGATGTGCCCGACCTGGACATCGAGTTCCTGCCCAGCACCGAGCCGCCGGTGGGCCTCGGCGAACCCGCGACGACGGTGGTCGGCCCGGCGAT
>NZ_JANMBF010000171.1:0-10431 GCF_031360265.1 Phenylobacterium sp.
TCCGCCGCCGTCTGCGCCTCAAACGCGCGCTGCTGGACCTCGCACAGCAGCGCCACGGTCTTCTCGGCGACGACGCCGAGCAACTGCTCGCGGCGTTCGGCTGTGGGGGTCGGGTCCGACATGGAACGAAACAAGAACATACTGCGCGGCAGATGTCAAGCTCTATCGCGGAATTTCCTTCCGACGCTCACGTTGTGCCAGTGAGGGAACCGGGGCGCCGCCGGCTGGCGCGGAGTTGTCGGGGCCGGTCAGTTCGCCGTCGCGGCCATGATGTCGCAGAATGTGGTCATGTCGATGTTGCCGCCGGAGACAACGCAGACAATCGGTCCGCCAAGGTCTATCGGGCCAGCTTCGCCGGTGAGCGCGGCGGCCAGCGGCAGGCAGCCCGCGCCCTCGGCGACGATCCGGGCCGTCTCCGCCATCAGCCGCATGGCGCGCCGCGTCTGGTCGAGGGTGACAACGATGGAGCCGTCCACCAGGGGCGTCATGCGCTGGTACATGCGCGGGAAGACGCTCTGGCCGCCGGCGCCGTCGACGAATGAGGCCCGCCATTCGGGAAATGTCCGCGCCGAGCCGGCCGCCAGCGAGTGCGACAGGGGCGAGGCGGTCTCCGGCTCCGCGGCCCACAGCTTGATGCCGGGCTTGATCGCCTTCACGGCGCTGCCCACGCCGGTGATCAGGCCGCCGCCGCCGACGCCGCAGATCACGGCCACGGCGTCCGGCGCGTCCTCCAGGATCTCCAGGCCCATGGTCGCATGGCCGGCGATGAAATTGTCGTCATCGAAGGGATGGATGAAGGTCCCCTCGACGCCGGGATAGGCGCGGTCGCCCAGCGCTTTCCAGGCTCCTTCGTAGGAGACCAGCACCAGGCTGGCGCCCAGCGCGCGCATACGGTCGAGCTTGGAGGCAGGCGCCGTCTCGATGGCGACGACCGTGCACGCGACGCCGGCCTTGCGCGCGGCGTAGGCCACGCCCTGGCCCGCGTTGCCGGCGCTGATCGTCCAGACGCCCTTGTCGCGGTCGGCGTCGCTGAGCATGGCGACCGCATTGACCGCGCCGCGCAGCTTGTAGGCATTGGTCGGCTGCAGGTTTTCGAGCTTTAGGCGGATATCCGGGAAACCCGCGCCGAGCTCCAGGCGGACCAGCGGCGTGCGCACGCAGGTTCCGGCGATCCGGCCGCGCGCGGCCTCGATCTCGGCCAGCGTGATGGGGCGGACGGGCGGGACGACAGCAGGCATGCGGCTGTCTCTCACACTACAGGCCGCGCGCCCACCCGCGCACCTCGTCCACATAGAGGTCCGGCTCCTCCATCGCCGCGAAGTGGCCGCCGCGCGGCATCTCGGTCCAGCGGACGATGTTGTAGGCGCGCTCGGCGAACGTGCGCGGCGGGGCCTGGTAGAGCGGCTCTCCGGGGAAGTTGGCGAAGGCGGTGGGGGTCTCCAGGCGCTCCCCCGGTTCGAAGGCCAGGCCGCCTTCTTCCACCAGCCCGCGATAGTACCAGGCGCCGGTCGCGAAGCTGTCGGTCATCACATAGAGCATGATGTTGGTCAGCAGGCGGTCCTTGCCATAGGCCTCATCGAGGGTGTGTTTCTTCGACAGGTCCGACCAGTCGTGGAACCGCTCGGTGATCCAGGCCGCCTGGCCTACGGGGTTGCCCGCCGCCATCCAGGCGATGGACTGCGGCTTGGACACCTGCAGGCGGAAATAGGCGCCCATCACGTCCATGGCCCCGGCCTGGCGCGTGGCCCAGGCGACCTCCGCCTCGCCCTGCGGTCCGCCATGCGGGCGGAAACCCAGCATGTTGAGGTGAATGGCGCGGGCGTGCTCCCCGTGGTCGCGCGCCAGCCAGGAGGTGACCATCGCCCCCCAGTCGCCGCCCTGGGCGAGGTAGGTCCGATAGCCCAGCACCTCAGTCATCAGGGTGTTGAACAGCCGCGCCGTGGTCCGCTGGCCGATGGGCCGCGCGGGCTTGGACGAGAAACCGAAGCCGGGCAGGGAAGGGATCACCAGGTCGAAGGCGTCGGCCGCGTCGCCGCCGAACCGGCTGGGGAAGGCCAGCTTCTCGATCGCCCCCCAGAACTCATAGTGCGACCCCGGCCAGCCGTGGGTGACGATCAGCGGCCGCTTGCCCCCGGCCTCGCCCACCACATGCAGGAAGTGCAGATCGTAGTCCTCCACCCGGGCGGTGAACTGCGGGAAGCGGTTGAGGTCGGCCATCGCCGCGCGCCAGTCGTAGCCGTCCGTCCAGTGCGCGCAGAGCGCCTTCAGATAGTCCGCGTCGCAACCATAGGCCCAGCCGTCGGGAACCTTGGGGATCGGCGGCCAGGAATAGGCGCGGACCTGATCCAGCACGGCCCCGACCTGGGGTTCGCGCCAATCCACAGTGAACGGTTTGATCTCGGCCATAGGATCCTCCAATCGGCGGACTCCATGGCCTGTCGCCGCCGTGGTCAAGAGTGGCCCTGCGCCGGGATCGATCCTGGGCTACCGGCGTTGTCGGATCATTGCAGGAGAGTTGCGTTGGTACATTACGTGTCCGATCTGAAAATTTCAGCCCCGACGGCCCGGAGGGACGGGCCCAGGACCTTCACCGATCAGGCCTTCACCGGTCGGGTGGTGCTGGACGACGCCAGCTTTTGCGGCTGCACATTCCAGCGCGCCGTGCTGGTCTATTCGGGCGGCGCGCCACCGCGCCTCCAGGACTGCACCTTCCAGGGCGTGACGTTTGAGTTCGCCGGCGCCGCCGCCCGCACACTGGCTTTCCTCAAGGCGATGAGCGCCCCGTCGAGCGGATTCCGCGAGCTCTTCAAGGCCTCCTTCCCAAAACTCTTCGGCCACTGAGCGGCCGATCCGGCCGCCGTCGGACCGGTAGCCTCACGAATACCGCGCCTCCGCCGGCCCCGCCGCGCCGCGCACCGTCTCCAGCGCCCAGGCAAGGTCGGCCAGATAGGCGTCGGCGACCCGCGCGTGGATCGGCGAGAGCATCAGGTGCAGGCTCTTGGGTTCGGTGGTGACGCCGGTGAACCAGCCGCGCTCGCGAAGCCTGGCCCAGAGCGCCACGCAGTCCACGTCGGCCCGGGTGAAGGCCAGGATGCCGAGCTGCGGGGCGCCCAGCACCTCAAAGCCCAGCGCCTCGACGCCGGCGGCGATGGCTTCCCGCGCGCCGGTGACCAGCGCCTGTTTCGCGCGATAGCCGGCGACTCCGAGGAAGTTCATCACCGCCCAGGCCGCCGAGATCGCCCCGCCAGGCCGGGTGCCGGCCAGCGTCGGGGTCACCATCCGCCCGCCCGGCCAGTCCTTGAAATCGAAGACCATGAACCTGCGCAGGTCCTCGGAGCGGAACAGCACGGTGGACGCCCCCTTGGCGCAGTAGCCGTACTTGTGCAGGTCGGCCGACATCGAGCGCACCCCGGCAAGCTCGAAGTCGAAGGGGGCGATGGCGCAGCCGTTCATCCGCACGAAGGGGGCGATATAGCCGCCGACGCAGGCGTCTACGTGCAGCCAAAGGTCCCGCGCCAGCGCCAGCTCGGAGAGCGCGGCGATCGGGTCCATCAGGCCATAGGGGAAGTTGGGCGCCGACCCGACGATCATTACCGTCGATGCATCCGCCGCCGCCGCCATCGCCGCCGGGTCCGCCAGGTAGTCGACCAGGGGCGTGCGGCGCACCTCGATCTCCATCAGGGCCGCCGCCTTGTCGAAGGCCGGATGGGCCGAACGGGGGATGACGATGTTGAGCGGGCCGGCGACCCCCCTGGCCTGGCGGGCGAAGTCTCGCGCGGCCTTCACCGCCATGGTGATCGAATCGGTCCCGCCGGAGGTGATGTTCCCGGCCGCCTCGTCCGGCGCGTGCAGCAGCCCGAGCGCGAAGCCGACCACCTCGTCTTCCATCCGCTTGAGGCTGGGGAAGGCGGCGGGGCCCAGGCCGTTCTCCGACTGGAAGAGGGCGTAGGCCTCCTTTTGCACCTGCTCGACCTCAGGCCCGGCGTTGAACACATAGACGGCGGTCTTGCCCTCCCGCCAGGCCACGTCGCCGGTGGCGTAGCCGAG
This sequence comes from Phenylobacterium sp., assembly GCF_031360265.1. Classification (GTDB taxonomy): domain Bacteria; phylum Pseudomonadota; class Alphaproteobacteria; order Caulobacterales; family Caulobacteraceae; genus Phenylobacterium. The sequence goes on from NZ_JANMBF010000171.1 coordinate 4,048, forward strand.
CATCCGCGCTTTCAAGTCTGGCCAGGGCGCGCCGGCTTGCGGCAGCGGGGATCTCATGGCGCGGACTCCTGTGGCGATACCGATCACGCCTTGGCGCGCAGGCCGCGGGCGAGCGTGGAGTCGAGGCTGAGCTGCAGCTTGCGCGCGCCGCCCGGCGGCAGCACGCCCGCCAGCTCCAGCACCACGGCGCCGTGGGTCGCGGCCCAGAACATCATCCCGATCTGTTCGCGGTCGCCGCCCAGCACCCCCTCTGCCAGCGCGTCGTCCACATAGCCGGTCATGGTGGCGTGGGCGCGGCGGCCCGCGGCCTCCAGCTCGGGGTATTTCTCCACGTGCGGCTGGTTCAGGTCGAACATCAGCTTGTAGGAATGGGGGTTGCCAAGCGCGAAGGCCACATAGGCCTCGCCCACCGCCGCGCCCTTGGCCCGCGCCCCCGTGGCCGCGTCGCGAGCGGTTTCCAGGGCCTGGGCGAACCGGTTGAAGCCATTGGTCCTGACCGCCGCCAGGATGTCGTCCTTGTCCTTGAAATAGCGATAGGGCGTCATCGGCGAGACACCGAGTTCGGCGGCCAGCTGGCGCATGGTCACCGCGTCCGGCCCGTGCTCGGCGAACAGGTGCTCGGCAGCCTCGCAGAGGCGGTCTCGAAAGTCGGCGACGTCGGTGTCTGAGAGAACGCGGGGCATGACCACCTGAGAGTTGCACGAAAACCCTTGCAAATCGCCAGGGTCTGGGAAATAAATTTACGACGTAAGTTTCTACAGGAGCCGGCCATGGACGGAAACGCGCGCATCAACCCCTATCTGGCGGGCAACTTCGCCCCGATCCGCAGCGAGGACGACTTCGACCTGACGGTGGAGGGCGAGATTCCGCTGGGCCTGCGCGGCGCCCTGTTCCGCATCGGACCGAACCCGCAGTTCGAGCCCCGCGACGCCAACCACCACTGGTTCGGCGGCGACGGGATGGTCCACGGCTTCTATGTCCAGGACGGCAAGGTCAGCTACCGCAACCGCTATGTCCGCACCCCGAAGTGGGAACTTGAGCACCAGCACGGCCGGGCGCTGTTCGGCAGCATGGGCAACCCGATGACCACCGACCCACTGGCCATGGGCAACGAGGGTGGCGTCGCCAACACCAACATCCTGTGGCACGCCGGCAAGCTGCTGGCGCTGGAGGAGGCTCACCAGCCGTTCGAGATGGACGTCCGGACGTTGGAGTCCAAGGGCTATGTCCGACCCTACAAGGGTCAGGTCACCGCCCACCCGAAGATCGATCCGAAGACCGGCGAGATGATCTGGTTCGGCTATGGCGTCGGCGACATGCCGCTGTCGGCGGGCATGAGCTATGGCGTGACCGGCGCCGACGGCGTGGTGATCCGCCGCGATGACTTCCAGGCGCCGTTCTCGGCCATGGTTCACGACTTCATGGTCACCGAGCACCATGTGCTGTTCCCGGTCCTGCCGCTGACCGGCAGCCTGCAGCGGGCGATGAGCGGCCTGCCGCCGTTTGCCTGGGAACCGGAGAAGGGCGCCTATGTCGGCGTCATGCGCCGCGACGCCGACGTCTCGACGATCCGCTGGTTCAACGCCCCCGCCTGCTACGTCTTCCACCCGCTGAACAGCTGGGAAGAGGACGGGAAGATCTTTTCCGACGTGATGCGCTATGACGTGGCGCCCTTGTTCCCCAAGGCCGATGGCTCGCCCGGCGATAAGGCCGCCGCGCGGCTGGTGCGCTGGACCTTCGATCTGAACGGAGCCTCCGACGCCATCAAGGAAGAACCGCTCGACGACCTGGACGGCGAGTTCCCGCGCGTCGATCCCCGCGTCGAGACCCGCAAGCACCGCCACGGCTGGTACGCGGCCGACCCGGCGAACGGCAAGACCATCCGGCAGGGGGCAATCGCCCACCTCGACCTGAAGACCGGCAAGCGACAGCTCTATGAACTGACCGGCGGCGACGCGACGTCGGAGCCGGTGTTCACCCCGCGCTCGGCCACTGCAGAGGAGGGCGACGGCTGGGTGACGGCGGTGGTCTATCGCGCCGGCGAGGATCGCAGCGACCTTTTGGTGTTCGAGGCCCAGGACATCGCCAAGGGGCCGGTCGCCACCGCCCACATGCCGCGGCGCGTGCCCTTCGGATTTCACGGCAACTGGGTGAGCTTCTGACCGTGCTGGCCTGGGACCTGCTCGTCGACCGGGCCGACCTTCGCCGCGCCGAGATCGTCGCCACCGATCCGGCCCCCGGTCTGGCCGATGGCGAGGCTCTGCTGGCGGTGGAAAGCTTTGCGCTGACCGCCAACAACATCACCTACGGCGCCGCCGGCGACCAGATCGGCTATTGGAAGTTCTTTCCGGCGCCGCAGGGCAAGGGTCGGATTCCGGTCTGGGGATTTGCCCGGGTGGTGTCCTCCAGGGCGGCCGACGCGCCGGTCGGGCTCAGGCTGTTCGGCTACTGGCCGATGTCGAGCCACACGGTGGCGCGGCTCCAGGCGCGGGGCGCGGGCTATGTCGAGACCTCCACGCACCGGGCGGCGCTGCCGCCGACCTACAACGCCTATCAGGCGGCCCAGCCTGACAGCTTCGACGACTGGCGGTCCCTGCTGCGGCCCCTGCTGATGACCGGCTTCCTGCTGGACGATCAGCTTGCCGAAACGCCGCTGGCGGCGCTGGTGCTGTCGAGCGCGTCCAGCAAGACCGCCATGGGCCTGGCCTGGCTCGCCCGGCGTCGCGGGGTGAAGGTGATCGGCCTGACCTCGCCGGCGCACGCCGACCTGCTGCGGCGGCTGGACCTCTACGACGAGGTGGTGGCCTATGATGCGCTGGCCACGCTCGCAACCGACGGCCCCGCCGCCTATGTCGATTTCGCCGGACGCAGCGCCGTGACCCAGGCCGCGCACGCGGGCCTGGGGGCGTCGCTGACCATAAGCCTGGGGGTGGGGATCACCCATTGGGACGCCATGGGCGGGGCGCCGCCCACCACGGGGCCGGCGCCGGTATTCTTCTTCGCGCCGGACCGGATCCGTCAGCGGATCAAGGACTGGGGCCCGGCCGACCTGGAAGCAAGGTTCGATACCGCGCTCCGCGCCTTCGTCGCGGCCAGCCCCTGGCTGCACCTGCGAGTCCACCAGGGTCCAGAGGCGCTGCTGGCGCTCTACGGCCAGGTGGTGTCCGGTCAGGTCAGCCCCGACGACGGCCACATCGTGCGGCCCGCCTGAGCTCTTGGGCCGCACAACGCAGCCACTGTCGCCCGAAGCGCTCCGGGCCTAAGCTGCGCCACCAAAAAGGGGGCGCCGATGCGGGGATCTTGGGCGGCGACGCTGATGGCGGCCTTGAGCCTGGCGACCGCGGCCGGGGCGGCGCCGGACGTCAACAATCGCCAGGACTTCGACTTCGCCGAGCGCGGCTATCTGGGCAGCCGCGCCGACCCCAGGATCACCACGGCGGACGGCCGGCTCGTCTGGGACCTCAGCGCCTATGATTTTCTCAAAGGTCCGGCGCCGGCCACGGCCAATCCCAGCCTCTGGCGCCAGGCGCAGCTGCTCTCCAAGGCCGGCCTGTTCAAGGTCACCGAAGGGGTCTGGCAGGTGCGCGGCTTCGACATCTCCAACGCCACCTTCATCCGGGGACGGACGGGCTGGATCGTCATCGACCCCCTGACTTCCGCCGAGGTGGCGAAGGCCGCCTATGGGCTGGTGGACGAGAAACTGGGCCATCGCCCGATCGTGGCGATGATCTACACCCACAGCCACGCCGACCACTTCGGCGGCGCGCGCGGCATGATCGCCCAGGCCGACGTCGACGCCGGCCGGGTGCGGGTGATCGCCCCCGCCGGCTTTCTGGAACATGCGGTGAGCGAGAACATCATCGCCGGCCCGGCCATGGGACGCCGCGCCACCTACCAGTTCGGAACCTTCCTGCCCAAAGGCCCGCAAGGGCAGATCAGCTCGGGCATCGGCCAGGCGCTCAGCGCCGGGACGCAGACCCTCATCCCGCCCAATGTCTCGATCACCCACACCGGCGAGGAGCTGGTGATCGACGGGGTGCGCCTGCAGTTCCAGCTGACCCCCGGGACCGAGGCGCCGGCGGAAATGAACATCTACCTGCCCGACCTGAAGGCGTTGTGCATGGCGGAGAACGCCAACGCCTCGATGCACAATGTGCTGACCCCGCGCGGCGCCCTGGTCCGCGACGCCAAGGGCTGGGCCGACTATCTGAGCGAGTCCCTGCGCCTCTACGGCGACAAGACCGACGTGATGTTCACCAGCCACGCCTGGCCGCGCTTTGGCCGCGAGACCATCGTCGACTTCCTCGGCAAGCACCGCGACGCCTACAAATACCTGCACGACCAGACGGTGCGGCTGATGAATTCCGGCCTCACGGGCCCGGAGATCGCCAACCGCCTGAAACTGCCACCGGCGCTGGACGCGGAATGGTACAACCGCGGCTACTACGGCGCGCTCAGCTTCAACGCGCGCGCGGTCTATCAGCGCTACATGGGCTGGTATGACGCCAATCCGGTGAACCTGGCGCCGCTGGATCCGGCCGATCAGAGCGCCCGCTACGTGGCCCTGATGGGCGGGGCCGACGCGGTGCTGGCCGCCGCCCGCAAGGCGTTCGCCGCCGGTGACGACCGCTGGGCCGGCGATCTGGCCAATCGGCTGGTCTTCGCCGACCGCGACAACAAGGCGGCGCGCGAGCTGCTGGCCCAGGTCTATGACCGCCAGGGGCAGGCGGCCGAGAGCGCGATCTGGCGCAACATGTACCTCTCCGCGGCCCTGGAACTGCGCTCGGGCGTGCAATCGGCGCGTGGCATAGGCCAGTCGGTGGACCTGATCCAGAACACCACCACGCCCATGCTGCTGGACCTGTTGTCGGTGCGGCTCAATCCGGACAAGGCCGGCGCCGCCGTAGCGGTCATCGACCTGATCTTCCCCGAGCGCCGGGAGCGGTTCCGGGTGAGCGTGCGCAACGATGTCCTGACCTACGAGGCCCGCGCCTATGACCCCGGGATCAAGGCCACAGGCGCCGACGTGGCGATGGCCATGCCCCGCGCCAGCTTCCTGATGACCGCCCTGGCCGGCGGCGACCTTGCGCCGCTGCTGACCAACGGTACGGTGAAGGCCGATGGCGACCCCGCCGCCTTCACCCGCTTCGTCAGCTGGTTCGACGCCCCGGCCGCGAACTTCCCGATCGTGTCGCGCTAAGACCGGACCGCGCGCGACCTGACCTCAGACCAAGGCCCCGTGGCAGTGCTTGAACTTCTTGCCGGAGCCGCAGGGGCAGGGCGCGTTGCGGCCGGTGTTTTCCCAGTCTTCCGGCAGGGCGGAGACCGGCAGGGCCTGGCGCTGCTCGACGTTCAGGCCGTCGGGCAGGGCGCCCATCCGGGCTGCGTTCTCGCCGGTCAGGGGGTCGAGGTGGATTTCCTGGAACTGGCCCCCCTCTCCAAACTGGAGCGGCTGCGCGGGGTCCTCGAACTGGAACTCCACCGTCATCAGCCAGCGGGTGACGTTCTGGCGCAGGGTGACCATCAGGGCTTCGAACAGGCTGAAGGCCTCGGTCTTGTACTCGTTCAGCGGATCGCGCTGGCCGTAGCCGCGCAGGCCGATGACGTTGCGCAGGTGGTCCAGGTGCATCAGGTGCTCGCGCCACTGCAGGTCGATCATCTGCAGGATGAAGCTGCGTTCCACGGTGCGCATGTGCTCGCCGACCTGGGCGTCGCGCTCGGCGGCGCGCGCGTCGGCGGCCTTGACGACCCGCTCCTCGATCTCCTCGTTGGCGATGCCGTCCTCGCCGGTCCAGTCCTTGAGCGGCAGCTCCAGGCCCAGATAGCCGCGGACGTGCTCGTCCAGGCCGTCGATGTCCCACTGCTCGGCATAGGCCTTGGGCGGCAGGTGGCGGGCGACGAAGTCCTCGATGGTGTCCAGGCGCATCTCGCGCACCACTTCGGACAGGTCCGTGGAGGCCATGAACTCGGCGCGCTGTTCGAACACCGCCTTGCGCTGGTCGTTGACCACGTCGTCGTATTTCAGGAGATTCTTGCGGATCTCATAGTTGCGCTGCTCGACCCGCTTCTGGGCCGTGGCGATGGCGCTGTTCAGCCACTTGTGGGTGATCGCCTCGCCTTCCTGGACGCCGAAGGTGCGCATGATCCCGTCCAGGCGCTCGCCGGCGAAGATGCGCAGCAGATCGTCTTCGCAGGACAGGAAGAACTTCGAGTGGCCGGGGTCGCCCTGGCGGCCGGTGCGGCCGCGCAACTGGTTGTCGATCCTCCGGCTCTCGTGGCGCTCGGTGCCGAGCACGAACATCCCGCCGGCCTGGAGCGCGGTCTCCTTCAGCCGCGCCACCTGCGACTTGATTTCGGCCACCGCGGCGTCGCGCTGCGCGCCCT
>NZ_JANMBF010000008.1:0-4497 GCF_031360265.1 Phenylobacterium sp.
GGGCGGCACGCTTGGCTCGCACAGCGTGCCTGAGCCGGCGACCTGGGCCATGCTGGTCCTGGGCTTCGGCGGTGTCGGCGCCCTGATCCGCAACCGTCGTCGGATGGCCATCGCGGCCGCCTGATCCGGTTGGCTGGCCGCAAGGCCCAGCAGACCACCTGATCTACAGCAGTCCCGGTCCTCTTAAGAGGGCCGGGACTTTCTGCGTCCGCAAGCGCGGGAGGTGGGGCTCGGGTCTTGGGCGGATCGTGGTTCTTCGGACTTTCGTCAAGAAGACCGCGAAGACCCCGAAGCGAGAATTGACCCTGGCGCGGGAGCGCGCCAAGGAGGTTGTATGAGCAGGAAGATGATCCCAGTCGAGGATACCTTTGCGGAATGGCGCCAGGATCTGGCCTATCGCGAAGCCTATGATGCGTTGGAGGGGGAATTCGTTCTGGCCGCGGCGTTGATCGAGGCACGCGCGGAGGCGGATATTTCCCAGGCGGAGATCGCCAAGCGTATGCACACATCACAGCCTGCGGTCGCCCGGCTGGAGGGCGGGCATGGCAATCCGTCCTTGAAGACACTTCGTCGCTATGCCGCGGCCACCGGCACACGCCTGCGTATTGTTTTTGAACCGTTTTGAAATCCGACGGTCAGTCAGCCCGATCAAACGATCAGATATTTCCGATAATACTTGAGAAGTTTCGGGTGCGGCTGACACGGATTTGGAGACTGCCATCTGCCCAAGCTGCGACGTCATCGCAAGCCCCGCCGTTGCCTGAAGAGCTATCATCTGATAGCATCAACCTATGGCTCAGCTCCTGGTCAGAGATGTTCCCCGCGACGTCGTGGAGGCGCTGAAGCGCCAGGCTTCCAGCCATGGGCGAAGCGCCGAAGCCGAGCACCGCGACATCCTTGAAAAGGCTCTCAGGGCTGGCCGCGAGGCGTTTCGCGCGCGCGCTGGTCGCCTTCGGGAGGCAACCCGGGGGCGGATCTTTGGCGAGTCCGCCGATCTGATCCGTGAAGATCGCGACAGCTAGTGTGCTGGATCTGAAGTTCGCCTTATTGATGGATCAGGCTCTGAGCGAACTTCAGATCCAAAAAAGCACACTAGAAACAAATTCTTTTCTAGTGTCCTTGTCGATCCCGAAGGTCGTCGGAGCCTGCCACAAGCGCCTGCGAACTTCGGAATCGGGACACTCGTGAGCGTCGTTATCGATGCGTCAGTCGCGCTCAAGTGGGTGCTGGACGAAGCCGGAAGGGAAGCCGCCGACGCTCTGCTTGAGGAAGAGCTGATCGCTCCGTCCTTGTGGCTGTTGGAAGCCGCCAACGCCCTGTGGCGGCGCACTCAACGCGGCGAGATCAGCGGCGAGGAAGCCAGGGAACGGCTCACGGAACTCTTCAACGCCCCGGTGACGACCGCCACGATCGAGGACGATCTTCCAGCCGCCGCCGCCCTGGCGAATGTGTTGGGCCATCCAGTTTACGACTGCCTCTATCTGGCGATGGCGTTCCGAGAGAGCACTTATGTCGTCACCGCCGACATTCGGTTCCACGCCATCGTGAATGAGTCACCGACCCTCAAAGGCACGGTGCGGCTGCTGGAGGCCTAGATATCTCGGGCCCACAATTTCCGATAATCTTCCTTAGGCGCATATCGGATCGGGAACATGGGCCGCCGCCTACAGGGCCTCTCCCACGGCCGTAGGCATGCGCCAGCCTTGCGCCGTGTCCGCAAGCGCCTACTTTGAGGTAGAGGGCGAATTGCGAGGAGACACCATGCGCACCCTGGCCATCGTCACCGCCAGCCTGTTCGCCATCGCTACGGGGGCGTTGGCGACGCCCGCCTCGGTCAGCGTCAGCATCGCGCCGGCGCTGCAGGCCAAGGCCGCCAAGACCCTGGGCGTGCGCGACGTGAACGAGCTCGCCGACCAGCTTCGCACCCGCGTCGAGCGGCGGCTGGCCAAGACCGGCGCCTATCAGGGCGCGCGGCTGGAACTGGTGCTGGTGGACGTCCAGCCCAATCGCCCGACCTTCAAGCAGATGTCCGACCAGCCGGGGCTGTCGTTCGAGAGCTTCGGCGTCGGCGGCGCCCGGATCGAGGGTCGCGCCGTGGCGGCCGACGGCGTGGCGACCCCGCTCGGCTACAGCTACTATGAGCCCGACATCCGTCAGGCGGCCATGCGCGCGACCTGGTCCGACGCGGAGTCGACCATCGACCGCTTCGCCTATCGCCTGGGCCGCGGCGAGGGCGGCGTTCGCCGCTAGCCCGTCCCGCTTGCCACCTGGGGCGACGCGCGGTCTGATCGGGCCTGCGTCGTTCCAGGACATCTCATGACCCGACCTGCCCCGCCCGAGACCTTGCGGCCCATCGACCGGCTGCTGGCGATCATGGCGCGGTTGCGCGACCCCAGGGACGGCTGCCCGTGGGACCTGGAGCAGACCTTCGCCACCGTGGCGCCCTACACCGTCGAGGAAGCCTATGAGGTGGCCGACGCGATCCAGCGGAACGACCTTGGCGACCTGAAGGACGAGCTGGGCGACCTGTTGCTACAGGTGGTGTTCCACGCCCGCATGGCGCAGGAAGCCGGCGCCTTTGGCTTCGACGACGTGGCCCGCGCCATCAACGACAAGATGATCCGCCGCCATCCCCATGTTTTCGCCGATGAAACCTATGCCAGCCTCACCCACCAGAAAGAGGGCTGGGAGGCGCTGAAGGCGGCCGAGCGCGCCGGGAAACGGGCGGGCGGCAAGGCCGGGCCAGAGAGCCTGCTGGACGATGTGCCCCTCGGCCTGCCGGCGCTGACCCGCGCGGTGAAATTGTCCAGGCGCGCCGCGGGCGTCGGCTTTGTCTGGCCAACCGTGCAGGAAGTGATGGCCAAGCTGCACGAAGAGGTCGGCGAACTGGAAGCCGAGATCGCCGCCGGAGACCTCGAGAAAGCCCGCCAGGAACTGGGTGACGTGCTGTTCGTCGTGGCCAATCTGGCGCGCACGCTGGAGGTCGACCCGGAAGATTCGCTGCGCTTCACCAACGCCAAGTTCGTCCGCCGTTTCCAGTACATCGAGGCCCGGCTGGCGGAGCGCGGCAGGACCCCGGAGCAGTCGGATCTGGCGGAGATGGACGCGCTGTGGGACCAGGCGAAGGCGGCGGAGCGGACGGCGGCCGAATAGGCGCTCAGTGCCCGCGGATCTCCGCGCCCGGGAACTGCTGCTCGAACTGACCCAGGGCCTGGGGCGACAGGCTGACGGCCAGCCGCACCGAGCCGTCCTTGCCATCGTGGCGGTCGAGGACGCGGCCGTGGCGATAGAGCCAGGCGATGGCGGCGCCCTCGCCCATCGGCGTGAACACGTCCACCGGCGGGGCCTCGTCCACCAGGGCGGCGACGGCGGCGAGCAGGGCCGGACACCCCTCCCCGGACACCGCAGACAGCGGGATCGCCGGCGGATGGGCGCGGCGTGCGTCGCCCTCGACGATGGCCCGGTCGTCGGCGGCCAGGAGGTCGGTCTTGTTCCAGACTTCCAGGATGGCCCGGTCCTCCATCTCGACCCCGAGCTTGGCCAGGACCGCGCGGACGTCGCCGGCCTGGGCGTTGCTCTCGGCGCTGGCGATGTCGCGGACATGCAGGACGACGTCAGCTTCCTTGACCTCTTCGAGCGTGGCGCGGAACGCCTCGACCAGTTCGTGCGGCAGGTCGGAGATGAAGCCCACGGTGTCGCTCAGGATCGCCGGGCGCCCGTCCGGAAGCTTCAGCATCCGCAGGGTCGGGTCGAGGGTGGCGAACAGCATGTCCTCGGCGACCACCTCGGCCTTGGTCAGGCGGTTGAACAGGGTCGACTTGCCGGCGTTGGTGTAGCCGACCAGCGCCACGGTCGGGTACGGGTGGCGCTTGCGGGCGGACCGCTGCAGGGTCCGCGTGCGGCGCACCTCGTCCAGCTCCAGCTTCAGCTTGCGGATCTTGTCGGCGATCAGCCGCCGGTCGGTCTCGATCTGGGTCTCGCCCGGACCGCCCATCACCCCAAAGCCGCCGCGCTGGCGCTCCAGGTGGGTCCAGGTCCGGACCAGGCGCGAGCGTTCGTAGGACAACCGGGCGAGCTCGACCTGCAGCCGCCCCTCGCGGGTCCGCGCGCGGCGGGCGAAGATCTCCAGGATCAGGCCGGTGCGGTCGATCACCTTGACCTGCCAGGCCTTCTCGAGGTTGCGCTGCTGGACCGGCGTCAGGGCGTCGTCGACGATCGCCACGTCGGCCTCAGCCAATTCGATGACCAGCCGGATCTCCTCGACCTTGCCCTTGCCGAACAGGGTGGCCGGCGTGAGCTGGCGCAGGTTGGCGACCAGGGTCTCGCGGACCTCCAGATCGAGCGCCAGCGCCAGGCCGACGGCCTCTTCCAGGCGCGCGGCCGCGGCCCGCGAAGAGCCCCTGCCCTCGCGGTCTGGATGGATGACGACGGCGCCCTGGATCGGCGCCTCGCGGTCAATCGATCTGGGAGCTTTCAATCGTTCTCGTCTTCGCCGGG
>NZ_JANMBF010000041.1:0-4163 GCF_031360265.1 Phenylobacterium sp.
TCAACCACGGCCGCGAGCTCGATTGCCTGACCCAGGCGGTCTATTTCGAAGCGCGCGGCGAGACCCCGCGTGGCCAGGCCGCGGTCGCCCAGGTGGTGCTGAACCGCGTGAAGCACCCCGCCTTTCCAAAGACCGTCTGCGCCGTGGTGTTCCAAGGCGCGGCCACCCACGGCTGCCAGTTCTCCTTCGCCTGCGACGGCTCCATGCGTCGCGGCCGCGAAGCCGGCGCCTGGGATCGCGCCCGCAGAATCGCGTCCCGCGCGCTCTCCGGCGCTGTCGCGGCCGACATTGGCTCGGCGACCCATTTCCACACCACCGGCGTCGCGCCGGGCTGGGGTCCGCGCATGCTGCGGGTGACCCAGGTTGGCCTGCACGTCTTCTACCGATTCAACCCGCGCGGCCGGGCGTTCGAGGCCGCGCGGGAACACGCGGTGTTCGCCAGCCTGCCGGGTCCGGTGCCCACGATCCGCCTGGCCTCGGCCTTGGTGGAAAAGACCATCGACGCAACCCTGACCGCTTCCGCGCCGCCAGCCTCGGCGCCGCAGCCGGCGGGGGTCCCATCAGCCAGGCCGCAGGCGCCCGCCAGCACGCCGACAACCGAACTGACCAAGACCTCGGACCCGGTAAGCGTATCGCAGGTGTCGAGCACACCGGCGGCCTCTTGACGTCCTCGGCCTGACGTACGCCTGACGTCCAGCAGGGGAGCAACTCTCAAAGGTCAGGCCCGCGCCGCCCTTCGCAGCGCTTGGGGCGGCTGGCCGAAGGCGCGCACGAAGGCGCGGCGCATGCGCTCCGGATCGTGGAAGCCCGCAGCCTCGGCCACGCGATCAATGGGCTCGCGGGTGGTCTCGACGCGAATGCGGGCGGCCTCCAGGCGCAGGCGTTCGACGGCCTTGGCGGGGGTAAGGCCGGTCTCGGCGGCGAAGGCGCGGGCAAAGTTGCGCGGGCTCATGGCGGCCTGACCGGCGAGGCGCTCGACACCCAGCGGCTCGTCCAGCCGCCCGCGCACCCAATCCATCAACTCGGCGAAGCGGCCGTGCAGCCCGCCGGTGTCGAGCAACGCCGAGAACTGCGACTGCCCGCCGGGCCGCCGCTGATGGACAACCAGCTGCTGGGCGGTGGCGCGGGCGACCTTCGAGCCCAGATCGTCCTCGATCAGCGCCAGCGCCAAGTCGATGCCGGCGGTAATTCCGGCCGACGTCCAGACCTCGCCGTCGCGGATGAAGATCCGGTCGGGGTCCAGGCGGATTTTGGGATAGCGCCTGGTGAAATCGTCCGTGCGGCTCCAGTGCGTGGTGGCGCGCTTCCCGTCGAGCAAGCCGGCTTCGGCAAGCAGATAGGCGCCCGTACAGACGCTGGCCACCCGCCGGGCGGCGGGCGCGGCACGCTTAAGCCAGGCCACCAGCCCGGCCCGTTCGAGATAGGCCCGCGTGCCTTCGCCGCCGGACATCACGATGGTGTCAAAGGGCCCGTCGTCGAGAGCGTCCGCCGCCATCCTCACGCCGGAGGAGCTGCGCACGCCGCCGGCTTCCGCCGCCAGCACGGCGAGCCGATAGCTGTCCTGTTGATAGTGTGCGGCGATGTCGAAGGCGGCGATCGGCCCGGCGACGTCCAGCAGCTGGAAGTCCGGAAAGATCACGAAGGCAATGCGGCGGGTCATGGCATGAAACGTGGGAAAAGTGACATTTCAGCCAAGCCTTAGCAAGCTGATGGGTTCCGGACCTTAGGTGGCGGCGTCCAGGCCGATATCCAGGACGCTGGCGGAGTGGGTGAGGGCGCCGACGCTGATCACGTCCACGCCGGTCTTGGCGATGGCGCGAACGGTGTCGAGGCTGACCCCGCCGGAAGCCTCCAGCATCGCGCGGCCAGCCGTCAGGCGCACCGCCTCTGCCAGGTCTGCAAGGTTGAAGTTGTCGAGCATCAGCACGTCCGGCCGGTGGCGCAGCGCATCCTCGAGCTGGGCCAGACCGTCGATCTCCACCTCGACCTTCATCAGGTGGCCGGCGGCTGCCCTGGCCCGGCGCACGGCCTCGGCGACCGAGCCGCAGGCCGCGATGTGGTTGTCCTTGATCAGGATCGCGTCATCGAGCCCGAAGCGGTGGTTGACCCCGCCGCCGCAACGCACGGCGTATTTCTCCAGCGCCCGCAGGCCGGGCGTGGTCTTGCGCGTGTCGACGATCCGCGCGCCCGTGCCCTCCACGGCGTCAACGTATGCGCGCGTCAGGGTGGCGACGCCCGACAGGCGGCCCATCAGGTTCAACGCAACCCGCTCGGCGCCCAGCAAGGCCCGCGCATTGGCGTCGACCCAGGCGAGCTTTGCGCCCGCGCCGACCTGGGCGCCATCGTCCGCGACCGCCTTGAAGTCGGCGGTGGGGTCGAGTTCGAGGATCGCCAGGCGCGCGCAGGCGAGACCGCAGACGACGCCGGCCTTGCGGCTGGCGAAGACGGCCCGCAGGCGCGCGTCAGCCGGCACGCAGGCCTGCGAGGTCACGTCGCCCGCCCGCCCCAGGTCCTCGGCCAGCGCGGCGCGGACGGTGGGCGCGATCAGGATATCGGCGAGCGGTTCGGTCATTCGGCGGCGTATTTCCAGGCGCAGGCGGCGGGCAGGTCGGCCCAGTGGATGAAGGTGCGGCGCGGGGTCTCTACGGTCGTACCGTCGGCGCGGTAATGCCCGCCGCGGCTCTCGGTGCGGGCGAGCGCGCAGGCGGCGACGAGGCGCGCGGCCACCAGCGGGGCCGCGCGGCCACAGGCGGCCTCCAGAGCGTCGATTTCGTGCAGCAGACGCTCGAGGCCGTCGGCGGTGCGCACCACCCCGGCGTCGCGACTCATCGCCTGGCGAAGCTGGGCAAGCGCCGGGGCCGGGAGGTCGGGCGCGCCGATGCAGACGGCGGGCGCCGTACCGGGGTCGGTTTCGCCCGCGGCGGCGCGGCCCGCGCGGGCGCCGAAGACAGCGGCCTCCAGCAGCGAGTTGGAGGCCAGCCGGTTGGCGCCATGCACGCCGGTCGAGGCGCACTCGCCAGCGGCATAGAGCCCGGCGAGCGAGGCGTGGCCATCCGCGTCCGTGGCGATACCGCCCATATGGTAGTGGCAGGCCGGCGCCACCGGGATGGGCTGCGCGCGCGGATCGATCCCACCGGAAATACAGGCCGCGAACACCGCCGGAAATTCCTCGGGGAAGTGCGCGCCGACAGCCTTCGTCGCGTCGAGGAAGGCGCCTCGGCCGGCCTCGCGCTCGGCGTGGATTGCACGGGCCACGACGTCCCGTGGCGCCAGCTCGGCGTTGGGGTGGTAGCGGGCCATGAACCGCTGGCCATCGGCGTTGACCAGCACCGCGCCCTCGCCACGCAGGGCCTCGGTGGCCAGCGGCGCGGGATCGCGGCCGATGTCGATGGCCGTGGGATGGAACTGCACGAACTCGGGGTCGGCGATCCGGGCGCCCGCCAGCGCCGCCAGCGCCAGGCCCTCGCCCTTCAGCTCGGCGGGCGTGGTGGTGACGGCATAGAGGCCGCCGATGCCGCCGGTGGCCAGGATCACGGCGCGGGCGGTGATCTCGATCATCCGGCCCTCAGCCTCCGCAATCACCCCGCGGACTCTTCCGTCCGCGTCGCAGAGGAGTCCGCGCAGGCGATGGCCGGTGCGGACCTCAATGTGGCGCGCGGCCAGGACGGCGACCGTCACCGCCTCCATGATCGCGCGGCCGGCCTGGTCGCCCTTCACCCGGGCGATGCGCGGCCGCGCGTGGGCGGCCTCCAGGCTCTGGGCGAAGCCGCCCTCAGCCGTGCGGTCGAAAGGCGCCCCCAAGGCGGCCAGTGCGTGCACGGCAGCAGGGCCTTCCTCGGCGAGGAGGCGCGCCATCGCGGGGTCCACGAGACCTGCGCCTGCGGCCACGGTGTCGGCGGCATGCTGCTCGGGGGTGTCCCCTTCGCTCAGCGCCGCGGCCATGCCGCCCTGCGCCCAAGCCGAGGAACAGCCGTGGTTGAGCGCCGCGTCGGTCAGCACCAGCACCTTGGCTGGGACGGCGGCCAGCGCCGCGGTGAGGCCGGCCAGGCCGGCCCCCACCACAAGCACGCCGTCGTGCGCGAGTCGGCTCATCAGATCAGCTCCACGTCCACATGGTGGCGCGCCTTGATTAGGTCGTAACGGGCGGGAACCAGCGGTGGCGG
>NZ_JANMBF010000042.1:0-1509 GCF_031360265.1 Phenylobacterium sp.
GCGAATGGGCGGCGGACCGCCGGGCCTGCCCTTCGGTTCGTCCGACGCGCAGGCGCTCAGCGACAGCAGCAGCAGCAACGCGGGCGGCAGAAGGCGTCGAAACATTTGGCGGCCCTTCAAATATCGTCCCCGCCGCAGCCCGATCGGGGGGCTAGGGCCAAATTGCGCCCGCGACGTGTCCAACGCGAAACCCTTTCCCAGGCTGCCCGCCTTTTCCTGCGCTAGAGCCTGTGTTCAGTTCAGCAAGATGACGCTTGCGGCCAGGTGGACGCCGGCGAGGAAGTTGCGGGCGAGCTTGTCGTAGCGGGTGGCGATGGCGCGGTACTGCTTGAGTTTGCTGAAGAACCGCTCGACGAGGTTGCGTTCGCAATAGAGGACGAAGTCGCAGGCGCGCTTGATCGCACGGCTGGCGGTGGGCGGAATGACCGGGGTGATTCGGCGTCTGATCAGGAGCTCGATCAAGCGATCGGCGTCATAGGCCTTGTCGGCGAGCAGGGCCTTGAGGTCGACCTGCTCGATCAGCGGCTCGGCTTGGCCGAGGTCCGAAGCCTGGCCAGGCGTCAGCAGAAGCTCCACCGGGTTGCCGAGCGCATCGACCAGGGCGTGGATCTTGGTGGTCAGCCCGCCGCGGGACCGGCCAATGGCTTGCTCGCCGTTTTTTTTCGCGCCCCGGCGCTATGCTGATGGGCGCGCACGATGGTGCTATCGATCATCATGTATTCGTTGTCGTGGTCGCTCGCCAACATCTTGAAGATACGCGCAAAAACTCCACTCTTGGCCCATCGGCCGTGGCGCTGGTGGACGATCTTCCAGTCGCCGAAGCGGGGCGGCAGGTCACGCCAGGGGATGCCGGCGCGGTAGCGATAGAGCACCGCCTCCACGAACAGCCGGTTGTCCGGCGCCGTGCCGCCAACATGGCCTTCGCGGCCGGGCAGAAAATCCTCGATCCGATCCCACTGATCGTCGCGAAGTGCATAGCGTCGCATCGGTCGGCCCTCCCAAGCCGACCGCCTATGAATCACTCAACCGTCGATTTGGGAATCCACTAACTGAACACAGACTCTAGAGGAGGACTGACGAATGGCCAAGGTGCTGGGTATCGGTGGGGTGTTCTTCAAGGCGGCCGATCCGCAGGCCGTGCGCGACTGGTACGCCCGGGTCCTGGGCTTTGACATCCAGGACTGGGGCGGGGTGATCTGGCCGCATCCCGCGACGGGCCACGGCAACTGGAGCGTCTTCGCCGCCGACAGCGACTATTACGCGCCATCCACCGCGCCGTTCATGGTCAACTACATCGTCGACGACCTTGAAGGGATGTTGGCCAGGGCCCGGGCGGCCGGCGCCGAACCGGTGGGAGACCCCGTCGATGGCGAGTACGGCCGCTTCGGCTGGCTGATGGATCCGGCGGGGGTGAAAGTCGAACTCTGGGAGCCGCCCGCTGAGCCACCGGGGACTTGACATAAAGACATAAACATATCTTTATGTGGGCGATGAGGCTCTCGGCTGCCC
>NZ_JANMBF010000056.1:0-16939 GCF_031360265.1 Phenylobacterium sp.
TCAGCGTCGTCGGCGTGTTCATCTTCGCCGGCCTGATCGCCTATGACACCCAGCGCCTGAAGATGACCTACTATCAGCTCGGCGGCGACCAGCAGGCGATGGGCGTGGCCACCAACTACGGCGCGCTCAGCCTCTACATCAACTTCATCAACCTGTTCCAGATGCTGCTCAGCCTGTTCGGCAACCGCCGCTAACAGACTTCAGCCGTCGATCCCTCGCGCCCCGTCGATCCCCGTGGTCGGCGGGGCGTTTTCGTTCTGCCGGGATCTTTGTCAGAGCCGCTCGATACGCAAGGCCGCGGTCGGGCGCACCAGCCGCTGTCCCAGGGCCACGATCGGCAGTTCGGCGAAGCGACCGTGCTGGGCCGCCTGGACGACCTCGAACGCCGCGCGGGCGGCGCGTTCGGCGGCGGCGGCGGGCGCGAGCCCCTCGACCAGGCCCGCGCCGAAGCTGGCGGTCACCATGTCGCCCGTGCCGCTGGGCGCGCGCGGCAGCCGCGGATGGGCGAACAGCGTCGCGGCGCCAGCCTCGACGAACAGCAGTCCGGTCTCGTCGGCGCGGGCGGGCGCAGAGGTCACCAGGGCCGGCTTTCCCAGCGTTCGGGCCGCCGCGACGGCGGCCGGCGCATCGCCAAGGTCGGCGCCGGCCAGGTGGCCCAGCTCCCACAGGTTCGGGGTGATCCAGTCGGCCAGCGGGACCAGCCGGTCCGCGACCGCCCGGGCGACTGCGGGCGACACATAGAGTCCCTTGGGCGCGTCGCCGAGAATCGGGTCGACGATGACGATCGGGGCGGGCCCGGCCGCGGCCTGGATGCGCTCCAGCATGGCCGCGGCGATCTCCACCTGCTCGGGTGATGAAAAATGGCCGGTGATCACCAGGTCCACGAGGCCGAAGATCGCGTCGGCCTCGATGTCCGCCAGCATCCGTCGGAACACCTCGGGGCTGGTGACCTCGCCCTGGCCTCCGAGCGCGGGGCTGCGGCCGAACATGACGGTGGGCGCCAGCACCGGATCGATCTTGTGCGCGGCCAGGACATATTGCTGCGCCGCCCCGCCGATCCGGCTGGCCGAGACGAAGGACGAGAGGATGAGCGCCACGGGCATGGCGGTCATCCCTACGCTATGCGCCCTAGTACCGGTAGTGATCCGGCTTGAACGGCCCCTGCGTCGGCACGCCGATATAGTCGGCCTGGTCTTTGGAGAGCACGGTCAGCTTGGCGCCCAGCTTGCCGAGATGCAGCATGGCCACCTTCTCGTCGAGGTGCTTGGGCAGCACGTGGACGCCGATCGGATAGCGGGCACCGTTCTGCCACAGCTCGATCTGGGCCAGGGTCTGGTTGGTGAACGAGGCGCTCATCACGAAGCTCGGATGGCCGGTGGCGTTGCCCAGGTTCACCAGGCGGCCCTCGGACAGCAGGATGATCTTCTTGCCGTCCGGGAATTCGATGTGGTGGACCTGATCCTTGATCTTGTCCCACTTGAAATTCTTCAGGCCGGCCACCTGAATTTCCGAATCGAAGTGGCCGATGTTGCAGACGATGGCGTTGTTCTTCATCGCCCGCATGTGGTCGACGGTCAGCACGTCCTTGTTGCCGGTGGCGGTGACGAAGATGTCGGCCTTGCCGGCCACGTCGTCCATGGTCTGGACCTCATAGCCCTCCATCGCCGCCTGCAGGGCGCAGATCGGGTCGATCTCGGTGACGATGACCCGGGCGCCGCCGTTGCGCAGCGAGGCGGCCGAGCCCTTGCCCACGTCGCCATAGCCCAGCACCACGGCCACCTTGCCCGACAGCATGACGTCGGTGCCGCGGCGGATGGCGTCGACCAGGCTCTCGCGGCAGCCGTAGAGGTTGTCGAACTTGGACTTGGTGACGCTGTCGTTGACGTTGATGGCGGCGAACGGCAGCTCGCCGCGCTCGTGCATCTGGTAGAGGCGGTGGACGCCCGTGGTGGTCTCTTCCGACACGCCCCTGATGGCGTCGCGGATCGCCGAATAGAAGCCCGGCTTCTCGGCCAGATAGCGCTTCATCACCGCGTAGAGAGCTTCTTCTTCCTCGTTCTGCGGGTTGTTGAGGACGCTGGCGTCCTGCTCGGCCTTGGGGCCCAGAACGCAGAGCAGCGTGGCGTCGCCGCCGTCGTCGAGGATCATGTTCGGATAGCCGCCGTCGGACCATTCGAAGATCTTGTGGGCGTATTCCCAGTACTCGATCAGCGTCTCGCCCTTGATGGCGAACACCGGCGTGCCCTGGGCGGCGATGGCGGCCGCGGCGTGGTCCTGGGTGGAGAAGATGTTGCAGGAGGCCCAGCGCACGTCGGCGCCCAGCGCCTGCAGGGTCTCGATCAGCACCCCCGTCTGGATGGTCATGTGCAGGGAGCCGGCGATCCGGGCGCCCTTCAGCGGCTGGTCCTTGCCGAACTCGGCGCGCACGGCCATCAGGCCGGGCATCTCGGTCTCGGCGATGTCGAGTTCCTTGCGGCCCCAGTCGGCGAGCGCGATGTCCTTGACGACATAGTCGGTCATTTCAGTCCTCAGGCATATTTCAGGGGGCGGCGGGTTGGCGGCTCTATAGCGGCGGCCGCGCCAGGATGCAAGAAAACATATAAGGATTCCTTTATGTGATTATCGATCCCAGAAACGCTCCGCGCGGCCAAGCTTCCTCAGCCGGTGGGTCGCCTCCGCGATCAGGCGCGGCGCCTCTGCGGCCCGCGTCGCCAGCAGTTCGCCCGCCGCGAACGCCGCGTCCGGGGAGAGGGCCAGGCCCGCCATCAACGGCTCGGCGGTGGCCAGGTCGTTCAGCTGTCCCAGCACATCCTGGAGACCGCGCACCCGGCGCAGAAAGCGCTCCGCCGGCTTTTTGCGGTAGAGGCCCGACAGCGCCTCGGCGGCATAGCGCAAGGTCTTGGCCGCGATCCGCAGGCGATGGCGGGCCGCGTCGCCGGCCAGGCCGCGGGCGTCACGGGCGGCTCGGCCGCGCTTGAGAACCGTCTTCAGGTGTTGCTTCAGGGCCTTGTCGGCATAGGCGGGCAGCGGCGCGCGGGCCACTGCGCCGCCGCGCCAGTCGCCGGTTTCGATCCAGGCCAGGGCGCCGATCATCAGGGCGCGGAACCGGGCCGACGAGACGGTCGCCGTGACCCCCTCGCGGGCGCATCGCCGCGCCGCCTCAAGTGTCGCGCGCAACTGGGCGCGCCCGCGCCGGCGCCTCCCACCGGGCGCCGGCTGCAGGGTCTCCTCGGCGAAGGCGTCAAGGTTGCGCGCGAGGTCGCAGCTCCGGCCCAGCCATCGCAGCCCGGCCTCGACCTCTTGCGAGCCCGCGAGCGCCGGCCTGAAGGTCTTCAGCGCGCCGCGGAAACGCCGGGCGCCGACCCGCAGCCGATGAACCGCCTCGGCCTGCGGCGCGTCGCGCAGGGTCGCCGCTGCGTCGGCCATCTGGGCCAGGGCCTGACGCGCCACCGCCTGGAAGGCGCCGCCTACGGTGACGGCGGCCGCAAGCTCGATCTGGCCGCTCGGACGCAGCGCCGGCCCCTCGCCCGCCATCAGCGCCTGGCCGCGGGCCGCCTTGCTGTCGAACGCCAGGTCGAGCGGCGCGGCGGCGGAAAGCTCCCGGGCCAGATCGAACAGAGCCGAGGCCGGGCCGTCCTTCAGTTCAAGCTCCACCTCGCCGATCGGGCTGGTCCGCTCGCCGCAGGTGACCTTGCCCACGTCCAGCGCCAGTTCGATCCTGGCGTTGTGGAAGCACACCGTGCGCTGGCGGCGGGTGACCTGGACGTTGAACACCGGACGCAGGCAGGCCCCGCGCGGCAACAGTTTCGCCAACGGCCCCCGGCGCGGGTCCGGCGCCAGTCCCTCGATCGGCGCCTCGTGCTCCGCGCGGATCAGACCGGCGCCGAGCTTCAGGGTCTGGGTCCGCAGCCCGTTGCTGTCGCGCACCCGCAAGGTCGCGCCGGCCTTTTGCAGGTCCCGGTCGGGCGTGTCGAAATAGACGCCGATCAGCTCGCGGGTCTCGTCGCGGCCGGGCGGCGCGGCCGCCAGCACTGCGGCCATGTCGGCGGCCCGGCAGGTGAACTTCAGTTCGACCTCGCGATCCACGGGCATTCGGCTGCTCTCCACCTCAAGGCCGTATAGCACGCCCGCCGATGACCGCGCCGAGTGCGTGGGCGCCAGGTCTTGCGGGGGCAGCCTAGCTGAATCGTCGTTTGAGCCTTATCAGGAACGCCCTGGAGGACCGTTTGACGTCGATCATATCCATAGAAGGACTTTCGAAGACCTACGCCGGTGGGTTCCAGGCGCTGAAGGGCGTCGACCTGAGCATCGAAAGGGGCGAGATCTTCGCCCTGCTCGGCCCCAACGGCGCGGGCAAGACGACGTTGATCGGCATCGTCTGCGGCATCGTCAATCCCACCGCCGGCCGGGTGCTGGCCGACGGCCATGACGTGGTCAGAGACTACCGCGCCGCGCGCGCCAAGATCGGCCTGGTGCCGCAGGAATTGTCCACCGACGCCTTCGAGACCGTCTGGGCCACCGTCAACTTCAGCCGCGGCCTGTTCGGCAAGCCAAAGAACCCGGCCTATGTGGAACAGGTGCTGCGCGACCTGTCCTTGTGGGACAAGAAGGACGCCAAGATCATGACGCTCTCGGGCGGCATGAAGCGCCGGGTGATGATCGCCAAGGCGCTCAGCCACGAGCCGCGGATCCTGTTCCTCGACGAGCCCACCGCCGGCGTCGATGTCGAGCTGCGGCGCGACATGTGGCAGATGGTCCGCAGTCTACGGGAGAGCGGCGTCACCATCATCCTGACCACCCACTACATCGAGGAGGCCGAGGAGATGGCCGACCGCATCGGGGTGATCTCCAAGGGCGAGCTGATCCTGGTCGAAGACAAGGCCGAGCTGATGCGCAAGCTGGGCAAGAAGCAGCTGACCCTGCACCTGCAGGCACCGATGAGCGCCGTGCCCGAGGGCCTGGCCGGCTACGATCTGGCGCTGGCCAACGACGGCGCCGACCTCGTCTACAGCTTCGACGCCCAGGCCGAGACCACCGGCATCGCCGAACTTCTGCGCGAGCTGTCCCGGCGCGGCGTCGATTTCAAGGACCTGCAGACCGAGCAGAGCTCTCTCGAGGAAATCTTCGTCAGCCTGGTGAGCGCACGCAAATGAGCGGACTGGCCCTCAACCCCTACGCCATCCGGGCGATCTATCGCTTCGAGATGGCGCGCACCTTTCGCACGGTGGTGCAGTCGATCGCCGCCCCGGTGATCTCGACCTCGCTCTATTTCATCGTCTTCGGCGCGGCCATCGGCTCGCGGATGGCCAGCATCGACGGGATCACCTACGGCGCCTTCATCGTGCCCGGTCTGATCATGCTGTCGATCCTGACGGAAAGCATCTCCAACGGCTCGTTCGGCATCTACATGCCCAAATGGTCGGGGACGATCTACGAGGTGCTGTCGGCGCCGGTCTCGGCCTTCGAGGTGCTGGTCGGCTATGTGGGGGCCGCGGCGTCGAAATCGGTGATGCTGGGCCTGATCATCCTGGTCACCGCGAGGCTATTCGTGCCGTTCCACATTGCCCACCCGGTCTGGGCGATGGCCTTCCTGGTGCTGACCTCGCTGACCTTCTCCCTGTTCGGCTTCATCCTGGGGATCTGGGCCGACGGCTTCGAGAAGCTGCAGATCGTGCCGCTGATGGTGATCACCCCGCTGACCTTCCTGGGCGGCAGCTTCTATTCGATCAACATGCTGCCGGGGATCTGGGCCAGGATCGCGCTGTTCAACCCGGTGGTCTATCTGGTCTCGGGCTTCCGCTGGAGCTTCTACGGCGTCTCCGACGTGGCGGTCGGCGTCAGCCTGGGCATGACGCTGATCTTCATGCTGGTCTGCCTGAGCGTCGTCTGGTGGATCTTCAGAACCGGCTGGCGGATGAAGACCTGACGTCCTCAGTCGCGCCGCGGGGGTGTCCCGAGACCTGGGGCGGCCTCCCTCCATCGAGGAGGAAGGCCGCCCAGGGGCGCCCGGATGCCGCGATGGAGCCGGTCGGCCCTACTTCTTCTTGTGCGCCGGGTTGAGCACCGAGACGCTTTCCGCAGGCTTGGCCTTGGGCTGCTTGGGCTTGCGGGTTTCCTTGTTGGATTTCTTCTGACCCTTGGCCATTGGCTTAAGCTCCTTAGCGTGTGCTGCGGCGGTCGTTGAGGCGCGGCGCCGGCGCCGCCTGGGGCATGGGCAGAGGCGTGGAGCGGGAATCCCGCTGGCTGCGTTGCTCCGGCTTGATCGTGCCCTGGTAGGTTTTCATGGCCTGTCCTTGATCCCGGCTGGCGGGGCGGCCGGGCGGGAAGCTCGGCCAGCCGCGCGCGTCGCGTGGGTGTGCCGACAGTCTAGCACGCGCGAGCCACGATCCGCATCACCTCGTCGGCGGCGGCGTCCAGATCGGCGGGCTCCAGGCGCGGCAGGTCCAGCACCGCGAGGCGCGGGCGCGGGTCCTGGCGGGCGCCGCGCCGATAGGCCGGGTCGTAGTGGAGTTCCATCAGGGCGAGCGCCAGCGCCTCAAAATCCCCCGCATCGGCCAGCTGGCCCCAGGCCTCCAGGCGCTTGCGCCCGGGCGGCGTCGGCAGCCGGCGCAGCGCCGCGTCGAGCGCCGGGCGGTTGGCGGCGATGTCGCGATAGGCAAGGGCCAGATAGCGGGCGCGGGCCCGGGCCGGCGCGGCCAGCACGATGCGCGGCGCTGCCGCCATCGCCCGCCACAGCGCCGGCGGCACCATCCGTTCGCCGACCTTGCTGGACTCCGCCTCGACGACCACCGGGCGGTCCGGGTCGAGGCCGTCCAGGACGCCCAGCAGCCGGCTCTCGAACATCTTCTGGCCAGGCTGGGGCCGGTCGGCCAAGCCGCCCAGCAACGACCCGCGATGGGCGGCCAGGTCTTCGAGGTCGATCACCTGACCGCCGCGGGCGGCGACCCGCTGCAGCACCTCGGTCTTGCCCGTGCCCGTGTCGCCGTCGAGCAGCACCAGCTTCAGGGGCAGGTCCGCGTCATAGAGCCGGCCGGTGACGTGCCGACGCCAGGTCCTGTAGCCGCCCTCAAGCACCGTGACCCGCCAGCCCACCTGGGCCAGGATCGTCGCCATGGCGTTGGACCGTTGGCCGCCGCGCCAACAGTAGATCAGCGGCCGGAACGATCCCGGCCGGTCGACGAGCGCGGTCTCCAGGTGACGGGCGACGTTGCGGGCGACGTGGGCGGCGCCCAGCAGCCGCGCCTTGAAGCGGTCTTCCCGCACATAGATCGTGCCGACGATCGCGCGTTCCTCATCGGACAGCACCGGCAGGTTGATCGCGCCTGGCGCATGATCCAGCGCGAACTCGCCGGGGCTGCGCACGTCGATCACCGCGTCGAAGCCAGCGAGGCTTTCCGGGTCGGCCGTGCGGAGAATCTGGATGTCGGACACCTGGGGCCTTCGAATTGGGCGCGCCGCCGCTCTATAGTCGAGCCTATGACAGCGATCTCGCCTGAAGCCAGCCCCCGATCCGACAGCGGACCCGTCCGCCTGACCTCGCTGGCCCACGGCGGCGGCTGCGGCTGCAAGCTGGCGCCAGCCGTGCTGCAATCGATCCTGCAGGGCATGCCGGCCACTGCCGCATTCTCCCGTCTCATGGTCGGATCCGACACCTCCGACGACGCCGCGGTCTGGCGGTTGAACGCGACCCAGGCCCTGGTGGCCACCACCGACTTCTTTATGCCGGTGGTGGACGATCCCTTCGACTTCGGACGGATCGCGGCGACCAACGCGCTCTCGGATGTCTACGCCATGGGCGGCGCCCCGATCCTGGCGCTGGCCATCGTCGGCATGCCCATCGACAGGCTGGCGCCGCAGACCATCCGGGCGATCCTGGAGGGCGGCGCCTCGGTCTGCGCGGCGGCGGGGATTCCCGTGGCCGGCGGCCATTCCATCGACTCCGTCGAGCCGATCTACGGCCTGGTGGCGCTGGGCCTGGTGCATCCCGACAAGGTGCTGACCAACCGCACCGCGCGCGCCGGCGACGTGCTGATCCTCACCAAGCCGCTGGGCGTCGGCGTGCTCAGCGCCGCGTTCAAGCAGGACCGGCTGGACGCCGCCGGCTATGCGACGCTGATCGCCTCGACCACCCAGCTGAATGCTGTCGGCGCCGACCTGGGCGATGTGGCCGGCGTCCATGCGGTCACCGACGTCACCGGCTTCGGCCTGCTGGGCCACGCCCTGGAAATGGCGCGCGGCGCCGGCCTGACCGTCGAGATCGGCGCGGCCCCGCCGCTGCTGGCCGGCGTCGAGGCCCTGGCGCGGGCGGGGCTGAAGACCGGAGCCTCGACCCGCAACTGGGCGAGCTATGGCGACTCGGTGCGCCTGCCCGCCGACCTCCCGGACTGGCGCCGCGACCTGCTGACCGACCCCCAGACCAGCGGCGGCCTGCTGATCGCCGTGGCGGCCGACGCGGC
Organism: Phenylobacterium sp.; assembly: GCF_031360265.1. Lineage (GTDB taxonomy): Bacteria > Pseudomonadota > Alphaproteobacteria > Caulobacterales > Caulobacteraceae > Phenylobacterium. The sequence goes on from NZ_JANMBF010000056.1 coordinate 8,457, forward strand.
GCAGGCTGTGCTGGACCTGGTCAGGGCGCACGGCTTCGACACCGCCGCGGTGGTCGGGCGGATGACCCAGGGCCCGGCGGAGATCCGGGTGGGTTAGGGCCGCAGTCCCAGCGTGCGGCCCGGCATGCCTGCGGCGTCGTAGTAGGTCGATCCGGCCGCCTCCTGGTAGTCGAGCACGGTGACGAAGCCGTTGGCGGCGGTCTCGGAGCGCAGGGTCAGGGCGTGGGCTTGCGGCGCGGGTCCGCCGCCGGCCAGGGCCTCGGCCATCACCCGACCGCGCAGTTGGCCGTTGTCCGAAAGCTTCAACCCCAACACCTTGGCCAGGGTGTTGGCCCAGTCCGCGTTGCTGACCGGGGCGGTGTCGATGAAACCCTGTTTGAAGTCGGGCCCGACGGCGGCCATGAAGTTGTGCGTGTCAGCCCGGCTGAACGATCCATGGATGCCCTGGCCCTGCTGCTGGCTGGAATCGGCGACCTCGACCCCGCACATTTCCGGATCGGCGCAGCCGGTGGAGAAGCTCTTGAACGCCACGACGATGGACGGTTGCGGCGTGCGCGCCGATCCGATCAGCCCGATCCGGCTCATCGGCAGCGCGCCCGGGATCGCCCCCAGCGCGTCGTTGACGAAGATCGCGCCGGTATAGTCCTGGCTGGTCAGGGCCTCGACCACCCGGGGCGCGAGCGCCGCGGCGTCCGGCCCGGGCAGGTAGATCAGGGTCGATCCGCCGTTCGGCGCGATGGCGATCGCCGGATGGGTGGGATCGGCGCCCAGCAGCGCGCCGCGGCGTGGCGAGAAGCCCTGCTCGGGCCGCACGGCCGCCCCGGACGCGTCGAACAGCGGCAGGCCCAGCGCCTTGGCCAGGTCGATCGCCAGGAATCCCTGCGGCAGGAACCCGGGCTTCACGTCACGATAGCGCAATTTGGCCGCGGGGCTGGTCTGGCTTTCCCGCGACATGGTGGAAAATCCGTGGTCGGCGGTGACGACGATGTCGGTGTCAGCCTCCAGGCCCAGCGCCTTCAGGCTGTCGCGAAGGGCCTGCAGATCGTTCGACGCGTTGCGGATCGCCGCGCGCGATGTCGGGCCATTGATCCCCGGCTCCAGGGTGTTGAGGCTGTCGCCCTGGTCGTGCTGGGTGCCGTCGGGATCGCGCGACCAGAACAGCAGCACGAACGGCCGGCCCTGGGCCTTGAAGCGCGGCAGCAGCACCCGGGTCGCCACCGCGGTGAACCAGTCCTGCTGCTCCACATTGGCCACCCGCGCGCCCGCCATGTTGTAGGCGCCGCCCCAGCCGTTGAGCCCACGATCCGGCGGGGCGGCCGCCAGGCCGGCGGCCTTGATCGCCGCGGCCACGTCAACCGCCAGCGGGATGCCCGCGCCATCGCCGCCGCCGCCGGTGGCGTCGTCGATGACAATCGTGCCGGCGCCGTCGCGCGACGTGACATCCTGGATGGCGGTCGGGCCGTGCTTGCCGATCGCCGCCGTCGCAAAGCCCCTGGCGCGGGCGGCTTCCAGCAGGGTGGTCTCGCCGAGGAAGTCGCCACCGTAGCGGCCGTTCAGCAGCGCCTGCATGTCGTCGTCCTCGATCCCCGCCACGGCCGAGCCGTAGGGCGGGGGGAAGGGCTGGCGCACCCAGATGGTGTTGCCGAAGTCACCGGTGTCGCCCAGCAGGTGGCCGGTGGCGATGGCCGAGGCGTTGGGGGTGGTGACCGTGGGATAGAGCGAATGGCTGTTCTGGAAATCCACCCCCTCGGTGCGCACCGCCGCCAAGGCGGGCGCGGTCTGCGGCGTGACGCTGTGGGCGCGAAGACCGTCGGCGACGAATATCACCAGATTGCGGGCCGTGGCCGTGGCGGGGGCGAGGATCAGGAGCGCGGCGGCGAGGAGGCCGGCGGAGGGCTTCAGGGCATGGGTCGTCTTGGGCATTCCGGGTTCGGGGTCCTGGCGGCAAAGCCTGACCCTGACGCGGGATCATGACAGTTGTTGGAGGCGGTTCGCCGCCGCCGGCCGTTAACCCCTGACTCAGGTCTGGGAAACGCGTCCTTTACGCCTGCCCTGTATCAATTCGCGACAACAGGAGCCTTCGTCCCATGAGGCGGCGGCCGGTCACGGTGGGTGTCTTCAAATGGCCAAAACGGTCCTCGTCGTCGATGACGACCCGACGCAGCGTCGGCTGATCCAGGCGGTTCTCGAGCGCGAGGGCTTCGCGGTGGCCCATGCCGAGAACGGCGATCAGGCGATCTCGCACCTGGCCTCCGGCGCGACGCCCGACGTGATCCTGCTGGACCTGGTGATGCCAGGGGTTTCCGGTCAGGACACCCTGGTCGAGATGCGCGCCCGCGGCCACCGCCAGCCGGTGATCGTGGTCACCGCCACTGGCGGCATCGATACGGTCGTCCAGGCCATGCAGGCCGGCGCCGTGGACTTCTTCGTCAAGCCGGCCGCGCCGGAACGGATCATCGTTTCGATCCGCAACGCCCTGTCGATGGGCGCGCTGAAGGGCGAGGTCGACCGGCTCAAGAAGCACCAGTCCGGCCGCACCACCTTCGATGACCTGATCGGCGCGTCGCCGGCCATGACCCTGGTCAAACGCCTTGGCGAACGGGCCGCCCGCTCCTCGATCCCGATCCTGATCAGCGGCGAGAGCGGCGTCGGCAAGGAGGTGATCGCGCGCGCCGTCCACGGCTCGTCGGACCGCGCCGGGCGTCCGTTCGTGGCGGTCAACTGCGGGGCGATCCCCGAGAACCTGGTGGAATCGATCCTGTTCGGCCACGAAAAGGGCAGCTTCACGGGCGCCACCGACAAGCACCTTGGCAAGTTCCAGGAGGCCAACGGCGGCACCCTCTTCCTCGACGAGGTTGGCGAACTGCCGCTCGACATCCAGGTGAAGCTGCTGCGCGCCCTGCAGGAGAGCGAGATCGACCCGGTGGGCGGCAAGCGCTCGATCAAGGTCGACGTGCGCATCGTCTCGGCCACCAATCGCGACCTCACCCAGGCGGTCAAGGAAGGCCGGTTCCGCGAGGACCTCTTCTACCGCCTCAACGTCTTCCCGATCGAGGCGCCGGCGCTGCGCGAGCGCAAGGACGACGTGCCGGCCCTGGTGGACGCCTTCGTCAAGCGGTTCAACATCGAAGAGGGCAAGAACGTGGCCGGCGCGACGCCGGAGACCGTGGCCTTGCTCAGCGCCTTCGACTGGCCGGGCAATGTCCGCCAGCTGGAAAACGCGGTCTATCGCGCCATCGTCCTGGCCGACGCGCCCTATCTGCAGCCGCACGACTTCCCGGCGATCTCCGGCGTCGCGCCGCCCATCTCGCTGCAGACGCCGCTGGCCAGCCCCGCGGCGCTGATGGCCACCCTGGCCGGCGGTCAGACGCTGATGCCGCAGATGCCCCAGGCCGTACCGGTGCGGATTCTCGACGAGCGCGGCCATCTGCGCACGCTCGAGGAGATCGAGCGCGACCTGATCCAGCTGGCCATCGAGATCTACGCCGGCCACATGAGCGAAGTGGCTCGCCGCCTCGGCATCGGCCGCTCGACGCTCTATCGCAAGGTCCGCGAACAGGGCCTGGAAGACGTGATCCGGGGGAACTGCGATGAAGCCGTTGACGACCTTGAAACCGCCGCAGCCCAGGTTGCGTGAGCAGCGCTCGCGTTCCGACCGCCTCGCGGCGCTGATCCGGCTGGCGAAGATCGGCCGCCGCAAGCCCCCACGCGGCTTGAAGGGCGGCCTGACACCGACCGCTTGACCCGCCAGGAGCCTGCGCGGCAAGTCTCCTCTGTGGAGGGGTGCGATGCGCCTGGGCTGGCTTGTGGGTATTGGCCTTGCGATCAGCGCGGCGGCGCCGGCGCCGGCCCGCGCCCAGAACCGGCACAACTACGACGCCATCGAGCAACGCCACCTGGACGATATCGTCCAGCGCGAGATCGACAACCGCCTGGCCGCCGCCAAGCCTGCGCCCCGACGCACGCCCCTCACCGAGGCCGAGAAACGCGCCGCGGCCCAGCGCGCCGATCACCTGACCTGCGCCAGCCGTCGAGGCCGCACCCGGACCCAGTTCGAGGCGGAGTGCGGCGCGGCCGCGCCACTTTAGGCTAAGCGTCGGGTCTGGCCTTGCGCCCGAATGGGCGGCGCTTGAGGTCTTTCTTTTCCCCCCTTGCCTTGGCCGCAATCTCCTTGAGCTTGACGGTCTGCAGGGCCGAGAGCGCCTGGCCCGGCGCGCCCTTCTCCGGGTCGCCGAAGGCGCGGCCGAAGGTTTTCAGGCGGTCGGTCACCGAGCCCAGGAACTCGCCCTCCCATTCAGAGAGCTTCACGCCCGCGCGGTCAGCGTGGCGCTGGGCGCGGCGAAGCGCGTTGAGCGCCGCCCGTTTCGCCACCGCCTTGTGGTCGACAGGCTTCGGCGGCTTGCGGGGCTTGCCCGCTGTTGGCGGCTTTCGGTTCAAATCTCCCCGATCGCGGCAAGATAGAGGTCGAGGATGGCGTCTTCCTCCAGGCGCTTGGCGCGGTCCTGCTTGCGGATGCGCACCACCTTCCTGAGGATCTTGGTGTCGAAGCCGTTGCCCTTGGCCTCGGCGAACACCTCCTTGATCTGCTCGGCGATCTCGGACTTCTCCTGTTCCAGCCGCTCGATGCGCTCGACGATGGACTTCAGCTGCCCCTGGGCGGCCTGGTTCAGCACATCGGGGTGGGCGGAGGCGTCGTCGGCCATGGGTCGGACTCTTCTAAGCTGGAAATGAAGTTGTCGCCGACCCTAGCGGCGCGCCCGGCGGCTGTCATCCGGCCATGAACCTTCAGGGCGCGCCGACCGTTTAGCCGCAACGCCGCGGAGGGCCCAAGCGATGCCAGACCACCCCAAGTACGCGCCCACCCAGGCGGAGGCGGAAGCAGCCGTACGCACGCTGATTCAGTGGGCCGGCGACGATCCGGATCGCGAAGGGCTGGTGGATACGCCCAAGCGGGTGGCCAAGTCCTACAAGGAGCTGTTCTCGGGCTACCAGACCGACCCCCGCGAGTACCTTGAACGGACCTTCGACGAGGTCGGCGGCTACGACGAACTGGTGATCCTCAAGGATATCCGCGTGGTCAGCTTCTGCGAACACCACATGCTGCCGTTCCTCGGCAAGGCCCACGTCGGCTATCTGCCGTCGAACCGCGTGGTGGGTATCTCCAAGCTGGCGCGCGTGGTCCACGGCTTGGCGCGGCGCCTGCAGATCCAGGAAAAGCTCACCGCCGAGATCGCCAAGGCGATCTGCGACATCCTGCAGCCCAAGGGGGTCGGCGTTGTGATCGTCTCCGAGCACAGCTGCATGACCATGCGCGGCGTCAATACGCCGGGCTCGAGGCTCACCACCAGCCACCTGCTTGGCGAGGTTCGCGACGATCCGCGCACGCGTCAGGAATTCTTCGACCTCGTGCGAAGCGACGACCGCTAGAGCAGGCCCGCGGCTTCCAGCGCCGGCCACAGACCGGCCGGATCGGTGAAGTGGTGAACCTGGAAGCCCAGCGCGCGGGCGGCGGCGATATTCGTGGCGCTGTCGTCCACAAAGAGGGCGTCGGCGGGCTTGAGCTCGAACCGCGCGCAGGCGAGTTGAAAGATCGCCGGGTCCGGCTTCATCACGCCTTCATGGCCTGAGATGATCCGGCCGGCCAGACGGGCGAACGCCGGACTCATGGCAAAAGTCCCCTCCACAGTCTCATGGCTCATGTTGGAAAGCGCGTATTGCGGGACGCCGCGAAGGTTGAGGGCCTCGATGGCGGCCTCCGTCTCCGGGATCGGGCCGGAGAACATCTCCCACCAACGGTCCTTCCAGGCCCAGATGGCGGCTGCGTGCTGGGGATGGCGGGCGCTCAGCGCTGCGCAATTGTCGGCGAAGGAGACACCACAGTCGGTCGGCGCATGCCACGCCAGGCTGCAGACGTCAGCCAGAAATCCGTCGCACTCGGCGGGATCGGCGAAAATCTGCGAATAGAGCGTGCGCGGGTTCCAGCGCACGATGACATTGCCGACGTCCCAGATGACCGCCCCTGTCGACAGGGCAGGCTGGGCGGACATCGGGCGGGCGTCAGCCCTGCTTGGCTTTGAAGCGCGGGTTGGTCTTGTTGATGATGTAGACCACGCCCTTGCGGCGCACGAGCTTGCAGTCGCGGTGGCGCGTCTTCAGCGACTTGAGCGAGCTTCTGACCTTCATGACCTAATCTCGGGCGCGCGGACGGTGGCGTCCGGGGTTTACGGGGGAGCGGGCGGATATACGGAAAGGGTCGGGGCAAGTCAATCTCGCGACTGACGGCCTTGTGACGGCCTTGTGATTGAGACAGCGCGCGACGCCCGATAGACTCCGCGGGATGCTTCGTCATCGCCGCTCCCTGCTGCTTCTCCTGGTCATGGCCGGCTGCGCGAGCCCGGCGGTGAAGCCGCAGGCGCCCCGGTCGTCGCTCGGCCCGCCGCCGGCGGTCGCCCCGCCCGCCTCCCAGCCGGCCGCACCCTCTCCCCAGCCCACAGCCCCCGTCACCCCGCCCGTGGTCTCCGGCGACATGGTGTTCGACGCCTGGGCCGCGGAATTCTACGTCCGGGCGGTCAAGGCAGGCCTGCCGCCCGACCTGGTGACCCGCGAGATGGCCGGCTTGACACCCGACCCCCGCGTCATGGCCCGCGACAGCCGCCAGCCGGAGTTCTCGCAGCCGATCTCGGTCTATGTGACCGGCGCCGTGACGCCAGGGGCGATCGCCATGGGCGCGCGCAAGGCCTCCGAGTTTCCGGCCTTCGAGGCCATCGAGCACCGCTACGGCGTGCCGCGAGCCATCCTGCTGGGCGTCTGGGCGCGGGAGAGCGGCTTCGGGGCGATCCAGGGCGACTTCGACGTGATCCGGTCGATGGCCTCGCTGGCCGCCCAGGGCCGCAGGCGCGACTGGGCCGACAGCGAGTTGATCGCGGCGCTGAAAATCATCGCGTCGGGCGAAGCGACCCGCGGCCAGCTGAAGGGCTCGTGGGCCGGAGCCATGGGACAGACCCAGTTCACCCCCTCCTCCTACCTCGCGCTCGCAGTGGACGGCGACGGCGATGGCCGGCGCGATATCTGGAGGTCGCCCGCCGATGCGCTCGCCTCGGCCGCGAACCTGCTGGCCAGGGGCGGCTGGATCGCCGGCCAGAGCTGGGCGCGGGAGGTCACCGTCCCCGCCGACATCGACTTCAGCCTCAGCGAAGGTCCGAAAGAGACCCCCGGCTGGTGGGCCGAAAGGGGCGTGGTCCGCGCCGACGGCCTGGCCTGGTCCGCCGCCGACCAGACCGCCCCGGCCCAGCTGCTGGCCCCGGCTGGCGCCGGCGGGCCGGTCTTCCTGCTGTTTCCCAATCACTTCGCCATCCGGCGCTACAACAATTCGGTGGCCTATGCCCTGGCGGTGGGCCTGCTGGCCGACCGCATCGCCGGGGGCGGGCCCCTGGTCAGGCCCTGGCCGGTCGAGACGCCGCTGTCGCTCACCGACCGGATGACCGCCCAACGCGCGCTGATCGCGCTGGGTTTCAGTCCGGGAACGCCGGACGGGGTTGTCGGCATGGGCACGCGCACCGCCCTTCGCGCCTGGCAGAAAGCGCGCGGGATCACCGCCGACGGCTACCTGTCGCCGGCCATGGTGCAGAAGCTGAAGGCGGAGAGCGGCGCCTCCTAGGCCCCGCCCTCCCGGTCGCGTTCGAGGGTCGCCAGCGTCGCGTCGTCTCGGGTGGCGGGCGCGGGATCGGCGTTGCGCAGGCCGGCGTTGAGGAAGGCATAGACCAGCAGCCCCGACATCAGCGCCATGTTCAGCAGGAACGGGGCGGCGTGCATGTGCCGGTACAGAAACATGAAGGCCGGGGCGAAGATCGCATTGATGCCGTTGACCGCGGCGATCGCGCCGGCCACCCGCGCCTGGTCCTTCCAGCCCACCGCCAGCGAGGAGCCCGCAGTGAAGCCCGGCCGGGCGAAGCCGAATCCCAGGCTCGATACGGCGTAGCCCGCCACCACCGTCGAATAGTCGTGGGCCAGCGCCACCATCAGGTTGCCGAGCGCGGCGCAGGCGACGCCCCAGCGCAGCAGTTGGCGCGGGGTCATCTCAAACATCCGGATCACGCCCCACTGGGCCAGCAGGCCCGCCACGGCGCCGAACATCATGGCGATGGCGATCGGCCGCTGGGCGTCCAGCGGCGAGACGCCCAGCTTGTCGATGATCAGGAAACCCAGGGTCTGTTGCTGCGCGGTCTGGCAGGTGGCGACGATGAAGCCGTAGATCAGGAACGGGATCACGCGTGGGTCGCGCCACATGGGTCGAGCCGCCGCCCCCGCGACCTGCACCTCGTCGTCGACGTCGTCTTCGGGGCGTACGTCCATCCGCGTGCTCTCGGGCAGGTAGCGCCAGACGATGACCAGCATCGCCGCGGCGATCACGGCGAAGGTGAACAAGGGTCCCGCCAGCCCGACCACCGGATAGATGAAGATCGGCGCAAGGAACGGCCCTACGA
>NZ_JANMBF010000079.1:0-61419 GCF_031360265.1 Phenylobacterium sp.
GGTTGCAGCTGAACTAGCGCCGCCCGCCGCCACCGCCTATGTCGATGGCTCAGCCGGTCGGGAGCATTCCATGTCTTTGAAGGTCGCGGTCCAGATGGATCCCATCGAGGGGATCAACATCGAGGGCGACACCACCTTCCTGATGATGGAGTCCGCCCAGGCCCGCGGCCACAGCCTGTTCGTCTATACCACCCACACCCTGGCGATGGACGAGGGCCGGGTGTTCGCCCGGGGGCGCGACCTGATCGTCCAGCGGGTGAAGGGCGACCACGCGACGCTGGGACCCTGGCGGCGCACGGACCTGACCGCCTTCGATGTGATCCTGCTGCGCCAGGACCCGCCATTCGACATGAACTATATCGACTCGACGTTCTTCCTGGAGAAGGTCCACCCCGCGACCCTGGTGGTGAACGACCCGGTAGAGGTGCGCAATGCGCCGGAGAAGCTGTTCGTCACCGACTTTCCCGGCCTGCAGCCGCCGACCCTGATCACCAACGACCGCGAGGCGATCGCCGAGTTCCGCCAGCGGCATGGCGACGTGGTGCTGAAGCCCCTGAACGGACGCGGCGGATCGGGCGTCACCCGGCACCTTGCCGACGACCCGAACCTGGACTCCCTGCTGGAGATCCATGCCGAGCTCAGCCCCGAGCCAGTGATCCTGCAGAAGTTCCTGCCCTCGGTGACCCGGGGCGACAAGCGCATCCTGCTGATCGACGGCGAGGCGGTCGGGGCCATCAACCGGGTGCCGCGGCCGGGCCAGATCCGCTCCAATCTGGCGGTGGGCGGGCGGGCCGAGGCCGTCGAGCTGACCGCCCGCGACCGGGAAATCTGCGCCACCATCGGGCCGGAACTGAAGCGGCGCGGCCTGCTGTTCGTCGGCATCGACGTGATCGGCGATTACCTGACGGAGATCAATGTCACCTCCCCCACCGGCGCCGTGGCGCTGAAGACCTTTACCGGACTCGACGCCACGGACATCCTCTGGCAACGGGTTGAAGAGCTTCGCCGTACGGTCTAGCCTGTTTCGCGAAGACGTTATGCCAAGTCACTGAAGCGTCTCATCTTCCCCATAAGTTCTATTTTTGTTCTTGATCTGGGCGCCCGGTTGTGGTCGCCTCTTGTGGATAAGTGAGCTTTCGCCACAAGGGGTGGGCATGGCCGCGCGGGTCGTCACGGTGGCGTTTCAGGGGGTCGAGGCGCGGCGCGTCGACGTCCAGGTGCAGTTCACCAGCGGCGAGTCGAAGTTCTTCCTGGTCGGCATGGGCGACAAGGCGATCTCGGAAAGTCGCGAGCGGGTGCGGGCCGCGTTCTCCGGGCTGGGCCTGTCGCTGCCGGCGCGGCGCATCATCGCCAACCTGGCGCCTGCCGACCTGCCCAAGGAGGGCAGCCACTACGACCTGCCGATCGCCCTGGCGATCATGGCCGGCATGGGGGTGATCCCGCCGGATGCGCTGGACGACTGGGCCGCGGTGGGCGAGCTGTCGCTGGACGGACGCATCACGGCGGTGGCCGGCGCACTTCCCGCCGCGGTGGCGGCCGGGGCCATGGGGCTGGGGCTGATCTGTCCGGAGACCTGCGGGCCGGAGGCGGCCTGGGCGGGGGGAACACCCATCCTGGCGGCCCCGTCGCTGATCGCCCTGGTCAACCATTTCCGCGGGACCCAGGTGCTGTCGCCACCCCAGCCCGGACACCTGCGCGAGGGCGACCATGGCCCGGACCTGCGCGAGGTCAAGGGCCAGGAGAACGCCAAGCGGGCGCTGGAGATCGCCGCCGCCGGCGGGCACAACCTGTCGTTCATCGGGCCGCCGGGTTCGGGCAAGTCGATGATAGCCGCGCGCCTGCCGGGCCTGCTGCCGCCGCTGACGCCGGAGGAACTGCTCGAGACCTCAATGATCCATTCGGTGGCCGGCCTGATCGCCAAGGGCGAACTGACGCGGGCCCGGCCGTTCCGCAGCCCGCATCATTCCGCGAGCATGGCCGCCCTGACCGGCGGCGGGCTCAAGGCCAGGCCCGGCGAGGTCAGCCTGGCGCACAATGGCGTGCTGTTCCTCGACGAACTGCCGGAGTTCTCCGCCCAGGCGCTGGATTCGCTGCGCGGACCGCTGGAGACCGGCGAGGTGGTGGTGGCCCGCGCCAACGCCCATGTCCGCTATCCAGCGCGGGTCCAGCTGGTGGCGGCGATGAACCCCTGCCGCTGCGGCCACGGGGGTCCGGGCCGCGGGGCCTGCGGGCGCGCGCCGCGCTGCCAGACCGACTATCAGGGGCGAATCTCCGGCCCGCTGATGGACCGTATCGACCTGCAGGTGGAGGTCCCGCCGGTGACCGCCGCGGACCTTGCCCTGCCGGCGCCCGCCGAGGGCACCGCCGAGGCCGCCGCCCGCGTCGCCGCCGCGCGCGGCGTGCAGGCAGCCCGCGCGTCGGCTGGCGGAGAAGGCGCTGTTGTTCTGAACGCAAGAGCTGACGGCGACTGGCTGGAGGCGATCGTCGCGCTCGATCCGCCCGCGCGCACGCTGCTGACCCGCGCCGCCGAGGCCGGTGGCCTGACCGCGCGCGGCTGGACCCGCACCCTGCGCCTGGCGCGCACCATCGCCGACCTGGAAGGCTGCGACGCCGTGCGCCGCGTCCACATCGCCGAAGCGCTGATCTACCGCCGCATCGCCCCGGGGTCGTCGGTGGGGTCGCCGATGGCGGCGGGATGACGTGGCTGACCACGCCAAGCGTTGAATGTGCCGACGGCGATGGCGATGGCCACCAGATAGCCGAACAGTATCTCCGCGCTGATGTAGGCCCAGCCCCCTAGCGAGCGGTCGGCAATCCTGGCGAGGTGGATGATCACCGCGAGGAACTGGAAGGCGGCGGCGAACAACGGCCAGTAGCGGGCACTCGTCATCGCGAGCCAGGTCAGGACGCCAAGCAGCGCGGCGTCGGCCGCTAGCACGCCCCATTCCGTCTGCTGGCCGTGATGGCTGTAGACCAGCTTGGTGATCAGCCATCCAATCATGAGACCGGTCGCGGCGATCCGCTCGTCGCGACCGCCCCGCCAGATCGCCGCGCCGAATACGGCGATGACTACGGTTTCCCAGACCCAGTGCGGGATTGCGTAGGACATGGAATGCAAAAGGCCCCCGGTGTGAACCGGAGGCCAGCTTGGCAGATGACGGCTGCGGACGAAACAGTCCGCAGCTTACCTTGATTGCCCTCAGGCGGCTTGTACGGCGCGCAACGCGCGGCGGTTGTGGCGCTCTTCGCTGGCGAACAGGGGCGGGGGCTTGTCGCCCGGGTCGCCGACCATCACGGCGCCGAGGCCGATCTGGGTCTGGGCGATGGAGAGTTCCTTGTGGGTCTCGACGATGGCGCGGCGGGCTTCGGCCAGCGACATGATCGCCTGGCTGGCGCGTTCCACGGCGTCCTGGCCGATCAGGGCCGAGGCGCCGGCTTCGCGGCGAAGCTGCGGCATGATGCCAGTCAGGGCGGCGGTCTTGGAAATCGCGGCGTCGATCGCGGCTTCGGCCTCGAACAGGGCGCCGGCGATTTGCTCGGCGACCATACGGCGTTGCTTAAGCATGAGTTCTCTCCTGCGCGGACCGGTCCAAGATCCGCGCCTCGTGATTTAAGGGGGTAAGGTTTCGGACCCGTTAGGCCCGGAAAATATTTTGCCCGAGGTCCTGGAGTGCGTGGAGGCCGGCCAGCATCGCCCCGAACGCCAGGGCGGTGATGATCGCGACCCCGATGATCGCGCCCAGGCGGGCGACGGGGCCTAGATCATTTCGGCCGATTCCTGTTCGGGATCGGGTTTGAAGTTCTCGTCCAGGAGAACCCAGGTCATGCAGAGGATTTCCCGCAGGACCATCTCCGAGGGCTTGAACGGCGCCAGCTTGCGCGTACCCGACACCAGATGCCGGGCCATACTCGCCTGAGCCGGGGTCGCCGCCAGATCGACGAGCTGACGTTCCAGCTGCGCCCAGGAGAAGCCCGGAAGGCATTCCTCCTTCATAACCTCGGTCGGCCAACGGGCCTCGAAGTCGTCGATTTCGCGACGCAGGCGAAGCGCCCGTCCGATCACCGCCCGATTGTCGAAGTTCTGCCAATCGCCCATGGGGCTCCCCCTCTGCTGCCGGCTCATCCGGGCAGAGATTGGGGGTGGCGTCTGTCCTGACCGCGTCGTGTCCTGATTCAGTCAGGACACGGTTAACGTCGAGGCGGCGCGCCAGGCGGGCAGCGGCGTAGCGATCCTCGACCCCCAGCTTGCGCCGCGCGCGGTCGCAATAGGTATCCACCGAGGTCTTGGACATGCCCAGTTCGCGGGCGATCTGTTTGGACGACAGGTGCTGATCGACGAGGCGCAGACACTCGCGCTCACGCGGAGTCAGGAGGTCCACGGGATCGTCGATGATGTCATCGCGGGCGCGCATCAGGTGACCAGTAAACGACGACTTTGGCCGCGCGTCTACTTTAAGGCGAAGGGGTCGCGGCGATCAGCTACACTCTGACGCATAAGGAGGCGCCGGCGATGGACCCGATGGATCCCGGCCGGACCGCGCAACTGGAGCTGGCGATCGGCGCGCGGATGCGGACGCGCCGTCGGCAACTGGGCCTGTCGCAGTCCGATCTGGCTGACCGGCTGGGGGTGTCCTTCCAGCAGGTGCAGAAATATGAACGGGGTGCGAACCGCGTGGCGGCCTCGACCCTGCTGGCGGCTTCGGTGACGCTGAACACCACGGTGTCCTGGCTCGTCGGCGAGGAGAGCTCCGGCCGCGAGGACGACGAGGATGTGTTCCGGGCCTTGTCGCGTCCCGGCGCACTGGAGATCCTGCAGAGCTTCAACGCCATAGCCGATGCCCGCGCCCGCACGGCCCTGCTGGCTCTGGCCCGGGAAATGGCCGCCCCGCCGCACGACGGCGACGGCTGAGCGCTGGACCCTGTCCCGGCAGATTTCGCATCAGGTCAGCCGGGATAAAACAGGGTCGTCGTTCCTGTCTGGAGCCCTTCTCCTCCCCTCGGGACGAGGCAAGCTCAGTGGAAAGGGCTCCGCGGCTTGAGGGACCGTTAAGCCGTTTGCGGTTATCGCAGGGGCCATGCGCAGACCCCCACGACCCCTTGCTGAGCGTCGGCCGCGGCGCGCGCAGATCAACGCCGAGCAGCTGGCGTCGCTCAGCCACGAGTTCCGCACGCCGCTGAACGGCGTGCTCGGAATGGCGCGGCTGCTCGAGGGGACGCGGCTGACCGCCGAGCAACGCGCCTACGCCACGGCCTTGCGCGATTGCGGCGAGCATCTGCTGACCCTGGTCAACGACGTGCTGGACTTCGCCAAGCTGGGCGCGGGCAAGGTCGAGCTGCACCCCGGCGACGTCGATATCGAGAACACCCTGCGCGCGGTCTGCGAACTGCTCTCGCCAAAGGCTCGCGAAAAGGGGCTGGAGATCGCCTGGGCCGCGCCAGGGGATGTGGGGACGGTCAGGGCCGACGAAGGCCGGCTGCGCCAGATATTGCTCAATTTCGCCGGCAACGCCGTGAAATTCACCGCAGACGGCGGCGTGCTCATCGGTGTCGCCGCCGCCGGCCGCGACCGCCTGCGGTTCACCGTCGATGACACCGGACCCGGCGTGTCCGTTGTCCAGCGCGAGCGCATCTTCGAGGCCTTCGCCCAGGCCGATCCCGCCCACGCCGACCTCGGCGGCGCCGGGCTGGGCCTGGCCATCGCGCGGCGGCTGGCGCTGGCCATGGACGGCGAGGTCGGGGTCGAGGACCGACCGCAAGGCGGCGCGCGGTTCTGGTTCGAGGCGGCGTTCCGGGCGGCGCCGGGCGAACGCCCCGCCGCGGCGCTGGCTGGCCGAAAGATCTATGTGGCCTCCGGAAACCCCATCATCCGGGAGGCCGCGAGCCGACAGATCGAAGCCAGCGGCGGGCAGGCCGTGGCCGTCTGCGACGTGGCCGATCTCGTCCGCAGCACGGGCCAGGGCGACGTGGCGCTCGTGGATCATGCCCTGGCCAAGCCGCCGCGTCTGCTTCGACCCCCCGTGGGGCGGCAGGCCATCGTTCTGCTGGCGCCTGAGGAGCGCGCGCTGATCGGGCGCTATCGTCGCGCCGGATTCGCCGGCTATCTGATCAAGCCCCTGCGTCGCGCGTCGCTCTGCGAACGCGCGCTGATCGCCGCCGGCGCCGCGCCGGCCCATCCCGCCAGCGGCGAGGACGAGCGGATCGCCACCACCACCGGGCGGGGCAAGCATATTCTTCTGGTGGAAGACAACCCGATCAACGCGCTGCTGGCCCGCGCGCTGCTCGGTCGCGAGGGTTGCGATGTCGATCATGTGGTCCGCGGCCTGGATGCCATCGCGGCGGTCAAGGTGGGAACCTACGACCTGATCCTGATGGACATGCGCATGCCAGGCCTGTCCGGCGAGGAGACCGCGCGCGCGCTGCGAGACGCCGGCATCGAGACGCCGATCGTGGCGCTCACCGCCAACGCCTTCGAGGACGATCGGCATGCCTGTCTGGCCGCCGGGATGAACGATTTCCTGGTCAAGCCCATGTCGCCCGACGCGCTCAGAGCCATGCTGACCCGCTGGATCGGCCCCAACTGGACGCAATCGGCCCGGCGCGCCAAGGTCGGCTGAGGTCGGGGACACGGGTCTCCCGCGCCGGGAGGCCCAGCCATGACCGCCGAATTCAGCCCCACGCGCCGAAAACGATCGGCCGCGGAGGTGTTGCGCGAGTTGCGCCAGCCGAAGGTGGCGGTGACCCTGGCGCTGGGTTTCTCATCTGGCCTGCCCTTCCTGCTCACCGCCAACACGCTGGGCTACTGGTTGCGCGACGAGGGCACGAGCCTCAAGGCCATCGGTTTCATCTCCTGGGTCGGTCTCGCCTATACGCTGAAGTGGCTTTGGTCGCCGGTCGTGGACCGTGTGGACCTGCCGCTGCTGGGCCGGCTTGGCCGGCGGCGTGGCTGGATGGCGTTCGCCCAGATCCTGGTCGCCGCCGGCCTGGTCGGCATCGCCATCGTCGGACCGGGCGGGCCGGGCGGGTTGACCATGATCGGCGCCCTGGCCCTGTTGACCGCCTTCGCTTCGGCGACGCAGGACATCGCCATCGACGCCTGGCGGATCGAGGCTGCCGCCGACAGCGACGAGCAGGGCCTGCTATCCTCAGCCGCCGCCCTCGGCTATCGCGCCGCGATCATCGCCGCCGACGCCCTGATCCTGGCGGTGGCCGCCCGGATCGGCTGGCCCGGCGCCTATGTGGCCTATGGCCTGGCCATGGGCATCGGCCTGACCGCTACCTGGTTCGCCTTCGAGCCCGCGCGCGGCGAGGTCGGCCGTCCCGCCCAGGCCCCGCTGTGGAACGCCCGCGGCTTCTTCGACGCGGTGATCGGCCCCTTCGTGGATTTCTTCAGACAGCACAGGTCGCTGGGCCTGCTGATGCTGGCGGCGATCGCGGTCTACCGGCTTCCCGATTTCGTCATGGGGCCGATGTATACGCCCTACTACGTCGATCTGGGCCTGACCAAGGACGCCGTGGCCGCTGTCCGCGGTTCGATCGGCCTCGTCGGGGCCCTGACCGGCGTCGCCATCGGCGGCCTGAGCGCGGTTCGACTGGGGCTGTTTCCGACCCTGATCGCGGGCGCGGTGCTCCAGGGGATTGGCACGGCGTCCTTCGCCCTACTCGCGCTGCACCCTGGCGATGTGGCGGTGTTCGGCGCGGTGATGGGCGGCGACAATTTCGTCCAGGGCTACGCCGGCGTCGCCCTGATCGCCTATATGTCGAGCCTCACCAACCTGGGCTACACGGCCACCCAATACGCCCTTCTGTCCTCGGCCTACGCCCTGCTGGGCAAATTCCTGAAGGGCTTCTCCGGCGCGGTGGTCGAATCGCTGTCGGCAAGCCTGGGTCCGATGCCCGCCTATGAGACCGCCTTCGTCGGCGCCGGCCTGATCGCGATCCCCGCGGCGATCCTGTTCCTGATCCTGGCCCGGCTGAACGGCAAGGTCGCCAAGCCGCCGATTTAAGCCGTCAGGCAAACCACCTGGGCGACTCGCAGCGTCCGGCGCAAGTCGTCGGCGACGCGGCCGTAATTGTCCGCCGAGATCGCCGCGCCCGGGAAGGTCGACAGTCGCCGTCCACCGGCGGCCAGGGTCCGGGCGGTGGTTTCCGGCGCCGTGGTGTAGATGCGGCCCCGGCGAGGCGCCTCGGCGATGGTGACGCCGACCACCCGGCCCTGATCGTCCAGCGCCGGCGCCCCGGAAAGCCCGCCCAGGGCGCCCCTCAGCCCATCGGTGCGCCCGGTCTCGGCCCAGACCAGCACCGGCTCGGTCCGCGCGCCGCGACCATGCACCACCAGGTTCTCGCGACCGATCAGCCGCGAACTCACCTCGCCAGGCCGGCCTTGGGGGAACCCCAGGTGGAAGGCGCGCTCGCCTCGGCGCAGGCTGGCGGACAGACCGAGCGGCAGGGGCGGGGCGCCGCCATCGGTGGTCAGCACCGCGGTCTCCGCCGCGGGGTCGATCGAAACCTTGGCGACGACGCCCTGCCCCGGGGCGACGACGATGGCGGCCTGTCGGCAACCCTCGACCACGTGCCGCGCGGTCACCCAGACGCCTGAAGCGGCCACGGAAAAGGCGGTGCCGGCGCCGGCCTGGGTCTTGCTGGCCACCTCGACCACCACGGCGGGGTCGAAGGGCGAGGCGGGGCCGAGGGCGGTTCCCTCCACCTCCACCGTCGGGGGGGGCGGCGGCGGCGCGTCGGCGCGTTCCTGGCGGCCGATCGCGGCGATCAGCAACGCCAGCACGATGGCGGCGTAGATCAGCCAGTCCGGCAGCCGGGGGAAATGCATCACGCCCCCGGACTCAGCCGGAGACGGCGGCCGCGAGAATCAGTGCGGTGGCGAGCTTGGCGCCGACCAGAACGGCGGCGGCGGCCATCTCGTCCTCCTGGATGCGTTTGGGCAGACCGCGGAGCACCAGGTCCACGAGGCGGAAGACCAGCAGCTGCACCAGCACGGTCGCCGCGCCCCACAGCGCCAGCTCGATCAGCGTCGTCGAGGCCTTCAGCGATACCGCCAGCGGTATGGCCAGGCCCACCAGCACCCCGGCCAGCGACACCGCCGCGGCCGAATTGCCCCCGCGGATCAACGTGATCTCCTTGTGCGGCGTCAGCATGACGTAAATGGCCGCGGCCGCGAACAGGATCGTCAAGGTGACGCCGAAGTGCAGCAGGGTGACCGGAAAGCCGGTGGCGAAGGCCTGGATCTCCGGCGACTGGAGGGGCGTGGTCATGGGTGGCTAAGTTCCCGTGGAGGGCGACGCTTGATAGCATGAGCCGCCAAGCTTGCGGAAAGCGCCTTAGGGGGTCGCCGGAACCGCGGCCTTGCGCCGGACGCTGGCGCGGATCTTCTCGCTTTCGCTCTTCAGCTGGCCGCAGGCCGCCAGGATGTCGCGGCCCCGGGGCGTGCGAATCGGCGAGGCGTAGCCACCGCGGTTGAGGATCGCAGCGAAGGCCTCGATGGTCCCCCAGTCGGAGCACTCATAGGTGCTGCCGGGCCAGGGGTTGAACGGGATCAGGTTGATCTTCGCCGGGATGCCCTTGAGCAGCTGGACCAGCGCCCTGGCCTCGGCCGGCGTGTCGTTGATCCCCTTCAGCATGACGTACTCGAACGTCACACGCCGCGCATTGGAAAGCCCCGGATAGGCGCGGACGCCGGCCATCAGCTCGGCCAGGGGAAACCTCCTGTTCAGCGGCACGAGCGTCTCGCGCAGGGGATCGTTGGTGGCGTGCAGCGAGATCGCCAGCATCGCCTGGGTGCGCGTCCCCAGGGGTTCCAGCTCCGGAACCACGCCCGAGGTCGAGACGGTGATCCGCCGGCGCGAGATGGCGATGCCTTCGTTGTCGGCGATGATGTCGATGGCGTCGGCCACGCTGTCCAGATTGTAGAGCGGCTCGCCCATGCCCATGAAGACGACGTTGGAGAGCCGGCGATCTTCCCGCGGGCTCGGCCATTCGGCCAGGTCGTCGCGCGCCACCTGCACCTGGGCGACGATCTCGGAGGCGGTGAGGTTGCGGACCAGCGCCTGGGTGCCGGTGTGGCAGAAGGTGCAGTTCAGCGTGCAGCCGACCTGGCTGGAAACGCACAGCGCGCCGGCGCGGCCGACGTCGGGGATGTAGACGCACTCCACCTCGATGCCCGGCGCGGTGCGGATCAGCCATTTGCGCGTGCCGTCCCTGGAGACCTGGCGCTCGACGATTTCCGGGCGGGCCAGAGTGAAATGTTCGGCCAGGGCGGCGCGCATGTCCTTGGCCACGTCGCTCATCTGGGCAAAGTCGGTGACGCCGTAGTGGTGGATCCAGCGCCACAGCTGGCTGGCCCGCATCCTGGCCTTCTCCGGACGCACGACGTCGGCGGCGATCAGGGCGGCGGCCAGCTCAGCCCGGGTCAACCCCGACAGGTTGGGCTTGGCGGCCGCGCGCGGCGGACTTGGCGCACGAGAGAGGTCGAGGGTCACGCCCAAGGGAAGATCATCCTGTCTGGAGGTCCGACCATATAGGCGAGGCTGAGCCTCAAATCATCCCTCCCCTTCAAACATCCGTTCGACTGGGCTAGCGTCTCGCGAGTTTCAAGAACACCACCGGGAGACGGATATGAAGGCGCTGTTGAGCAAGGCCGTGGGCGGCCCCGACACTCTCGTCCTTGAGGACGTGCCGTCGCCCGAGGCCAAGCCCGGCTTCGCGGTGGTGTCGGTCAAGGCGGTGGGGGTGAACTTCCCCGACGTGCTGATCATCGAGGACAAGTACCAGTTCAAGCCCGCGCGGCCGTTCTCGCCAGGCGGCGAGGTTTCCGGCGTCGTCAAGTCGGTCGGCGAGGGCGTCACCCACATCAAGGTCGGTGACCGTGTGCTGGGCAACACCGGCTGGGGCGGCATGGCCGAGGAACTGGCGCTGGAAGCCGCCCGACTGGTGAAGATCCCCGACGCGATGCCCTTCGACGACGCCGCGGCGTTCATCATGACCTACGGCACAAGCTACCATGCGCTGAAGGACCGCGCAGACCTGCAACCGGGCCAGACCCTGCTGGTGCTGGGCGCGGCCGGCGGCGTCGGCCTGGCCGCCGTCGAGCTCGGCAAACAGATGGGCGCGCGCGTGATCGCCGCGGCGTCCAGCCAGGAGAAGGTCGACCTGTGCCTCGCCCATGGGGCGGACGCCGGCGTGGTCTATGGCCGCGGCCCCTTCGACCGCGACGGCCAGAAGCAGCTCTCCGAACAGTTCAAGACGGCCTGCGGCGCGGCCGGCGCCGACGTCATCTATGACGGCATCGGCGGCGACTATGCCGAGCCCGCGCTGCGCTCCATCGCGTGGGAGGGCAAATATCTGGTCGTCGGGTTCGCCGCCGGCGACATCCCGAAGATCCCGCTGAACCTGGCGCTGCTGAAGGGCTGCGATATCGTCGGCGTGTTCTGGGGGACCTGGGTCGCCAAGAACCCGGCGCGGCACCAGAAGGGCGTCGCCGAACTGCTGGCCATGTATGCCGCCGGCAAGATCAAGCCGCATGTCTCGGGCCGCTTTCCGCTGGCCAAGGCCGCCGACGCCATCCGCCACCTGGCCAGCCGCCAGGCCATGGGCAAGGTCGTTGTGACGATCGACTGACGCCGCGGCGCTGTGGCTCAGTGCCGGAAGACGCGAACGCCGGTGAACACCATGGCCACGCCGCGTTCGTCGGCGGCGTCGATCACCGCCTGGTCGCCGATCGACCCGCCGGGCTGGATCACCGCCGTGCAGCCGGCGTCAGCCGCCTGGATCAGTCCATCGGGGAAGGGAAAGAAGGCTTCGGAGGCGCAGGCCGAGCCGGTCAGGTCCAGCCCGAAGTCGGCGGCGCGAAGGGCGGCGATGCGCGCGGAATCCTTGCGGTTCATCTGGCCGGCGCCGACGCCCAGCGTCTGGCCCGCGCGGGCGTAGACGATGGCGTTGGACTTGACGTGCTTGGCGACGGTGAAGGCAAACAGCATGTCGGCCACCTCGGCCTCGGTGGGGCTGCGCCGGGTGACCACCTTAAGGTCGGACGCCGTCAGCCGGGCGGTGTCGCGGCTCTGCACCAGGAAACCGCCGGCCACCGACTTGAAACTGGTTCCAGGCGCCAGCGGATCGGGCAGGCCGCCGGTGGTCAGCAGGCGGACGTTCTTCTTTTTGGCGAACAGGGCGATGGCGTCGGCGTCGGCGTCCGGGGCGATGACCACCTCGGTGAGCAGCTTCAGGATCTCCGTCGCGGTGGCCGCGTCCAGCCGTCCGTTCAGCGCGACGATGCCGCCAAAGGCGCTGGTGGGATCGCAGGCCAGCGCGCGGCCGTAGGCCTCGACCATGGTCGCCCCGGTCGCCAGGCCGCAGGGGTTGGCATGCTTGATGATCGCGCAGGCGGGACCGTCCGCGGGGTCGAATTCGGCGATCAGCTCGAAGGCCGCGTCGGTGTCGTTGATGTTGTTGTAGCTGAGTTCCTTGCCCTGGTGCTGGCGGGCGGTGGCCACGCCGGTGCGCGGGTTGGCGAAGCGATAGAAGGCCGCGTTCTGATGCGGGTTCTCGCCATAGCGCATCGTCTGCGCCAGTTCGCCGGCGAAGGCGCGGCGGTGGGGGGCCTCGTCGCCAAGAGCCTGCGCGAACCAGGAGGCGATCGCCGCGTCATAGCCGGCGGTGCGGGCGTAGGCGCGGGCGGCCAGGGCCTTGCGCAGCGCCAGCCCCGTGGCGCCGTCTTCCGCCAGCTCGGCCAGCACCTGCCGCAGGTCGGCAAGCTCGGTGCAGACGGCGACGTAGCCGTGGTTCTTGGCCGCCGAACGGATCATCGCCGGGCCACCGATGTCGATGTTCTCCACCGCCGTGGCGTAGTCGGCGCCGGCCGCGACGGTGGCCTCGAAGGGGTAGAGGTTCACATAGACCAGATCGATGCCGCCGATCGCGTGCTCGGCCATGGACCGGGCGTGGTCGGGCGCATCGCGGACACCCAGAAGGCCGCCGTGGACAACGGGATGGAGGGTCTTGACCCGGCCATCCATCATCTCGGGAAAGCCGGTGAGCTCGGAGATGTCCTTCACCGTCAGACCGGCGTCGGCGATGGCCTTGCGCGCCCCGCCGGTCGAGACCAGCGCGACGCCCGCGGCGGCGAGCGCCCGGGCCGCCTCGATCAGGCCGGTCTTGTCGGACACCGAGATCAGCGCCCGCCTGATCGGGGCGCGGTCCGGGGCCGGCGGGAAATCGGGAGCGGCGGGCACAGCATTCTCCTGCAGTGACGGAAAATGCCCAGGCGAGCGGCGTCGATGGCATCCGCGCTCCCCGATGGTCGCCCACCTGAAACTTCGCCAGTCACGCGGAATGGGCGCGGCTTAGTCCGGGCGCCGGCCAACGTCAACAAGGCTGTCGTCGGCGCGACCCGGCGTGGCGGCCGAGAGCTTCCACCGCACTTTGGCGCCGACGTCGAGGCGGGCCTGGCCGCGCAGCACGATCTGCTGGCTGCGCCTTGGCCGGCCGTCCAGGTAGTGGACGGACGGTTCCAGCGCGACGTCCAGCGCATCGTTGCGCAGCCACCAGCCGGTCTCCTCGCCCTCGGCCTTGAGCAGGACGCTCCTTCCGTCGCGGGCGACCAGGGCGCTGACCTGAGGGTGCAGGTGAAAGCGGACAACGAAAGACAGGAAGCGGCGTCCGTCCCGTCCGCTTCGCGCGGCTGCCGGGGTCAGCCGATCCTCGCCGCGCAGTTCGTCGGCCTCGAGGTCAAGATAGAGCCGCCGTTCATGCCGCAGTCCGAAACGCCGGACCCAGCCGTCGTGCGACAGCTCCAGCCACAGCGCGCCGGGCGCTTCGTGGCGGCGGGCCTCGACGGCGTCGACGGCGCCCGTGAGGCGCGGCCCCAGGGCGCGGGCGGCGAAGCCCTGCAACGGCTGACCGCAGGCCGCATCGCCCACAGAGGCCGTGGAGGCGGCGTCCACCAGCCGCAGGGCCGCCGGCGCATGGGCTTGCGGCGACCCGCCGGCGCCGACGATCAGCCGCCGGCCCCCGGCCAGCACCTCGATGGCCAGCGGCTGAGCGCAGGCCGCCTGGCTCCAGACGCCGGCGGCCGGTGGGGCCGCATCCGCCACCACCTGCAGCGAGCGGGCCGCTAGACGTTGATAGCCACCCCGAACCACCGGCACGGAGCGTTCGCCAAGTTCGTCCTGCGCTCGGGCGGCTGCGACGTAGGACGCCGACAGCGCCTCGCCCCCCTGGAAGGCCGCCAGCCGGCCGTCGGCCAGGGTGAAGAACCGCACCGCGGACGCCAGGCGATCGTTGGCGCGCAACAACTCGTCGGGGGCGGCCATGCCGCGCTGGACCAGGGCCTCATCAAGGGTGGTGAGGTCGAACAGCAGCTCCAGCGCCGCTTGCGGACTGCGGCTGGCGTGGCCGCCGTCGGGCGAGATCGTCGCCGGCAGGGCCAGCCGCAGACGGTCCAGCGCGCGGTCCAGCAGGCGCGCCCCCGCCCCGCCGCCCAGCGCCGCGCCCGCCACAGCGGCAGCGGCGGCGCGTTCGGAAGCCCGGACGGGCCCCTCGCGCACGTCCAGCAGGAAGCGGGCCTGGCGGGCTAGGTCGCCGGCGACCTGCTCGGCCTCGGCGTCGGAGGCCGGCGCCGAGAGCGCGCGGACGGCGCAGGCCAGGTTGAACACCCGTCGCTCAAGGATCGCCGGATCCCAGGCAAAGCCGTTCCAGCGCCCGAACAGCCGCCGCCAGGCCAGGGTCAGGCGCAGCGCCTCCCAGGCGCCGGGGTCGCCGTGCGCCACCAGGTCCGGCAGCCAGCCGAAGCCGTGCAGACCAGAGGCAAAGCGCAGGCTGGGGCTCGGCCGGTCCCACGGATCGCCGCGCGGACCCATGGCCAGCGTCTCGCCGTCGATGACGAAGGCGCCGGCCAGGATGCGCCGCCCGTTCTCCGGGTCAGCCGGGCGCAAGGTCCTGGGCGTCGCCGCCAGCCCCTCGGGCCGCGGCCACGACAGCCAGGCGTGGTAGAGCGGCGACGCCGCCCATTCCAGGCTCGCGCGCCGGCGCAGGGCGACCGCCGCGGCCAGCAGCGACAGGCTTGCAGGGGTGCGGTCCGCCATCGACGCCGGCATCCGGCGCGCTCCCGTCAGCCGCCGCGCAGGGCGGCGATATTGCCGGCGTAGGCCGAGGGTCCGCCGCGGAACACCGCGGTGCCGGCCACCAGCGCCGTGGCCCCGGCCGCCACGCAGAGCCGCGCCGTCTCCGGCGTCACGCCACCGTCGACTTCCAGCGGAATGTCGCGACCGGTGGCGTCGATCATCCCGCGCAGCGTCTCGATCTTGGCCAGCTGCGAGGTCATGAAGCTCTGACCGCCGAACCCCGGATTGATCGACATCACCAGGATCAGGTCGACGTCGTCCATCATCCACCGGATGACGCTCGGATCGGTCGAGGGGTTGAACACCACGCCGGCCTTGGCGCCCAGCTTGCGGATCTGGCCGAGCGTGCGGTTGAGGTGCGGCCCGGCCTCCGGGTGGACGCTGATCATGTCCGCCCCGGCGGCGCGGAACGCCTCCAGGTAGGGGTCCGCCGGCGCGATCATCAGATGCACGTCCAGGGGGATGGTCACATGGGGCTTCAGCGCCTTCACCACGTCAGGCCCGATGGTGATGTTGGGCACGAAGTGGCCGTCCATCACGTCGATATGCAGCCAGTCGGCGCCGGCGGCCTCCACGGCGCGGGCCTCCTCGCCCAGCCGCGCAAAGTCCGCCGCCAGGATGGAGGGCGCGATGAGGGGCTTGCCGGACATGCGCCGGACTTAGCTGAATCGCCCCGCCCGGTGAAGGCTAAGCCTTGCGGAACCGCGCGACGTAGAAGCCGTCTGTCCCGCCCGCGGTGTGATGCGGCAGGATGCGCAGCGTGCCGTCGGCGCGCAGGCTCCTCGCCGGCGCCCCCCCCTCGCCCGCAACGATCGGGTCCAGCGCGACGCCGGGGGTGCGCGACAGGAACGCCGCGACCTGGCCCTCGCCCTCCTCGGGCTCCAGCGAACAGACGCAATAGACCAGCCGCCCGCCGGGTTTCAGGCGGCGCGCGGCGGCGTCCAGCAGCTTGGACTGCACGGCGGCCAAGCCGGCGATGTCGCTGGGCTTGGCGGCCCACAAGACGTCAGGATGACGGCGGAACGTGCCGGTGGCCGAGCAGGGCGCGTCCAGCAGGACGGCGTCGAAGCCGCGGCCATCCTTCCAGTTGGCGGCGTCGGCGGCGACGGTCTCGGCCCCCAGGCCGGTGCGGACGAGGTTCTCGGTGACCCGTTTCAGCCGGGCCGGCGCGCGGTCAAGCGCGGTGACCGTCGCGCCCGCGGCGGCCAGCTGCAGGGTCTTGCCGCCGGGCGCGGCGCACATGTCGAGCGCGGTCTCGCCGGCCCGGACCGCCAGCAGGCGGGCGGGGATGGCGGCGGAGGCGTCCTGCACCCACCAGCCGCCCTCGGCGAACCCCGGCCAGGTGGCGAGATCGCCGCGCCGCGACGTCCGCAGTGTCCCGCCGGGCAGCACCGTCGCCTCCAGCTCCGCGGCGATGCCGGGGCCGGCGCCGGCATCCTTGAGCGACAGGTCGGTGGCGGGTTCCTCGGCGATCATCTCAGCCACCTTGTGGGCCTCTTCCACACCGAACGCCGCGCGCCAGCGGGCCTGGAGCCAGCCGGGCGCCAGCAGATCGGGATCGGCCAGCTCCGGCGGCTCGCGCAACAGGCCGCGCAACACCGCGTTCACCAGGCCCTTGAACATCGCTAGGCCCTTGTCGCGCGCCACCAGGTCGACCGAGGTGGCGACGGCGGCGTGGGCGGGGGTGTTCAGCAGAAACGCCTGGGCCACGCCAAGGCGCAGGATCTGCACCACCTTGTCGGGCGGCGCCTTCTTCACCTTGGCCTGCAGGGCCGCGTCGATGGGGCCAAGGTGGCGCAAGGTGGCCATCACCAGGGCGCGGGCGAAGGCGCGGTCGCGGGCGGAGAGCGCCGCCAGCGCCGGGTGGCTGAGCCCCTCGTCCATACCGGCGCGGCCCCCCAGGGCGGCGGTCAGCAGGTCCAGCGCCGCGGCGCGGGCCGGCAGGCCGGCGACGTCGGCGGGCGCGTCCGGAGGGGCTATGTCGGTCATCGAGGCGGCGTGCCCGTTCGGACGCGGCGGCGCAAGCGCCATACGCGCTTTGTCCCGGCGCATTGCGCGCCTAGTTTGCGGCGATGACCGACCTGCCGCCCAACGCCGCGCCCGACAAACCGCTGACCCCGCAGGCGCGCCGCGCGCTGGAGGAGGCCGAGGCGCGCCGACGCGCCGCCGCGATCGACGCCGCCAGCCCGGAACAAGGCGGGCCAAAGGGACTCGAACCCACCCGCTTCGGTGACTGGGAACGCAAGGGCATCGCCGTCGACTTCTAGCGCCGTCGGCTGGCCCATTTGGGCGGCGAGGCGCAGGCCGACGGCTTGAGTGTCGTTGGGAAGATAAGGGGACGCTACCCTGCCTGGGCCATTTCGGCGGCGACGCGCAGGGCGGCGGCGCGGGGGTCGTTGGCGGCGGTGATCGGGCGGCCGCAGACGATGTGCGAGGCGCCGGCCCTCAGCGCCTCCAGCGGGGTGGCGGCGCGCGCCTGATCGTTTCTCGCCGACCAGTCCGGGCGCACGCCCGGTGTCACCACCAGGAAGTCGCGGCCGCCGAGCGCGCGGGCCAGAGCGGCCTCCTGTGGGCTGGCGACCACCCCGTCGCAGCCGGCGGCGATGGCCTGGTGGATGCGGCGTTCCACGAGCGCGCGGGCGCTCTCGGCATAGCCCATCTCGACCAGATCGGCGTCGGCCAGGCTGGTCAGCACCGTCACCGCCAGGATCTTCAGCGACGATGCGCCCCGGCCGCGCACCGCGGCGGCCATCACCTGCGGCTCGCCATGCACGGTGATGAAGTCGCAGCCCGACTGGGCGATGGCGGCGGCGGCGCGCTGCACGGTCGTGCCGATGTCGTGCAGCTTCCAGTCGAGAAACACCTGCTTGCCCTGGCCCTTCAGCTCGCGGGCCAGCGCCATGCCGTCTGTGGCGAAGAGTTCCAGCCCGACCTTGTAGAAGCTGACCGCCTCGCCCAGCGCGGCGACCATGGCGCGCGCCTCCTCCGCCGTGGGCACGTCCAGGGGCACGATCAGGCGAGGGTCGGCCATGGACGAAGGCTCCGGGCAGGCGGCGTCACACCGAGAGGGTTCGGCGCGGGCGGCGATTTGGGCTAAGACCGGGGGATGATCCATTGGGACTTCGCGGTCAACTTCTTCGTGGCGCTGTTCGCCCTGCTCGATCCGATCGGGAACGTGCCGGTGTTCGCCGCCTCCACCGTCGGCGCCAGCGGGCGCGAACGGGCGCAGATCGCCCTGGTGATCTCGGTGTTCGTTCTGGGGTTCCTGACCTTCTTCTATTTCTCCGGCCTCAGCCTCCTGACCTTCTTCGGCATCTCGCTGCCGGCCTTTCGCATCGCCGGCGGGGTGATCCTGTTCATCCTGGGGCTGAAGATGGTCGGCGACGACTTTACCTCCGGCTTCGCCAGCGCCGCGGAAGCCACCGCCGACGACACCCGAACCTATGTGCGCCGCCGCGTCGAGCAGATGATCGTGCCGTTCGCCATGCCGCTGCTGATCGGTCCGGGCGCAATCTCGACGGTGATCATCTATGCCATCCAGGCGCGCGCCTTTGGCCTGTCCGGCACAGCCATGGGCCTTGGCGCGATCCTGGCGGTCTCGGTGGCGACCCTGCTGGCGTTCCTGGCGACGCCCTTGATCAGCAAGGTGCTGGGCAAGATCGGGCTGTCGATCATCGTGCGCGTGCTGGGCCTGATCCTCTGCGCCATGGCGGTGCAGTTCCTGCTGGCCGGCGTCGCCGATTCCACCAACGGCATCGTCCGGCCCGAGGCCGCCGCCCCCTACGCTACACCTTCCGGAACCGCGGTCCCTGCCAGGCCATGAGCGCCAGCGCCCAGTCGTCGGGGATCAGCTTGGCGACCGCGGCGATCGCCTTGTTGGGCGCGCCGGGAACGCAGACCGGGCGGTTGGCCTCCACCGCCTCATAGCCCGCGGCGGCCACCTCGTCGGCGCCCAGCCAGAGCCAGGGCGGGGTCGACCGGCTGATCTGCTCGCGCGTGCCGTTGACGTCGTGGAACTCCGAGAAGGTGAAGCCGGGACAGAGCGCGCTGACGTGCACGCCGTGCGCCTGGGTCTCCAGATGCAGGCTCTGGGAAAACCGCACCAGGAACGACTTGGTCGCGCCATAGAGCGTGTGGCCGGCCGAGCCCGGGACCAGCCCGGCCAGGGAGGCCACGTTGACGATTCGGCCGAACCTTCGCTGGATCATGCCCGGCAGCACCCGATGCGCCAGTTCCGCCGGCGCGGTCATCATCACCTGGATGAACGCCCGCTGATCCTCCCAGCGGGTGTCGGCGTAGGACCCCGCCAGCCCATAGCCGGCGTTGTTGACCAGGGCGTCGACCGTGCGGCCGTGGGCGGTGAGGTGGTCGAGAATCTGTCCCGGCGCCCGCGGCTCGGCCAGGTCGGCGACCACCGTCAGGGTCTCCACGCCATAGCGCAGCGAGATCTCCTCGGCGAGCTTCTCCAGCCGCTCGGCGCGGCGCGCGGTCAGCGCCACGTCGTAGCCGTGGCTGGCCAGGATGCGGGCGAACGCCGCCCCGATGCCGGCCGAGGCGCCGGTCACCAGCGCCAGTCTGCGATCCATGTCGGTCTCCCGTTCGTTCGCGGAAACTAGAGCCCCCGCCCACGTCCGCAAAGGGCCGCGCCATTGAACGGGGTCCGGATTGGGTGTATCGCGCCCGCCGCAGACGGCATCGGGCCGCCCGAAGGGAACAGCGTTTCGTTCCCGGAGAACTTGGATGGCTGATCCGGCCGGCGGCGCCTCCGTGGCGTCCGAGGAGTCGCATCGCTCGCGCAAGCAAGGACACTGGGCGCTCGCCCTGGGCTCCCTGGGTGTCGTATTCGGCGATATCGGAACCAGTCCGCTCTACGCGATGGGCGCCGCGCTGAGCCATATCCACGGCGGTGTCAGCGAAATGGCGGTCCTGGGGATCGTCTCGCTGATATTCTGGGCGCTGATCATCGTCGTGACGATCAAGTACGTGGTCTTCGTGATGCGGGCCAACAACAAGGGCGAGGGGGGCACCCTGGCGCTCATGGCCCTGGCGCAACGCGCGCTCGGACGCCGCTCGACCTTCGTGTTCGTGCTGGGCATCTGCGGCGCGGCCCTGTTTTACGGCGATGGCCTGATCACGCCGGCCGTCTCGGTGCTGTCGGCGGTCGAGCTGCTGCGCGACGCGCCCGGAGTCGGCCATTTCCTCAAGCCCATCGTGCTGCCGCTGGCCGCGGCGATCCTCATCGGCCTGTTCATGGTCCAGTCGCGGGGCACCGCCAGCGTCGGCCGCTTCTTCGGGCCGATCATGGTGGTGTGGTTTCTTCTGCTCGCGGTGCTGGGCCTGATCCATATCGTCCAGGCGCCGGTCATCCTGAAGGCCATGAACCCCTACTTTGGCGTCCACCTCCTGTTCAGCAATGGGCTGCTCGGGTTCATCATCCTGGGAAGCGTGTTCCTCGCCGTCACCGGCGCGGAGGCGCTCTACGCCGACATGGGCCACTTCGGAAAACTGCCCATCCGACTGGCCTGGCTGACCATGGCCCTGCCCTGCCTGGCCCTGCAGTATTTCGGCCAGGGCGCCCTGGTCCTGACCCATCCGGCCGCCGCCAAGGACCCGTTCTTCTCGATCATTCCCCACTTCGCCTACTGGCCCGTCCTGATCCTGGCCATCGTCGCCACGGTCATCGCCAGCCAGGCCGTCATCACCGGCGCCTTCTCGGTGACGCAGCAGGCGGTGCAACTGGGATTGCTGCCGCGGATCGATATCCGGCGCACCAGCGAGACCGTAGCGGGCCAGATTTTCGTGCCGTCGGTCAACCGGATGCTGATGGTCGGCGTGCTCGCGCTGCTGGTGCTGTTCCAGACCTCCGCCAATATGGCCTCGGCCTATGGAATCGCGGTGACCGGGACCATGGTGATCACCGTGCTGCTGGAGTTCATCGTCGCCCGTCGGCTGTGGAAATGGAGCCTTGCCGGCGCGCTGGCCTTCGCGATCCCGCTGTTGGTGATCGACCTGACCTTCCTCAGCGCCAACCTGGTCAAGGTGCTGGAGGGCGGCTGGTTTCCCCTGTCGTTCGGCGCGGGCATTATGCTGATCATGTGGACCTGGACCCGCGGCGCGCAGATTCTCACTGAAAAGACCCGCAAGGACAGCATCCCGCTCCTCGAACTGGCGGAAATCCTCGCCGGCCGGCCGCTGCACCGCGTACCGGGGAGCGCCATCTTCCTGACCTCCGACGCGGCCATGGCGCCGGTAGCCCTGATGCATAACCTCAAGCACAACAAGGTGCTGCACGAGAAGAACATCGTGCTGACTATCGAGACCGCCGAGACGCCACGCGTCAGCGACGACAACCGGGTCCGCATCGAACCGGTCAACGAGGATTTCAAGAAGGTGATCGTCACCTATGGCTTCATGGAGAGCCCGAACCTGCCCAAGGCGCTGGGCCTGTGCCGCAAGCTCGGCCTGAAGTTCGACATCATGGCCACGAGCTTCTTCCTCGGCCGTCGCTCCGTGGTGCCGTCCGCGCAGTCGGGCATGCCGCCTTGGCAGGATAAGTTGTTCATTTTCCTTATGAAAAACTCCGCCAATCCAACGGACTTCTACAAGATCCCTCCCGGCCGGGTGGTCGAGCTCGGAACCCAGGTGACCATCTAACCATGATCATTCTCACCTACGCCGGCGATATCCTGTGGATCCTGGCGCTGTCGATCATGGCCAGCGCGGCGCGCCAGGCCTGGCGGCGCACGACGCCGCAGACCCGCATGCCCATGCAGTTTCGCGCCGACGGCGCGCCGATGTGGCGGGCCAAGCGCAACTCCGCCCTGCTCACCATGCCCGCGGTCGCCTTCGTGGTCAGCGTCATCCTGGTGGTGGTCAATCGCAATCAGGTCGCCGCGGGCGATGCGATCCTGATCCTGTTCGGCGTGCGCGCCTTGGCCGCCTCGCTGTTCGCCCTGGCCTATCTGCGCTGGCTGAAGGCGTCGATGGCGGTGCTGGAGCAGGAAGGCGCGCTTAAGCCTTGAACGGCGCCGCCATTGGCCGTTAAAGGCCCGCGACCCTTTCTGCCCACCTCCTGCCCGGACTCCCCATGGCCGCAACGCCCATCAAGAAAGTCGTGCTGGCCTATTCCGGCGGGCTGGACACCTCGATCATCCTGAAGTGGCTGCAGACCGAGTATGGCGCCGAGGTGGTGACCTTCACCGCCGACCTGGGCCAGGGCGAGGAGCTCGAGCCCGCCCGCGCCAAGGCGCTGGCCGCGGGCGTCAAGCCGGAGAACATCTTCATCGAGGATGTGCGCGAGGAGTTCGTCCGCGACTTCGTGTTCCCGATGTTCCGCGCCAACACCGTCTATGAAGGCCAGTACCTGTTGGGCACCTCGATCGCCCGGCCGCTGATCGCCAAGCGGCAGATCGAGATCGCCCGCAGGGTCGGCGCCGACGCGGTCAGCCATGGCTCCACCGGCAAGGGCAACGATCAGGTCCGCTATGAGGTGGCCTACTATGCGCTGGAACCCGACATCCAGGTGATCGCGCCCTGGCGGGAGTGGAACTTCAAGAGCCGCGAGGCGCTGCTGGAATTCGCCGAGCAGCACCAGATCCAAATCGCCAAGGACAAGCGCGGCGAGGCGCCGTTCAGCGTCGACGCCAACCTGTTGCACTCCTCTTCCGAAGGCAAGGTGCTGGAGGACCCGGCCGTCGAGGCGCCCGAGTTCGTCTACATGCGCACGATCTCGCCCGAGGACGCACCGGACAAGGCGTGCGTCTTCACGATGGACTTCGAGCGCGGCGATCCGGTGGCCATCGACGGCGTGGCGATGAGCCCGGCGACCCTGCTGACCGAGCTCAATCGCCTCGGCCACGACAATGGCGTCGGCCGGCTGGACCTGGTGGAGAACCGCTACGTCGGGATGAAGTCGCGCGGGGTCTATGAGACCCCCGGCGGCACAATCCTGCTGGCCGCGCATCGGGGCATTGAGTCCATCACCCTGGACCGGGGCGCGATGCACCTGAAGGACGAGCTGATGCCGCGCTATGCATCGCTGATCTACAACGGCTTCTGGTTCGCGCCCGAGCGCGAGATGTTGCAGGCGGCCATCGACCACAGCCAGGCGATGGTCTGCGGCCAGGTGCGGGTGAAGCTCTACAAGGGCAATGTGAGCATCGTCGGGCGCACCAGTCCCTACTCGCTCTACGATCAGGACCTGGTCACCTTCGAAGAGGGCAAGATCGCCTATGACCACCGCGACGCGGCGGGCTTCATCAAGCTCAATGCGCTGCGGCTGCGGGTCGCCGCCCGGCGCGACCGGCGGGGGAAATAGCCGCCCCTCCCTAAGACCGCCGATACGTGCCAAGTTGCCGGCCAAGGCGACGCTTGGCTCGCCATTTCGGGGGAAATCACATGATGATGGCGCACCGCTGGACCGCCCTGGTCACGATCCTGGCGCTCCTGGTCTATTTCTGGATGGGCCTGCGGGTCGCCGGCGCTCGGGGCAAGGCCGGCATCGCCGCGCCGGCCATGACCGGCGAGCCGGTGCTGGAGCGCACGATCCGCGCGCATTACAACACGCTCGAATGGTTGCCGATGTTCCTGGTCGGCCTGTGGCTGTTCGCGCTCTACTGGAACGAGCTGGTGGCCGCGGGCCTGGGCGTGGTCTGGATCATCGGCCGCGTGCTCTACGCGCAAGGCTATGTGGCCGAGGCGTCCAAGCGCAGCACCGGCTTCATGATCCAGTCGGTGGCCACCGGCATTCTGCTGTTCGGGGCTCTGGGCAGGATCGCCTGGAGCCTGGCCACGGGCGGCGTCTGAGGTTGCGGACCCGGTCGCGCCGCGGCCGGGCAACCACAATTGCAGCCAAGTGTTGTGACACATAGATATAGACGCGTCCTTCGAGGGACGACCTTTTCGAGATCCAGCCATGTCCAGAAAATCCATCGCCGCCGCCGCCCTGGTGCTGGCGGCCGGACTAGCGGCCTGCGCGACGCCGACGCCCTATCAGCCGAACGCCCGGGTCCAGAGCCTGGGCGGGATGGCCGCGTCCGGCGGCTATTCCGAGGTGCGACTGGAGCCTGATCGCTGGCGGGTCAACTTCGCCGGCAACAGCATGACCTCGCGCGAGACGGTGGAGGGCTATCTCCTGTTCCACGCCGCCGAACTGACCCTGCAGAACGGCTATGACTGGTTCTCCATCGCCGACCGCCACACCGACACCAAGGCGCGCAGCTACGCTGTCCCCGACCCGCTCTACAATCCCTGGTACGGACCGGGTTTCGGCTACTGGCGGCCCTCCTGGCGCTACCATGGGGCGGGCTATGGCTGGCGCACCTGGGACCCGTTCTTCGGCGACCCCTTCTTCGCCGACCGGATGGACATCCGCACCATCGAGAGCTTCGAGGCGTCTGCCGAGATCGTCACCCACAAGGGCGCCAAGCCCGCCGGCGACGCGAACGCTTTCGACGCCCACGCGGTTGTGGAGAACCTCAAGTCCCGCATCCAGTACCCGGCGCCGGCGAAGTAGGCGGCGCCGGCCCGCTACGACAGGTAGGCCGCGCCGAACAGCACCACGCCCAGGAGCCCCAGGCCCAGGGACCCGATCCAGAATGTCCGCCGCCGGGTGATGATCGCCACCGTGCAGACGGCGATGCCGACCTCCAGGAGGGTGGCGGCGGCCGTTAGCCAATGGTGTCGGTGTTCGTGGCGTCGACTCACCGCCAGGAGCTTGTCGCGATCCTTCTCGTCGTCCTGGGCCTGGGTCCTGAGCTCGGCCTGCTTGGCGACCTGCGCCTTGGCCGTGCTCTGGTATTTGGCGGCGTTCGGACCGCCGGAGTCGGCGGCGAGGCCATAGAGGTGCTTCTTCAGGCTGTCGGCCTGGTACTCACCCCAGATGTCGGTGGCCTTGTCCTGGCTCAGCACCGCCTCGCTGGCGGCGGTGATCGCCCCGCCCGCCTCGATGGTCTCCAGGCTGCCGACGCTGGCGGCCAGCACAGCCAGGACAGCGATGGTGATCGAGACCCGGGAGATGAACGGGTCGTGCTCATGAGCCGCATGCTCGGCATGTTCGGCGTGCTCGTGCGCTTCGAGCGCGGGATCGTGCGTCAAGGTGACCACCTGGGGCTATGGCGCGCCGCCGGACGACCCCGGATCGGGCCGCCGGCTGCAACGATGTCATTTGCGGAAATTTGGAGCGGGCGAAGAGATTCGAACTCTCGACCCCAACCTTGGCAAGGTTGTGCTCTACCACTGAGCTACGCCCGCGCTCCTTCAGGGCTCATCCCCCCGAAAAATCGAGAGGCGGCTTATGGCAGACGCCCCAGCCGTTGGCAAGGTGGGGGGATGGCGCACAGCGTTACCGCCCGAACCGGGGTTCCTTCAGGCGGCGCTTGTTGATGTGGTCTTCGCGGGCCGGGGCGATCTCCTCGGGGTACTCGCCCTTGAAGTAGTAGCGCTGCCAGGCTTCCTTGGTGGCCTCAGGGTCGCCGCGGAAGATTCGCCTGTTGAACTCCGAGCGATGCTTTTCCCAGACGTCGTACTGGTCGCGCAGCTCGGGGTTGGAATCCATCCGCCGGATCACCGGCTGGATCTCGTGCAGCGGCTTGTCCTGGATCAGGGTGATGAAACAGAAGGGCTCGCCCTTGTCGAAATGCACCCGGCCCGGGCGGGTGAACAGCCAGTTCATGGTGAAGGGGAACGGCAGCCAGTCGGTCTCGACCACGCCGGCCAGGGGCTGGATGCCGTCCTTGACGTGGTTGGGCGAGCCCATGGCCATCATCGACCAGCCGGGCGGCGTTCGGAACAGGTAGCCCGGATGCAGGGTCAGCACCCCGTGGCTGAAGTGGCTGGTGGCCAGGCGGTGGAAATCCGGGCTCGGGTGGTCGGGCTTCAGCGTGATGTCCTCCTGCCGGATGCCGCCGTTCCATTCGGCGGTGAAGGCCACCGGACAGAGGATCTCCCAGCCCGACGTGTTGGCCATGTTCAGCGGCAGGCAGCGATAGGCGTGGCGGGCATGGAAGGCGTCCATCCAGGGCCGGCTCTGGCGGCCCGGCACGATCTGCGGCGGCCGCTCGGTGGTGGGATAGCACTCCAGTTCCATGGACGACCTCGCAGCTGACACCCAGGACCCTAAAGCAGCGGCTCGCCTTGTCGTCCAGTTCCGCTATCTAACGCGGGCATGAAGACCCGCGCCGACCTGATGGCCCTGCTGGACAGCCTGGGCGTCCAGACCGCGACGCTGGAGCATCGCGCGGTGTTCCGGGTGGGCGAGGGCGAGGAGGTCAAGTCGGGCCTGCCGGGCGTCCACACCAAGAACCTGTTCCTCAAGGACGCCAGGGGCCAGCTGTGGCTGATCTCGGCGGCCGACAGCACGACCATCGACCTGAAGCGCCTGCACACGGTGATCGGCGCGGCGCGGCTGTCGTTCGGCAATGCGGCGTTGATGGCGGAGACCCTGGGGGTGACGCCAGGATCGGTAACCGCCTTCGGGCTGATCAACGATACCGACCATCGGGTGCGGTTCGTCCTCGACCGGGTGCTGGACGCGGCCGAGCGGGTGAATTTCCATCCGCTGACCAACACCGCCACCACCGGGATCGACCGGGACGGATTGCGGCGGTTCCTCGCGGCGGTGGGCGTTTCGCCCCTGGTGGTGGATTTTTCGCAGATGACGGTGATCGAAGGCGTCGCGGCGCGTTGAAGCCGCGGGCTCGCGAGACCATCTTGTCGGGCGAGGCGTTTTGAACGGACTGAGTTGCAAGGGACCGCCAGCATGAGCCTGATCGGGGAAACCACCGGCACGCCGGTTGGCGAGATCATCAAAGATACGACCGACGCCAGCTTCATCGCCGACGTCATCGAGGCGTCGAAGACCCAGCCGGTGATCGTCGATTTCTGGGCGCCCTGGTGCGGTCCCTGCCGCCAGCTCGGGCCGGCGCTGGAGAAGGCCGTCACCGCCGCCAAGGGCAAGGTCAAGCTGGTCAAGGTCGATATCGACAAGAACCCGGCCTACGCCGGCCAGCTGCGGGTGCAGTCGATCCCGGCGGTGTTCGCCTTTGTCGACGGCAAGCCGGTGGACGGGTTCATGGGCGCCCTGCCCGACAGCCAGGTCCGCGATTTCGTCGACAAGCTGGTCAAGGCCGCCGGGGTGGCGGGCGCCTCGCCGCTCGACGCGCTGTTGTCGCTGGCGCGCGAATCGCTGGAGCTCGGCGATCTGGGCGGCGCGGCCCAGGCCTATGCCCAGGCGCTGCAGGCCGACCCGGGAAACCTGAAGGCGCTGGGCGGCCTGGCCAAGGTCTATATGGCCACCGGCGACGCCGAGCGGGCCGGCGAGGTGCTGGCCATGGCGCCGGAGGGGGCCAAGGACCCCGATCTCGACGGCGTGCGCGCCGCCCTGGCGCTGGCCGCCGAGGCGCCGTCCGAGACCGCGCCGTTCGAGGCGCGGCTGGCCGCCGATGCCGACGACCACGCGGCGCGGTTCGAGCTGGCCAGGGCGTTCGCCGGCCGGCAGCAGCTCGACCGGGCCGCCGACCACCTGCTGACTATCATCGAGAAGGATCGCGCCTGGAACGACGAGGCGGCGCGCAAGCAGCTGCTCACCGTCTTCGAGGCTGCGGGGCCGATGTCGGAGGTGGCCAGGAACGGCCGCCGGCGGCTGTCCTCGATCCTCTTCAGCTGAGCCGCAGGAGCGCGCCGTGGCCGCCTATCGACGCATCGCCGACCTGCCGCAGATGCTGCCGGTGTTTCCGCTGGACGGCGCGCTGGTGCTGCCCGGCGGCGACCTGCCGCTGCAGATCTTCGAGCCGCGCTATCTGAACATGATCGATGACGTGATGGCCGGCGACCGGGTGCTGGGCATGATCCAGACCCGCGCCGGCGGCGACCGCGAGCGGCCGCGGCTGACCGCCGTGGGCTGCGCCGGCCGGATCACCAGCTATGCCGAAACCTCCGACGGCCGCTACCTGGTCACGCTCACCGGGGTCTGCCGCTTCGATGCCGGCGAGGAGCTGGCTTTCAACACGCCCTACCGGCAGATCCGCGCGCGTTACGACCGGTTCGAGGCGGACCTGGCGGAGGGCGAGGCGCCGCTGGCGCCGGCGGCGGCGCGCAAACGCTTCGCCCAGGCTCTGAAGCGCTACCTGAACCGCCGCGAACTCGACATCGACTGGGAGACCGCCCAGACCGCGCCGCTAGAGGCCCTGGTCAATTCGCTGTCCATGGGCCTGCCCTTCGAACCCGCCGAGAAACAGGCGCTGCTGGAAGCTCCGACGCTCGCCAGCCGGTTCGAGACCTTGGCCACCCTGCTGGAGATCGACGGCGAAGACGGCGATGACGAGGGCCGCGCGTTGCAGTAGGGTCTGGGGATGCCCCAGCCCCACGTTCCCGCCGCCCTGGATGTCGAGGTCGATCCCCGCCTGCTGGAAATCCTGGTCTGTCCGGTGACCCACGGACCCTTGGACTTCGACCGCGCCAAGGGCGAGCTGATCAGCCGCTCGGCGCGGCTGGCCTATCCGATCCGCGACGGCGTGCCGATCATGCTGCCGGAAGACGCCCGCGAGCTGGGCGATGGCGAGTAGAGTCATTCAGGACTCCGGCCATCTACGCCGGTTCAGCCTTGCCCACGCCGTGATCGCGGTGGTCGTGGCGACCAGCGCGACAGCCCTGCTGACCTACAACTTTGTCCGCGACCGCAAGGCGGATGTGGCGACGGCCAGGGCCTGGGATATCCAGGGTCCGCCTTGTCCTGGCCTCACCCAGGCGCAGTTTACCGCCCAGGGCTATAAGGCCCAGCACACCTTCGACTACGATGGGGTGACCATCGGCCGGCACTCCGGGGACGCCAACTGTTCCGACGTCAAGCAGGCCGGCGGCAAGGGCCTGTTCAACGACAAGGTCTGCCAGTTCACCAGTCCCGCGACCCTGACGGTGACCTCCAGGGCCGGGACGTATTTCTTCGTCCCCGGCGTCGGCCAGCCGGCGACGCTCGCCATCCACCGCGACATCCCCCGCTGCGTGATGGCCTCGAAGTTCACTCTGAAGACCGAATAGCGGGCGCCGATGACCCTGGTGGCCGCGGCTTGGCCACAGCCTATTTCGCCCGGTGGCCATCTCCCCTAGCTTCGACACGCGGTCATCGCGGGGGAGCGGGTCATGCTGGAACGGTACTTCGGGCTGAGCGCCCACGGGACCAGCGTGCGCACTGAGCTGTTCGCCGGTTTCACCACCTTTCTGACCATGGCCTATATCGTCGCGGTCAATCCGGCGATCCTCGGCCAGGCGGGCCTGCCGGTGGCCGCCGTCGCCGCCGCCACCTGCCTGGCCGCGGGCTTCGGCAGCATCCTGATGGGCCTGATCGCCAACTATCCGCTGGCGCTGGCGCCCGGCATGGGGCTGAACGCCTATTTCACCTTCACCGTGGTCAAGGGCATGGGCGTGCCGTGGGAGACGGCGCTGGGCTGCGTCTTCCTGTCGGGCGTCGCCTTCCTGATCCTCACCCTGGTCGGCGTTCGGCAGATGATCGTGGCGGCGATCCCGCGCGCTCTGTTCGCCGCGGTGGCGGCCGGGATCGGGCTGTTCATCGCCTTCATCGGCCTCAGGGACGCCGGCATCATCGTGCCCGATCCGGCCACGGCGGTGACCCTGGGCGACCTGACCAGGCCCACCGCGGCGCTGTCGATCCTGGGCCTGCTGGTGATCGGCGCCCTGCAGGTCTGGCGGGTGAAGGGGGCGATGCTGATCGGCATCCTGGTCACCGCCGGGGCGGCCTGGGCGCTGGGCCTGGCCCACACGGCGCCGGGCGGGTTCGGCCTGACGGACATCTCCGCCACGGCGCTGAAGCTGGACGTGTCGGCCGCGCTCAATCTCAAGGGCGGGCTTGGCATGACGCTCCTGGAGATCGTCTTCGTCTTCCTGTTTGTCGACCTGTTCGACAACATCGGCACCCTGGTGGCGGTGACCAAGCGGGCGGGGCTGATCGACGAGACCGGGGCCATCCCGCGCCTCAACCGGGTGCTGATCGCCGATTCCGTGGCCACCATGGCCGGCGCCCTGGCCGGGACCAGCACGGTGACCAGCTATGTCGAGAGCGCCTCGGGCGTCGCCGTCGGCGGCCGCACCGGCCTGACCAGCGTCACCGTCGGCGTGCTGTTCCTGATCACGCTGGTCTTCGCGCCGCTGGTTCAGGCGATCCCGCCCGCGGCCACCGCCCCGGCGCTGATCCTGGTCGGCGCCCTGATGCTGGGCGCCCTGGCCGAGGTCGACTGGGCCGATCCGGGCGTCGCCATCCCGGCCTTCCTCACCGTGGTGATCATCCCCCTGACCTATTCCATCGCCAACGGCCTGGCCTTCGGGATCACCAGTTTCGCCGCGTTGAAGCTGGTGCGGGGCCAGGCGCGGCGCGGCGACACGCTGCTATTCGTGCTGGCGATCCTGTTCGTCGCGCGCTTTGTCTATCTGGCGAAGGGTTAGGGCAGCGCCGCCAGGAACGCCCGGACGACGGCGGCGGAATTGTCGGAGGCCAGCTGGAAGAACACCCGCGCCTGGTTCGCGCCCGGGTCGCCGCCGGCCAGGTCCGAGAGGCTGCGAAAGGCGATGAACGGCGTGTCGTTGCTAAACGCCACCTGCGCCACCGCGGCGCTCTCCATGTCCAGCACCTGGGCGTGGAAGGTGGCGAAGGCCCACCCGCGCAGGGCGGCGTTGTCGACGAAGGCCTGGCCGGAGACGCCATTGCCGCCGACCACGACGCGCGGCGGCTTGACCAGGCACCGGTCGCCGGCCGCACACCGTTTCAGCGCGACCTTGCCGGCGACGCCGCGGGCGATGGCGATCAGGGCGGGATCGGCGGGAAACCAGGTCCGCGCCTCGGACCCGCCGGACCCATGCGCCACCTGAACCGCCTTGGGGAACATCATGCCGAACGGCGCACCCCCCAGCGGCTCGCCGGGCGGCGGGGTGAAGTGGCCGGGGGCGTCCTCACGGGCCATCACGCTCTCCAGGTACTGGCTCCACTGCGCCGGCGCGACCACGTCGCCGACGTCGAGGCTGGGATCGACCCCCCCCGGCGATGCCGGAGAATACGATGCGGCGGACGTGGAAGCGGTCCAGCGCGCGCTGGGTGGTCATGGCCGCGTTGACCATGCTGACGCCGCTGAGGAACAGCACCACCGGCTTGCCCTCGAGCAATCCGGTGGTGAACAACGTCCCCCCCAGGGTGACGGCGCGCCGGTGAGTGGTGGCCTGGGTCAGGGCCGCCAGCTCCGGCGCGAAGGCCGAGACCACGGCCGTGCGCGACTGGTCGTCGAGGCGCCCGCCAGGCGCCGCGCGGGCGGCGCCGGCGACAGCCGCGAAGAGGGCGAGGAGGGCGAGGAGGGGGAGGAACGGGCGCATGGCTGGAGCTTAGCCGTAACCCGGCCCTGACGCTGCCCCCGGATGGCCAAACCTCGGCGAAAGGACGTCCGACCCGCCCGGCCGGCCTTGGGCGGGCCGGGTTCGAGAGGCTATTTGCGGACCCAGCCACCCCCGGCGGGGCGGTAGTAGTCGCCGGGGCGAAGCTTGCCGCGCACCACGCTCTCGAAGGCCGCGGCCCCGGCGGCGACGGGGGTGACGCCGTTCTTGGCGGCGGCCTGGGCATATAGCTGGGCGCGGCCGGCGTTGATGTCGGCGACGGTGGCCTTCACGGCCGGATCGGCCGCGGAGGTGACCAGCCCCAGGAAGCCGTCGGCCTGCTCGCCGACGATTCCGGCGGCCTTGGCGGAGTCCACCGTGGCCTTGGTCTGGGCGGTCTGGGCGAGGGCGGCGGCCGGCAGGGCGAGAGCGGCCAGGACCGCGACGCTGAGAATCGATGTGTTGCGCATGATCAGGGCTCTCAGAATAGGTTCGGGTTTTTCTGGATCAGGGCCTTGACGTCCTCGTCCAGACTGAGCCGGACGTTGGCGTCCAGCTTGGCGTAGATGGTGATCGGATCGACCTTGACGTGCAGCGTGGGCGCGCAGGCGACAAGGCCCAGCAGGCAAAGGCCCGTGGCCACGGCCAGGAGGCGGGGCGCCGACGGGTGGGGCGCCGACAGTTGGGGGGGTGGCGTCATCGGGGCGTCTCCACGGGCTTGGACTCCAGGTTGGGCGTCGCGGCCTGAACCGCGCGTGAACCCCGAAGCCGCTGATAGTCGGCATAGTCCGCCAACAGGTCGTCCAGGTTGAGGGTCGTGTCCAGCGTCAGATCGACGGCGGTGTCGGACGGCAGCGGCAGCGGCCGGGTGAGGAACTTGCGCCCGATCAGGTCGAAGAGGCTAAGCCGGATCTCCTGATGATGCGGCGGATCGTGGCGGCCGACGATGTGGAACAGCGTGCCGAGCCGTCCGTCCGGGCGCGTGGCGAGGCCGGCGTCGAGGGAGGTGAAGGCCAGGTTCTCCAGCGCCTGATAGGCGAAATCGGTGAAGGTGTCGGTGGGCGGAACCACGGCGGCCTGGCCGGCCGGCGCCTGGACCGACCCCGCCGCGGCGACGCCGCTCAGCGCCTGGCGCTTGATGGACAGGCGTCCGGGGCGGATGGCGTGCAGGTCGCCGCCGAGGATCCGCACCTTACCGTCTTGGCTGTCGAAGGGAATCCGGCCGCTGACCACCGCGTCGAGATCGACCTTGTCGCCAAACGGCGAGGCCGCCACGAGGTCGTGCAGCTGCACGCCCTCGAACCGCAGCGCGCCCTCCATCGGCGCGTGGGCGACCAGCGGGATGCTGAGGCTTTCCACGCTCACCTGGCCGCCGCCCACCGCCGCGGAGCCGCCGGATATCAGCAACGCCTTGTCGTCGAGCCCGAACGTGGCGACCACGCCGGTCAGCGGGACCACGGTGGCCACGCTGTCGATCTTCAGGGTCTGGCCAGGGGCTGCGACCAGTGGGACCAGGCTGCTGAAGGCGACGGTTCCGGAAAGGCCGGTCACCGCCCCGGCCGGGCTCTGGAAATCCAGATGCGGGATGCTGAGCAAGCCCCCGCTGGTGACCCCGGCCGACGTCCAGTCCAGCCGGCCGGCGAAACGCGCCTCGCCCTTGGCTGGCGCGCCGATAGCCTGGGCCAGGGGCGACAGGTCCGCGGGCTGTGCGCCGCCCGGGGCGAAGACCAGGGGCCCGGTGTCGATGTCCAGACCGCCGCGACCGCTGGCGCCGTCGTGGCGCAGCACGGCCTTGCCGAGCGCCAGGCCCGTCGGCGCGTGGCCAGCGAACGCCGCGGACCAGAGCCCCCCGGCCAAGGCCGCCCGTCCCGCGATCCGCAAGGGGTTGAACCGTGTCGAGGTCGCGGTGTCCGAGAGGCCGGCGTCGTCCAGCCGCGCGTTGAGCAAGAGCGCGCCGCGCCGGCTCGCCGCCTGGACCTGTCCCGCACCGCCGGCGATCCGCGCCTGAAAGCCTGGCGTCTCGGCGTCGAGGTTGCGCAGCCGGGCGTCGATCCGCCAGTCGCCGCCGGCAAGGGCGACCAGGGGACCGCCGTCAGGGCAGATCTCGGCCGACAGCGCCTTGAGGTCATTGGCGCCCAGCTCCAGCTTCCGGACCTCGACCAGAGCGCACCGTAGCGCGGTGAACCTGAGGCCGGCGCGGCTTGCCGTGAGGGCGCCGGCGATGTCGATCTCGCCCCCCAGCACCGGCCCCACGGAGGCCGCGGCCTTGGCGTGGACATCGGCCGACGCCCCGCCGTGCGCAAAGGCCAGACGCCGCACCTGGCTGGTCACCTGCGGCAGGCCGCCGCCGTCGACCGTCAGCGAGACCCTCCCGCCGCCGGGCCCGATCGCCGGGCCGCCCGGAAGCGCCGCCAGTCTCACCGTTCCGCCCTGGTCTGGCTTGACGCTCAGCGGGCGGCGCAGGCCCAGGGTCGCGGTCGCGCCCTTGAGGTCCAGCGTCATCGCCGGCGCGGCGATCCGGAAGCCGGACGCGGCGCGCTTGATCGCCGCCAGTTGCGGGGCGTCGGCCTGCACCGGTCGGCCCAGACCGCGCCAGGCGCCGTGACTGTCGAGGCTGGCCGCCAGCCGGGCCTCGAGGCCCGACCGGCCGTAGCGGACCGGGCCGCCCAGGGTCGCGTCGATCCCGTCGAGGCTCAACCCGCTGGCCGCCGCGTCGTGCGCCCGCAGGGTCAGCCGTGGCGTGGCGGCAAGGGCCGTCGCCCGGCTCCAGCTGAGATCGTCGGCCGCCGCCGTCGCCCGCACCGATGTCAAGGTCGCGGCGCCGAGGTTGGCGGAGCGCACGTCCAGGCTCGCCCCGGCCTTGCCGACGAGCGCCAGGGCCTCGATCCCGCCGCTGGACCGCCCCTCGAAGGTGGCGTTGAGGTCGGCCTGCCTCACCGTCGCGCCAGCCGCCGCCAGGGCGCCGGTGATGTGCGCGCGCAGGGTTACCGGACCGTCCGCCCGGCGGCGCGCCAGGTCGGGATAGGCGGTCTCGCCGCTCAGGGTCAGCCGCGCGCCGGTCGCCGACAGACCGCCGGGAAACGTCGCGGTCGCCGGCAGGTCCAGGTTGAAGCTCACCAGTTCGCCACGGGTGCGCACGGCCAGCGCGCCGGACCCCAGGCTGGCGTCGAACCCTGGGCCGCGCAGCCGCGCGGGC
Source organism: Phenylobacterium sp. (assembly GCF_031360265.1). GTDB lineage: Bacteria > Pseudomonadota > Alphaproteobacteria > Caulobacterales > Caulobacteraceae > Phenylobacterium. The sequence continues at coordinate 34,696 of NZ_JANMBF010000079.1, forward strand.
GCGCTCCTGGCGTCAAGCCTCGTCAGCCGGCCGCCCGCGACCGTCGCATCGGCGGTCAGCCGCAGCGGGCCATAGTCGGTGTCCAGCCGCAGCAGGCCACGCGCGATCTCCACACGCGGCGGAGCCCGACGCGGGTTCGGCGGGCGCCGCAGCAGCTCGGCGATCAGCGGATCGAGCGAGCCCAGGCTGGCGCGGCCACCACGCAATCGCAGATGGATGGTCGGGCCGACCAGCCTGACCGAGCGGACCTCCAGGCCCGTCGCGCCGAGGCCCCAGCGGAGGGTGGCGTCGCCCGCCGCGAAGTCCGGCGCGCGGGGATCGCCGGCGGTGACCCGGCCGGTGACCTCGCCGAGGCCCAGGTCGCGAACCTGCGCCGTCGCGGCCACGCCGTGGGCCCGCAGCCAGCCGACCAGCGCCTCCCGCGCGATGATCCGGCGCGCCGCATAGAGCGCGACCAGCAGGACCAGCGCGATGAGGCCGGCCGCGGCCAGGATCAGGCTCAGTCGCCCGGGGCTGGCTTTGGGCTCGGTCAAGGGCGCAGGGCTCCGCTCACGACGCGTGTCATAGCCCCAATCCGTGGCCGGTCCGTGGTGTTCCGCTCAGAGCCCGCCGAAACTCGCCAGGGCGACCCCGCCGTCCACCGCGATGGTCTCGCCCACCACATAGTCGCCGGCGCGGCTGGCCAGATAGATGGCGGCCGCGGCCATGTCCTCGTCGCGGCCGATGCGGCGCGAGGGGATGCGCTTGGCGATCTCGTCGCCCTGGTCGCGGGCCACCCGGTTCATCTCCGAGGCGAAGGCCCCAGGGGCTATGGCGGTCACATTGATGGAATCCGCGATCAGCGTCGCGGCCATCCGGCGAGTGAGGTAGATCAGCCCCGACTTGGAGGCATGATAGCTGAAGGTGTCCTGCGGATTGAGCCGGATGCCGTCGATCGAGGCGATGTTGATCACCTTGGCCGGCTGGTCGCGGCTGGCGGCGGCCTTCAGGGCGCCGTGCAGCGCCTGAGTCAGGAAGAACGGCGACTTCAGGTTCAGGTCCATGACCTTGTCCCAGCCGCTCTCCGGGAATTCGTCGAAGGGCGCGCCCCAGGCGGCGCCGGCGTTGTTCACCAGGATGTCGAGGTTGGGCTCCCTGGCCATGTAGGCCGCCGCCAGCGCCTTGACGCCCTCGACCGTGGAGACGTCCTGCGGCAGCGCGATGCAGTCGGGGCCGAGTTCCTCCGCGGTCGCGAGGCAGGCCGGCGCCTTGCGCGAGGAGATGTAGACGCGGGCCCCCTGGTCGATGAACCCCTGGGCGATCATCTTGCCGATGCCGCGCGAGCCGCCGGTGATCAGCGCAGTGCGCCCCTTGAGCGAGAACAGATCGAGCGCCATGGCGCGCCTCCCCTTTTTTTGCCGTGTGGTCGCGCTCCGCCGCTGCGGAACCGGCGGAGTCAGGACCGCCGCTTTTCCCTGGCACATTTGACTTGGAAGGGTCCAGCGGGGCCTGTAACAAGCGTTTGAATTTCGCGGACGCCGGCCGGCTTTCGGCCGCGGACCGACGACAGAATATCAGGGACGGAACTCATGACCGAGATCAATTCGGCAGCCACGCTGACCCAGGACGGCGACGTCGCCATCATCACGCTCAATTCGCCGCCGGTAAACGCGCTCTCGGCCAAGGTCCGCGAGGGACTGTTCGAGGGCTTCAAGGCCGCCATCGCCTCGCCCGCCAAATCGATCGTGCTGATCTGCGAGGGCCGCACCTTCATCGCCGGCGCCGACATCACCGAGTTCGGCGGGGCCATGGCCGGCCCCAGCCTGTTCGATGTTCAGGCGATGATGGAGAACGCGCCCAAGCCGGTGATCGCCGCGATCCACGGCACGGCGCTGGGCGGCGGCCTGGAGGTCGCGCTCTGCGCCCACTATCGCGTGGCCGTCCCCTCAGCCCGCGTCGGCCTGCCGGAAGTGGCGCTCGGCCTGCTGCCCGGCGCCGGCGGCACCCAGCGCCTGCCGCGCATCGTCGGCGTCGAGGCCGCGCTCGACATGGTCACCTCCGGGCGCCACGTGCCGGCCAAGCAGGCGCTGGCCATGGGCCTGGTCGATGAGCTGGCGCAGGAGGGCAAGCTCAAGGAAGCCGCCGTCGCCTTCGCCAACAAGGCCGTCGCCGAGGGCAAGCCGCTGGTCAAGGTGCGCGAGAACAATGCCAGGCTGGAGGCGGCCAAGGGCCACCCGGAGATCTTCGCCGACTTCCGCAAGGCCAATGCCCGCAAGTTCCGCGGATTCGCGGCGCCGGAAGCCAATATCAAATGCATCGAGGCGGCGGTGAATTCCGCGACCTTCGAAGACGGCCTGAAGGCTGAGCGCAAGCTGTTCGGCGAGCTGATGGGCGGGGCGCAGTCGGCGGCCCAGCGCTACTATTTCTTCGCCGAGCGCCAGGCCAACAAGATCCCCGACGTGCCGGACGACACCCCGATCCGTCCGATCAAGAAGGTCGGCATCATCGGCGCGGGCACCATGGGCGGCGGCATCGCCATGAACTTCGCCAACGTCGGCATCGCCGTGGTGATCGTCGAGCAGGAGCAGGCGCCGCTGGACCGCGGCCTGGCCACGATCCGCAACAACTATGAGCGCTCACGCACCGCTAAGCCCGAGGAGACCGAGCAGCGCGTGGCCCTGATCACTGGCTCGCTGTCGATGGAGGAGGCTTTCAAGGACGTCGATCTTGTCATCGAAGCGGTGTTCGAGCGCATGGACGTCAAGAAGTCCATCTTCGAGCGGCTGGACGCGATCTGCAAACCCGGCGCGATCCTGGCCACCAACACCTCGGGCCTGAACATCGACGAGACCGCCTCGGTGACCAAGCGGCCGCAGGACGTCATCGGCCTGCACTTCTTCTCGCCGGCCAATGTCATGAAGCTGCTCGAGATCGTCCGCGCCGACCATACGGCCAAGGACGTGATCGCCACCTCGATGAAGCTGGCCAAGCAGATCGGCAAGATCGCCGTCCTGGTCGGCGTCACCCCCGGCTTCGTCGGCAACCGCATCCTGGGCCAGCGCCAGCGCGAGGCCCAGAAGCTGGTGATGGAGGGCGCCATGCCCTGGGATATCGACCGCGTGCTCTATGACTTCGGCTTCCCGATGGGTCCCTTCGCGATGAGCGACCTGGCCGGCCTGGACATCGGCTGGGTGAAGGAAACGTCCCACGGCGAGACCATCCGCGACGTGCTCTGCGAGGCGGACCGTCGGGGCCAGAAGACCGGCGCCGGCTACTATGACTACGACGAAAACCGCAACGCCAGGCCCAGCGCCTTCACCGAGAAGGTGATCCACGATTTCATCGTCAAGACCGGCGCCAATCCGCGCAAGATCAGCGACGAGGAGATCCTCGAGCGCTGCATCTATCCGATGATCAACGAGGGCGCGAAGATCCTCGAGGAGGGCAAGGCGATCCGCCCCTCCGACGTCGATTTGGTCTGGGTCAACGGCTATGGCTGGCCGGTCTATCGCGGCGGGCCGATGCATTATGGCGATCAGGTCGGGCCGGAAAAGGTGCTGGCCAAGATGCGCGAGTTCCAGGCGACCATGGGCGATGCGTTCAAGCCCTCGGCGCTGCTGGAAAAGCTGGTCGCCGACGGCAAGAAATTCTCCGACATCAAGGCGTAACGTTTATCTCCGCCGCGAAGCGGCGGGAGGTAGCGAACGAAGGAACTGAACCATGCGTGAAGCCGTCATCGTCGCCGCCGCCCGGACCCCCATCGGCAGGGCCTATCGCGGGGCGTTCAACAACACCTATGGCGCGACCCTGGCCGCGCACTCGATCGCCGAGGTGGTGAAACGCGCCGGCATCGATCCGGGCGAGGTCGATGACGTGGCCTTCGGCTGCGCGCTGGAACAGGGCTCGACCGGCAACAACATCGCCCGTCAAGCGGCGCTGCGCGCGGGCCTGCCCAACACGGTCTCCGGCATGACCATGGACCGGCAGTGCTCGTCGGGCCTGATGGGCATCGCCACCGCCGCCAAATACATCATCAACGACGGCGCGCCGGTGGCCATCGGCGGCGGGGTGGAATCGATCAGCCTCGTCCAGAACGGCCACATGAACGGCTTCATGATGTCCGACCCCTGGCTCGCCGAGCATGTGCCGGAACTGCAGACCTCGATGGTCGAGACCGCCGAGATCGTCGCCGAGCGCTATGGGGTCAGCCGCCAGGCGCAGGACGAGTACGCCCTGCAGTCGCAGCAACGCACCGCCCAGGCCCAGGCCGAGGGCCGCTTCGACCGCGAGATCGCGCCGATGAGCACGGTGATGAAGGTGGTGGTCAACAAGGAAACCGGCGAGACCGCCGACAAGGAGATCACCCTGTCCGCCGACGAGGGCAACCGGCCGCAGACGACGCTGGCCGACCTGCAGAAGCTGGCCCCGGTGTTCAAGGGCGGCCGCTATGTGCAGGAGGGCAAGTACATCACCGCCGGCAACGCCTCGCAGCTCTCCGACGGCTCGGCCGCGGTCCTGCTGATGGAGCGCAAGGAGGCCGAAAAGCGCGGCCTGACCCCGCTGGGCGCCTATCGCGGCATGGCCGTGGCCGGCTGCGGCCCGGAGGAAATGGGCATCGGCCCGGTATATGCGATCCCCAAGCTGCTGGAGCGCAACGGCCTGACCATCGCCGACATCGATCTCTGGGAGCTGAACGAGGCGTTCGCCTCCCAGGCGCTCTATTGCCGCGACAAGCTGGGCATCGATCCGGCGAAATACAACGTCTCCGGCGGCTCGATCTCGATCGGCCATCCCTATGGCATGACCGGGGCGCGCTGCACCGCCCACCTGATGTACGAGGGCAAACGCCGCGGCGCCAAATACGGCGTCGTCACCATGTGCGTCGGCGGCGGCATGGGCGCGGCCGGGCTTTTCGAAATCTTCTAGGCGCTAACCTTCCGCGTCGATCTCCGCCCAGGTCAGACCCTTGGTCTCCTTGGCCAGCACCGCCGCGACAAAGCTGATCGCGCAGGCCACGCCGATGTAGAGCGAGATCGGCAGGGTTGACTGGAAGTGCCGGTAGAGCGCCAGCGAGACGATCGGCGCCCAGGAACCGCCGACGATGGACGTCACCTGATAGCAGAGCGAGGCGCCGGAATAGCGGACTCGGGTCGGGAACAGCTCGGCGATCACCGCGCCCTGCGGCCCGTTCATGGCGCTGTGCGCCAAGAGGCCCACAACCACGGCTATGACGATCAGGGCGGGTGAGCGGGTGTCCAGCAGCGGGTAGAAGGCAAAGGCCCAGATCGCCACTCCCGCCGCCCCGAACGCATAGACCGGCCGCCGCCCGATCCGGTCCGAGAGCAACGCCCACAGCGGCATGGAGACGGTGGCCACCAGCGCGCCGGCCAGCACGCCGTTGAGCGCGACGCTGCGCGACAGGTGCAGCATCTCGGTGACGTAGGTGATGGCGAACGCGGTCATCAGGTAGAAGGAGATGTTCTCGCCGATCTTCAGCGCCCCGCCGAGCACGACCCGCCAGGGCCAGCGGCGCAGGGTCTCAAGAACCGGGGCGTTGTGGGCGCCGTCTTCCGCCTGGGCGAGCGCGGCCTCGAACACCGGGCTTTCGTCCAGCGACACCCGCACCCACAGGCCGATGCCGATCAGCACGACCGACAGCAGGAAGGGTATCCGCCAACCCCAGGTCAGGAAGTCCTGCGGGCTGAGCGTCGCGGCCAGCACCGCCAGCACTCCCGTCGCCAGGAAGTTGCCCAGCCCGCCGCCGGCCTGGGTCAGCCCGGTCCACAGGCCGCGCCGCCGCGCATCGCCATATTCCGCCGACATCAGGATCGCCCCGCCCCACTGTCCGCCCAGGCCGAAGCCCTGCACGAGCCGCAGCGCCACCAGCATCACCGGGGCCAGCACCCCCACCTGGTCGAAGGTCGGCAACAGGCCGATCAGGAAGGTCGCCGCGCCCATGATCAGCATGCTGAGGGTCAGCAGTTTCTTGCGGCCGATGCGGTCGCCGAAATGGCCGAAGACGATGCCGCCGATGGGCCGGGCCATGAACCCCACCGCATAGGTCGAAAAGGCGAACATGGTCCCGGTCAGCGGGTCGGAGCGGGGGAAGAACACCTTGCTGAACACCAGGGCCGCGGCCGTGCCGTAGAGCAGGAAGTCGTACCATTCGACCGCCGTGCCGATGGCGCTGGCCGCGATGACCTTGCGGGGCAGGCTGGCGGCGGGCGAGCTCACGCGGTCTCCGCGTCGATCTGGGCGAAGGTCATGCCCTTGGTCTCCCGCGCCCGGAGCGCCGAGACGGCGCTGATCGCACCGGCCACGGCCAGGTAGATGGCGATCGGCATCCAGGACTTGTAGGTTTTGTAGAGCATCACGGCGATGATCGGCGCGAGCGAGCCGGCGAAGATCGAGGTCGCCTGATAGGCCAGAGACGCGCCCGAATAACGCATCCGCGTCGGGAACAGCTCGGCGATGAACGCCGCCTGCGGCCCATACATAGCGCCGTGCAGCACCAGCCCGACGATCACCGCGATCAGCACATTGATCGTGAGCCCGGTATCGATCATCCGGAAAAAGGCAAAGCCCCAGATCGCCATGCCCGCCGCGCCGATGATGTAGACCGGCCGCCGCCCGATCCGATCCGACAGGGAAGCGAAGATCGGAATCATCACCACCTCCACCGCAGCCCCCGCCAGCATGGCGTTGAGCGCCAGCGTTCGGCTCAGGTGGGCGATCTGGGTCATGTAGCTGATGGCGTAGGTGGTGATCAGATAGAAGGAGATGTTCTCGGCCACCCGCAGGCCCGCGCCGATGGCGATGCCGCCGGGCCGGCGGCGGATCGCCTCCAGCACCGGCGCGCGCTCAACGCCGCGCTCAGCGACGGCCTTGGCGAACACCGGGCTTTCGGCCAGCGAGGAGCGCACCCAGTAGCCGATGGCGATCAGCACAGCCGACAACAGGAACGGGACGCGCCATCCCCAGGCCAGGAAGTCATGTTCGCTCTGGATCGCCGACATGATCGCCAGCACGCCCGCCGCCAGCAGGTTGCCGGCCGGCACCCCCGCCTGCGGCCAGCCGGCCCAGAAGCCGCGGCGCCTGGCATCGCCATACTCGCAGACCATCAGCACCGCCCCGCCCCATTCCCCGCCCACGGCGAACCCCTGGACGAGGCGCAGCAGCACCAGCATCAGCGGAGCCAGGAGACCGACCTGGCCGAAGGTTGGCAGCAGCCCGATCAGGAAGGTCGAGGCGCCCATCAGCATCAGGCTCAACATCAGCAGCTGCTTGCGCCCGATCCGATCGCCGAAGTGGCCGAACACCAGCCCGCCCAGCGGCCGGGCCACAAACCCCAGGGCATAGGTGGCGAAGGCCAGCAGAGTCCCGGTCAGGGGATCGGCCTGCGGAAAGAACAGCTTGTTGAACACCAGCGCCGCGGCCGTGCCGTAGAGGAAGAAATCGTACCACTCGATGGTGGTGCCGATCATGCTGGCCGCCACCACCCTGCGCAGGGTCGAGGCGGGCGCGGGCGCGGCTTCAGTCGTGGTCGTCAAGCGGAACCCTCCCAGGCCGGCCCGCTCTGGCGGCGGGTCCGAAGGCGGCAGATGAGCGCGGACGGCGCGATCTTACAAGTAAGCGCATCGCCGCCCCGCGATCGGGCGGCTTGGGGCGGGTTTCCCCCGGACTGGCGCCGTGGGCGCTCCAATTTCCCCACCCACGGGTCGTCATGGCGCGGAGCCGGGCGGACGGGGGGCGTTTTTCGTGCCGTTCGCCCACTTGCAGCTTGCCGCGCGCCGCCCGCGGACCCAGGCTGACGCCAACGAAAAACCCGAGGAAGCCCCATGTCCATCGACTTCGAGATCCCGCCGGAAGCCAAGGCCGTCCGCGAGCGCGTGCGCCAGTGGGTGAAGGACGAATGCATCCCGGCCGAGGCCCGGGTGGTCGACAAGGACAGCTACAAGGCCGTGCTGGCCGAACTGCGCGGCAAGGCCCGCGCCCAGGGCCTGTGGCTGCCCTTCGTGCCGAAGGAACACGGTGGCATGGGCCTTGGACCGCTGGCCAACGCCCTGGTGCAGATGGAGCTGGGCATGAGCCACCTGGGCGCCCTGTCGATGAACAGCCAGGGACCGGACGACGCCACCATCCTGACCCTGCTGGCCCACGGCACCGACTATCAGAAGGAGAAATTCCTCAAGCCACTCCTGAACGGCGAAAAGCGCGTCTGCTATTCGATGACCGAGAAGGCCTCCGGCGCCGACGCCACCGGCATGCGCACGAGCGCCGTCAAGGACGGCAACGAGAACTATGTGCTGAACGGCGAGAAGTGGTTCTCCTCGGCCGCCAGCGCCGCGGACCTGGCCCTGGTCATGGCCCGCACCGACCCCGACGCGCCGCGCCACCAGCAGTTCTCGACCTTCATCGTCGAGCTGCCGAACCCAGGCTACCGGATCAAGCGCGACATCGCGACCATGGCGGCGGAAGGCCCATTGTCGCACATCATGGGCGGCGGCCACGCCGAGATCGAGATCAAGGACCTGGTGGTCCCCGCCGAGAACCTTCTGGGCGGCGAGGGCCGGGGCTTCGACATGGGCCAGCATCGCCTGGCCTACGGGCGGCTGCGGCATGGCATGCACAATGTCGCCATGGCGCAACGCGCGCTCGACATGGCCGCGGCCCACATCAGCCAGCGCACCACCTTCGGCAAGAAGCTGGATGAGCGCCAGGCCGTCCAGTTCATGATGGCCGAATGCGCGACCCAGCTCTACATCTCGCGCCTGATGCTGCTGCACATCGCCTACAAGGCCGAGAAGGGCCTGGACATGCGGCAGGAGAATTCGATCGCCAAGGTCTATCTGGCGCACATGGTCCACCACGTGGTCGACACCGCCATCCAGCTGCACGGCGCCCTGGGCTACAGCCGCGACACTCCGCTGGCCGCCTGGTACACCCACATCCGCTCCCAGCGGCTGGTGGACGGTCCCGACGAGGTGCACCGCTGGACGGTCGGCCGCAACGTCATCAAGGCGTTCCAGAAGGACGGCACCACCGCCATGGCCGCCGGCGGGGACCTGCTTTAGGGCCGCTGCATCCTGGCGATGTACTCGCGCACCAGGGCCAGGCCCTCGGTGTGGACCACTGACCGGCCGAGTTCCGGCATCATCACCCCCGGCTCGGTCGACGCCATGCGGTAGCCGATGATCGAGGCGTCTGGGCGGCCGGGGACGAGGTCGAGGTCCAGGTTGCCCGCCCCCTTGCCGGCGGCGACGGGCCGCTTGCCGAGGCCGAGCTTGGCGAGCCGGGTCTCCTCGAGATCGAGGTTCAGGCCGGTGTTCGACGCCATGCCGCGCGGGTTGTGGCAATGGCCGCAATTGGCGTCGAGATAGGCCCTGGCGCGGGCCTCCAGCGGCTCGGCGGCGTCGGTCCAGACGGCGGCGCGCGGGGCCTTGTCCGGCGCGGGCGCGCCCGCCAGCATTCCGGTCCGTGTCCAGTGGGCCAGCTGGTTCTCCGACCCCTCCGGATAGACGAAGACGCCGTTGAGGTTGCGCGCCTTGACGCCGATCGGGGCGATCCGGCCCGACAGCGAATGGCACTCCTTGCACTGGTTCTGATTCGGCACGCGGTAGTCGATCTGCCGGGGCTGGCCCGCCGTATCGGTGAAGCTGACGTCGATCCGCGCCCCCGCGCGTTTGAGCCTCGCCTCGGTGCGCGGGGCGTTCCAGACATAGGTCAGCGCCGTCCAGCCCGCGCGGCGGTGGATCAGCAGCCGGGTCTCAAGCACGCGGACCGACTGGTCCGTCGGGCGCAGGTCGGGGGGATAGGCTTAGGACTTGATCAGCGTCGCGCCCACCGGCAGGTCGAGCGCCCCCGTGGCCCGGTACCGCGCCTTGGCGCCCGGCGGCAGGTAGAGCCAGCGGGCCTTCTCGGCGTAGTCGCTGAACAGCGGGGTGTTCAGCGCGTAGGGCGTGACGCCCGCGTTGGCCTGGCGGCCGGCGTCATCGACAAACAGCCGATAGGCCGCCAGCGTCGGCGCCGGCGTGGCCGCCAGCAAGGTCTTCAGATCCACCGGGCCGGGCGCCGAGGCCGCGCCGCCAAGGGTCAGCAGCCCGAGCAGGCCGCCCAGCGCGGCGAACGCGCGCCTCACGGGGCCAGCGCGGCCTGCGCCTTGGGCAGCACCACGGGCTTAGGCTCGGCCAGCACCGCATCGCCCAAGGTCGGCGTCACCTGCGGATTGGCCTGGTCGAAGGCGCCGGGCTTGGCCAGCCGCAGATTGCCCACCGGGCCGTCGCTCAGCCGCACCCGGACCACGTCGTTGAGCCCGGGAAAGGTCGTCACCCCGTCCCACAGGATCGGCGGCACGGCACCGCCCATGGCGTGGGCCAGCAGCTTGCCGCCCTCGAACACCGGGTCCCAGCCGTTGCGGCCGATGCGGTTGTCGCGCACCACGATGTCGCGCGGCAGCGGATTGTAGGTCTTGTCGGTGAAGTCGAAGCGATAGGCGACCAGCATCACCGCGCTCGACTGGTTGCCGGCGATCTCGTTTTCGAACACGTGCACGTCGCGGTTGGCCATCACCATCACCCCGGTGCCGGTCGGCACGCCGGCGACGATATTGCCCTTGGGCGCGAAGTTGGGCGTGTCGTTGTCGACCACCCGGTTGCGGAACACCCGGGTCGAGTGGCCGCCCATCTGCGGCAGGCCGGGAAGGTCGAACACCAGGATGCCGCCGGCGTTGTGGGTCGAGACGTTGTCGAACACGTCGGCGTTCATCGAGTTCTCTATCTCGATCCCGGCCACGTTGAACTCCGCGCGGCTGCGCTTGAGCACGATGTTCTTCGACTGGCCGACATAGATGCCGGCGTCCGAGGCGCCCTTCACCGTCACCTTGTCGATCAGCACATTGGTCGAGGCTACTGGATAGACCCCGTAGGCCCCGTTGGTCTCCTTCGGCCCGCCGGTCCATTCGACCCGCAGGTTGATGAAGCTGATCTGGTCGACGCCCTTGGACTTGATGCCGTCGCCCTTGGTGTTCTCGACGGCGAGGTCGCGGATCGTCACCCGGCTGGAAGTGACCAGGAAACCTTCGCCGGAACTCTTCTGACCCTTGAACGAGAGGATCGTCGCGGCCGGGCCCGCGCCCTTGACGGTCACCCCGGCCACGTCCAGCGACAGGCCGTCGGTGAGCTCATAGCGGCCCGCCGCGATGGCCAGGGTGTCGCCCGGCCTGGCGTCCAGCAGCGCGGTCTGCAGCTTCTCCTGCGCGTCGCCGCCGGGCGCGACACCGAGTGTCCTGGCCTGGGCCTGGCCGGCCAGCAGCAGGGCCGCTCCGGCGATCAGCAGCGTCTTCATGGAACCTCTCCCCGCAATCATAGCCGGCCGATCGCCTCGACCACGGCGGCGGTCTGCTCGACGGTGACCATGTGGCCGGCCTCGGGAATCGAAACCAGCTGGGCGCCGGCGATGCCCTTCTTGAAGCCGTGGGCGTAGGTCGGCGAGATCAGCTTGTCGCTGTCGCCCCAGATCACCACCGTCCTGGCCTTGATCCGATAGAGGCGTTCATGGAGTCCACGTTCTGGAATCGGGAAAAGGATGCGGCCCGCCATGCCCAGCTGGCGGGCATTGGTCACCAGATAGGTCTGCAGGAACCCGGGGTCTTCGACATTGCGCCCGGCGGTCAGCATCGCTGCGCCGGCTACGGCGTCGTGGAACAGGAGCGCCGGCATCTCGAACGGCAGGGTCGCGAAGAAATCGACCACCGGATGGGCGTCGTCCCACAGGCCGGCCGGGGCGATCAGCGCCAGCCGGGTCAGGTCGTTGGGCGCGACCGCCGCCATCTCCGCGGCGATCATCCCGCCCATGGAGTGGCCGACAAGGATCGGATCCTTCAGGCCCAGGGCGGCGACCACATCCCAGGTGTGCAGGGTGAAATCCAGCATCGTGCGGATCTCGGGACATTCCTCGCTGTCGCCATAGCCGGGAACCAGCGGGGCGTAGACGTGGTGCTTTTCCGCCAGCGCGTTGAGAAAGGGGTCATCGGCGGTGACCCCGCCGGCGCCGTGCAGAAAGACCAGCGCGGGCCCGGACCCGCCTTCGAAATAGCGGACCGGAACGTAGGGGGTCGCGACGGTCTTGAGCTCCACGGTCACGCCTCCACCGCATAGGTCCTGGCGAGCTCGGCGCCGGTCGGCGCCTCCTTGGGCAGGCGGCCCGCGGTCACCCGCTTGTCCAGCGGCGTGGTCCAGAAGCGGTTGTCGTCGGCCCAGTCGGGGAACATATCGCGCAGCTTCGGCATCACCTTCTCGGCGAACAGCTTGCTGGAATACATGCACTTGTCGGCCGGCATGTTGCCCACGTGCATCAGGCAGAAGATGTTGCCGACGTTGAGGCCCTTGATCAGGTCTTCCATCCGCTGGCGTACGGTCTCCGGGCTGCCGGCGATCACGTGGCCCTGCTCGGTCAGTTCCTTCCAGGTCAGCTCGGTGTAGCCGCCGGTGGGCGGGGCGTATTGGCTGAGCGCCCCGGTCTGGATGGTCTTGATGGTCCGGTAGCCGGGGGCGTCGGCGAACCCCGGATAGACGTGCAGGCAGCGGTTGTAGAAATAGCTGACGTGCTCCGAATAGAGCCGCTCGGCCTCTTCGTCGGTGTCGGCCACCAGGATCGTCTGGGCGAAGCCCGCGCGATAGGGGCTCTTGTCGACGCCGCGTTCCTCGATCCGCTTCCAGTAGCCGCTCATCAGCGCCTGGGCGCGCAGGTAGCCGGAAAAACTCAGGTAGGAATAGGAATAGGTGTTGTCGATGCAGAAGTCATAGGTCTCCACCGACCCGCCGCCGGGGATGTGCACCGGCGGATGCGGCTTGTCCTGGATCGGCCGCGGCCAGATGTTGACGTGGCGCAGCTTGTTGTAGCGGCCGTTGAAGGCGAAGGGCTCCCGCGTCGTCCAGGCCTTGATGATCAGGTCGTGGGCTTCCTGGTATTTCTCCCGCGTCAGGCTGGGGATCTGGCCGTAGCAATAGTTGGTGTCCATCGAGGTGCCGACCGGGAACCCGGCCACCAGCCGCCCGCCCGAGATGCAGTCCAGCATGGCGAATTCCTCGGCCACCCGGATCGGGGGATTGTAGAGGGCGATGGAGTTGCCCAGCACGACGATGGCCGCGTCCTTGGTGCGGCGCGCCAGGCCCGCGGCGATGATATTGGGGCTGGGCATGATGCCGTAGCCGTTCTGGTGGTGCTCGTTCACCCCGATCCCGTCGAACCCCAGGGCGTCGGCGTATTCCAGCAGGTCCATATAGGTGTTGTAGACCTCGTGGCTCTTGGCCGGGTCGAACAGCTTCTGGTCGATGTCCACCCAGACCGAGCGGTTCTTCTCGCGGAAGTCATCCGGCAGATAGGGCCAGGGCATCAGGTTGAACCAGGTGAACTTCATCACAACCTCCGGTGCCGCCTCTGCCGGGCGGGCATCTGAACAACGATAACCGTTATGGCCCGGGCGCCAAGGCGGGAAAGTCCGGGCGCCATGGAAAGGGCCGGCGCGGGCGGCTCGACTTTTCGCCCGGGGCAGGGGACTGATGCCGCAGGTTCCCTGGAGTCGTCGCCGTTGCGTATGCGCCCGCCCGCCATCCTGATCGCCGCCGCCTTGGCGCTCGGTATGACCGCCTGCCAGGGTGGCAAGGCCCAGCGGCCGGCCTGTCCCTCGGGCCAGGTCTGCCTGGAGTACGGCAACGAGAGCGAACCCCTGACCCTGGACCCGCAGACCGCCAACCTGGTCACCGAAGGCCGGATCATCGGCGACCTGATGGTGGGCCTGACCACCGAGGGGCCGGACGCCAGCCCGCAGCCGGGCATGGCGACATCGTGGGAGACCAGCGCCGATGGGCTGACCTGGACCTTTCATCTGCGGGACTCCAGATGGTCGGATGGCGCAGCGCTCACCGCCGACGACTTCGTCTATGCCTACCGCCGGATCCTCGATCCGAAGACCGCCTCGATTTACGCCTACCTGGTCACCCTTCTGAAGAACGGCCAGCCGGTGAACGACGGCAAGGCGCCGCTGGAGGCCGTCGGCGCGCGCGCCCTCGACGCCCACACCCTGCAGCTCACCCTGGAGCATCCGGCGCCCTACCTGCCGCAACTGCTGATGCACCAGAGCTTCTTTCCGGTCCCGCGCCACGTGATCGAAAAACTCGGCGACGCCTGGACCAAGCCGGGCAACTACGTCTCCAACGGCGCCTACCGGCTGGTCGACTGGCGGCTCGGCGACCGGGTGCGGGTGGCGCGCAACCCCGCCTTCTTCGACGCCGCCCACGTCTGCGTCGACCGGATCGACTATTTTCCCACCGCCGATGTGGTCTCCGCCGAGCGGCGGGTGAAACGCGGCGAGCTGGACCTCAACACCACCTTCCAGTCGAACCGCCTGCAGCACCTGCGCGAGGTGATGCCGGGGTTCGCCCGGCCCCACCTGACGCTGGCCACCTTCTATCTGTCGTTCAACACGCGCACCGTGAAGCCGCTGCAGGACAAGCGCGTTCGCCGCGCGCTGTCGGAGGCCATCGACCGAGACTTTATCACCCAGAAGCTGCAGCGGGCGGGCCAGATACCGGCCTACAGCTTCGTGCCGCCCGGGGTCGCCAACTTCGCCTATGGCGCGCGGACCGCCTGGGCCAGCGAGTCCTTCGCGCAGCGCCAGATCGAGGCCAGGGCCCTGCTGGCCCAGGCGGGCTTTTCGCCGGCCCATCCGTTGAAGCTGGAGATCAAGGCGTCCAGCTCGACGGAAACCCTGCTGCTGATGGAGGCCGTCCAGGCCGACTGGCGCGCCATCGGCGTCGACGCCTCGATCGTGCAGAACGAGAGCCAGGTGGCCTTCGCCGCCTATCGCGAGCGCGATTTCCAGGTGGGCTCGATGATCTGGCTGGCCGACTTCAACGACCCGGTCACCTTCCTGGGCCTGCTCAAGTCCGATACGGGTCCGCAGAACTATGGTGACTACAAGAACCCCGCCTACGACGCCCTGCTGGCCCGCGCCGACCAGGAGCCGGATGGGTTGGCGCGCGCGCAGATCCTGAAACGCGCCGAACAGATCATGCTGGACGACGAGGGGCTCGCCCCCATCGCCTTCACGGTCAGCCGCAGCCTGGTCAACCCCAAGATTTCCGGTTGGGTCGACAATCCCCTGAACGTGCACCGCGCGCGCTGGCTGTGCCGAACGCCCTGAGCCACCACCGCCGCCGGACGAACCGCTTGCCATTTTTCAAACGCTTGTTAGTCACTCGGCGCCTAGCCCACGGGTTCGCCCGACGCCCGTGATTCCGAGGACCCGCTGAGATGGCCGAAGACGTGAAGCCGGCGGAAACGCCAGAGCGCGCCTACGATGACCGGCCGATCCATGCCGAGCCGGGTCAGTTGCCGCCGGAGGTGCAGGCGCCGCTGGCCGCCTACAAGGGCGCACTGCCGCCTTCGCCCCCCTGGTTCGACTGGGCCATCGCCCAGGAGCCGGAGCGGATGTTCGTTGAGTCGCTCGGCTCGCGGCTCGAGGTGCTGACCTGGGGCGAGGTCGGCAAGCCGGGCCTCTTGTTCGTGCACGGCAATTCCGCCCACGCCGACTGGTGGAGCTTCATCGCCCCGTTCTTTGCCGAGGACTATCGGGTGGCCTCGATGTCGCTGGCCGGCATGGGCGCCTCGGACTGGCGCGACAGCTATTCGTTCACCGACTTCGCCGAGGACGCCGAGGCGGTCAGCCGCGCGGCCGGCCTCTATGAAGGCGGCCGCAAGCCGATCTACATCGGCCACTCCTTCGGCGGCGGCCAGGTGTTCTTCGCCGCCGTCAGCCATCCTGAGCGGATGCACGCCGCGATCATGGTCGACACCGGCTTTGGCCCGCCGCCCGAGGAGATGGCCAAGCGCATGGCGCAGATGGAGGCGATCCGCAACATCCCCACCGTCGACCGCCCAAGCCGCATCTACGCGACCCTGGAAGAGGCGCTGAACCGCTTCCGCCTGATGCCGCCGCAGCCGGCCGGCAATCCGTTCATCGCCGACTTCATCGCCCGGCGCTCGCTGAAAAGGGTCCCGCTGCCCCCGGGTGAAACAGGGCCGGACGGCTCGGGTGAGGGCTGGACCTGGCGGTTCGATCCGAACATGTGGGCCAAGCTCGACCGCCAGGCGATGATGAAACGCGAACAGACGCAGGTCACCACCACCACGCCGCTGGTGCACATCTACGGCGCCAAGAGCCGGATCGTCGAGCATCGCAAGGCCGGCGCGCCTTCGCCCTTCCCGGCCGGCCTGCTGGAGATCGAGATCCCGGATTCGCACCACCACATCATGATCGACCAGCCGCTGGCCCTGGTCTCGGCGCTGCGGGCCCTGCTCTCGGCCTGGCCGCGATAGGACCGATGCCGGTGAGCGGGCGTGACGCCGAACCAGCCTGCCGCTATTGTGCGGGATCTGAAGTTCGCCTTCTTGAGGGATCACGCTCTGAGCGAACTTCAGATCCAAGAAGCACAATAGAGAACAAAGACTTGCTAGTGTCCTCATCGATTCCGAAGTTCGTCCGCGCGCGCCTCAGGCGCCTGCGAACTTCGGAATCGGGACACTAGAAGCCCGCTCATGACCGAACCCAAACGCGGCTGGCTGCAGCGCCTTGCCGGCGGCCTGTCGCGCTCCTCTAAACAGATGGGCGAGCAGATCGCCCAGGTCTTCGAGGCCAAGGCGCCGCTCGACCAGGCCAGGCTGGACGCGCTGGAAGAGATGCTGATCGAGGCCGACCTCGGCCCGCAGGCGGCCGCGCGCATCACCGCGCGCTTTTCCGCCGAGACCTTCGGCAAGTCGGTCGGCGAAGACGAGATCCGCCAGGCCCTGGCCCAGGCCATCGGCGACGAGCTGGCCGCCCGGCAAGGGACCTTCGATCCGCTGTCGGGCCCCCGGCCCTACATCGTGCTGTTCATCGGCGTGAACGGTTCGGGCAAGACCACGACGCTGGGCAAGGTCGCCGCCGACCTTACCGGACGCGGCGCCAAGGTGCTGGTGGTGGCCGGCGACACCTTCCGCGCAGCCGCCGTCGAGCAGCTGAAGATCTGGGCCGAGCGCGCCGGCGCGGACTTCATCTCCCGGCCGATGAACTCCGACGCCGCCGGCCTGGTGTTCGAGGCGGTCGAGCGGGCGCGGGCGCGGGCCTATGACGTGGTGCTGATCGACACGGCCGGCCGGTTGCAGAACAAGCAGGGCCTGATGGACGAGCTGCTGAAGATCATCCGGGTGGTGAAGAAGCTTGATCCGGACGCCCCGCATGAGACTTTGCTGGTGCTCGACGCCACGGTGGGGCGCAATGCGCTGGCCCAGGAAAACATCTTCGGAAACCAGATCGGGGTGTCCGGCATCGTCATGACCAAGCTCGACGGCACCGCCCGCGGCGGGGTGCTGGTGCCGGTGGCCCAGGCCTCGGACAGTCCCATCAAGCTGATCGGCGTCGGCGAGGGGATCGAGGACCTGCAGCCCTTCGACGCCCACGCCTTCGCCCGCTCGCTGGTGGGCCTCGAGGACCCGATCCGATGAGCCCCAACGCCCGCAAGTGGCTGCGCTATGCCGTCGACTACGCCGCCGTCGTGGTGTTCGCCCTGGTCTATTTCCTGGGCGGCCGGGACTTCATGAAGGCCACCGTGGCCATCGTCATCACCTCGGTGATCGCGCTGCTGGTCGGGCTCGTGGTCGAGCGGCGGATCGCTTGGCTGCCGCTGTTCGTGGGCGCCATGGCCGCTCTGTTCGGCGGCCTCACCCTGATCTTCCACGACACCCGGATCCTGAAGGTCAAGCCGACGGTGATCAACCTGATCCTGGCCGGCGTGCTGTTCGGCGGCCTGGCCCTGAAGCGCAATCCGCTGAAGATGCTGCTGGGGGAAGCCCTGACCCTGCCGGACGCGGTGTGGCGCACGCTGACGGTGCGGTTCGGGCTTCTCTATGTGGTCCTGGCCATCGTCAACATCGTCATCTGGCGCACCCAGAGTGAAGCGACCTGGGTTCTGTTCAAGACCTTTGGCCTGGAGGTCATGACCCTGGTGTTTTCGCTGACCCAGCTGCCGTTGCTGCTGAAGCACATGGACGCCTCGGACCTGCCGCCGCCGCCCACGCCGGAATGAGCGGGCGGTTCGCCGCCCACGGAGCGTCTGTCGTCAAACCGACGCAAACGGCGGCTAGCTTCCGCCACAGGGTGCGCGACAAGTCTGCGCGCGAGGGGGACCGATGGCCAAGGGCAAGTCTGCCACCAAGGGCGGCGTCGCCGCGCTCGACCGCTCACCCAGTCACCTGCTGCATCGCGCCCTGCAGCGCGCCCTGGACATCTATGCTGAGGGGTTCGGCGAGGGCGGCATCACGCAACGCCAGTTCGCCGTGCTGGCCGCCGCCGAGGCGCGGGCGGGCGCGACCCAGGCCGACCTCGTGCGGATCACCGGCATCGACCGCTCGACCCTGGCCGACATGGCCCGCCGGATGATCGAAAAGGGCCTGCTGGAACGCGAACGCTCAGCCCTGGACGCCCGCGCCAACGCGGTGCGGCTGACCGAGGCGGGACGCGCCAGCCTGGAGGACGCACGACCGAAGATGGCCGCCGCCGACGCGCGGCTGCTGAAGCTGATCGGTGGCGGGGGGCGGCGCGAAAGCTTTGTCAGCCTGCTGCGCGACCTGGTGAAGGCCGGCGCGGAGGACCCCGCGGCCGGGAAGCCCGCCAAGGCCAGGGCGGAAAAGCCGGCGACCGTGAAGGCCGGCAAGAAGCCTAAGAAGGCGAAGAAGAAGAAAGCCTCTCAGGATCCCGCCTGATCGTCCGACCGCCTGGGCCGGGTGATCGCCGAGGGGCGAAGGTGCGGCGAGCAGATCCGGTCGTAGCGCGGTCCTGGCAGGTCGCGGGTGATGATCTCCAGCATCGTCCCGCCATCGACGTTCGGCGGCGCGGGGGGGCCGAACACCGCAAGCCAAAGGGCGACGGCTTCTTGGTGAATGCGATGATCTCGGACTGACATGCCCCCGAAACACCCTCGGGCGACGACCGTTCCAAGTGAGGGAAAGTTAATTCTATGAACAGCTTAACCAGAAGCTCCGCCTTGGAGCTACACGCGGATGTCCAGCAATGAGCCGGGTCGCAGAACGCGGGTCGGCGGCGCGGCGGCGGGATCGGGTCGAAGCTGAGGCCGCGGGATCGGCTCGGCGAGGGCGAACGCCGGGGTCGCGGCGACGGCGTTCGGCGCCTTGGCCCGGCCCATCGCGGCGTCGAAGAACGCCTTCTGCGCGGCCGAGCGCGCGGCGTCGGGACGCGGCGTCTGGCCGGGCGGGCCCTGCGGGGCGTCGGGGCGGATCGGCGTGACGATGGGGCGGCTCGATTTATGGTTAACGTCAGCGCAATCTGCAGCGCGGCCGATCAACGTCCGGTTAACGCGCGCGCGATCAGCGCCCGGCCATCGGCTTCACTGAGCGGGCCGGTGTGCTTGGCCAGGATCGTGCCGTCGCGGGCCACCAGATAGGTTTCCGGCACCCCGGTGATGCCGAACTCGATGCCGGCGCGACCGTCGCCGTCGGTCAGCCGCACCGCGAACGGATCGCCCAGCCGCGCCAGGAAGGCCCGGGTGTTGTCGACCGAACCCCGGGGCGGCACGTCCTCGTAGGCGATGCCGAGGATGCGAACGCCGGCGGCCCGCATCCGCATCAACTCGGGATGCTCAAGGGCGCAGGGGCCGCACCAGGAGGCGAAGAAATTCACCAGCACCGGGCCCGAGGCGGCTGCCGCGCGCAGCCGCACAGCTGCGCCATCGTCGAGGCTGGGCAGGGTGAGGTCGGGCATCGACTTGCCGACCAGGGCCTGGGGCTGGACGTGCGGATCGTGGTGCAGGGCATAGCCGGCGAACAGCACCGCCAGCGCCGCCAGCACCGCCAGCGGCAGGGTCGCGACCCAGCGGTTCACCCGCGGTCCAGGGCCCGGAAGCGCGCCTTCCAGCGCCGGGCGTGGTTCAGCGAGGCGGCGATCATCACGGCGAACACCAGGGCGGTAAGCCCATAGGCCGGCCAGACGAAGGCGGCGTACTTGCCGGTGTCGAAGTCGAGCATACCGGTTCCCTTACGCCCTGGCCGCGCGCAGCGCCGCGGCCTCGGCGCGGCGGCGCCAGACCTCGCCGCGGATACGCACCAGCCACAGCGACCCGAAGGCCGCCATATAGGCCAGCACCATCAGGATCACCGGCCAGAAATAGACCGGCGCCAGCTTGCCGGTCATCACCGAGGCCCCCTGGTGCAGGCTGTTCCACCAGGTCACGCTCCAGTGGATGATCGGCAGGTTGACCGCGCCGACCAGGCCCAGGATCGCACACGCCCGGGCGGCCTTGGCTTCGTCGTCCAGCGAGGCCCGCAGCGCCATATAGGCCAGATAGATCAACAGCAGCGCCAGCACCGAGGTCAGCCGCGCGTCCCAAACCCACCAGGTCCCCCACATCGGCCGGCCCCAGAGCGATCCGGTGGCCAGGGCCAGCACCGTGAAGCCCGCCCCCAGGGGCGCCGCGGGCTGGGCGGCGGCGTCGGCCAGGACGTGGCGGAAGACCAGCGCCAGCAGGCTTGCGACCGCCAGGCAGGCGTAGACGAACTCGCACATCCAGGCGGCCGGGATATGGATGAACAGGATGCGCACCGTGGCCCCCTGCTGATAGTCCTCCGGCGCGGCGAACCCCAGCCAAAGGCCGACAAGCCCCAGCCCCACGGCGATCACGCCGAACACCGGCGCCGCCCAGCGGGAGAACGCCATGAACCGCTCGGGGTTCGACAGGAAGGCGGGCGCCGGGATCATCAAGCGGGATTAGACCGCACGCCGCCTGTGGGCAAGCATGCCCCGAATGGACGCTCGATAGGTCGGCCCGTCAGGATCTCGGGGGCGGCGCCTTTGGCGGCATCGGCAGCATGGCGTGCACCGGCGGCATGTCCATCCGCACCTTCATTGGCGGGCCCATCATCGGCCCCATCATCGGCATCGGCAGCGCGTCGAAAACCTTCTTCTGCGACGGCTCAAGCTGGTCGTAGAAACGCCGGGTGGCCTCGATGCGGATGTGCATGGCGGCGGTGTGCTCGGCCATGTGCTTTTCCATCTCGGCCAGCCGCTGGGGCGTGGTCGCCGCGCCGTCGTGCTCGGCCATCTCCATCCTCTGCCCCTGGTCGCGACGCGGCAGGGTCGCGGCCAGGAACGCGGTCAGGGCGGCCTCCTGGCCGGGCTTCAGCTGCAGCATGGTGCGCAGGTGTTCGGCGGGGTCACCGCCCGGACGCATCATGTCGTGACGCATCATCATGTGATGCCTGGACCCCTCGCCGTCGTGGCCGCTTCGGATGACCATGGTGTGTCCGTCAGCCTCGCCCTCGCCGACGATCACCGTCCGGACGTGATGACCGGGGCGCCCCGGATCCTGAGCCTCGGCGGGCGACGGGGCGGGCTGGGCGTAAGCCGCCGCGCCGGCGGCCGCATAGAGGGCGAAGGCTGCCCCGGCGATACATCCTGTCCATGGCCGCGACATCCGGTGTCTCCTGTTACAACGTCGAGGGGCATGGTCGGCCCGGAACTTGGCGAAACGGCGCCATCCGAAGTGAAGCTTTGGTAATGTGGGTCCCTGGCCCGCGACCGGGCGGACTATGACAGGGCGTTGCGGCAGGCCGCCGCCATGGCCAGCGGCCCCAGCGCCACGGCCGCGGCGGCGTAGGCGCAGAGCAGCACGAACCCCGCCGTCCAGGGCAGGCCGCCGGCGAAGGCCGCGAGCGCGCCGCCGCCGAAAATCACCGGCGGCACGAACAGCGGCAGCACCACCATCGCCGTCAGCAGTCCGCCACGCCGGGCGCCCAGGCTGAGCGCCGCGCCGATCCCGCCGGTGAAGGCAAAGGCCAGCCCGCCGACCAGGGCGCAGGCGAAGATCAGCGGGGTCAACGCCAGGGGCGCGCCGAGCCCGACCGCGGCCACCGGCGCGGCCAGCGCCAGCGGCGCGCCGGCCGCCAGCCACTGGCCCAGGCACTTGGCGGCGCAGGACAGCTCCAGCGGGACCGGCGACAGGACCAGCAGGTCCAGCGCGCCGTCCTCGAAATCACGCTCGAACAGCCGGTCGAGCGACAGCAGCGAAGCCAGAGCCAGCGCCACCCAGGCCGCGCCCGGGGCGATGGCCGCCAGGCGCTGCGGCTCCGGGCCGATGGCCAGAGGCAGCAGGGTCGCCACCCCGGCATAGAACCCCACGCTGACCAGCGGCCCGCCGCCCCGGCCCCAGGCCAGCGTCGTCTCCCGGGCCAGCAGGGCGCCCAGCCGGCTCACCCGCCGATTTCCAGGATCGTCGCGGCGATCGGCAGCGGGTCGTGCACCGCCGCCAGGATCAGCCCGCCGCCGGCCAGGTGGGCCTGCATCATCGCGGCGAACCGGGTCCGCCAGCCGGCGTCCAGCGGGCTCAGCGGCTCGTCCAGCAGCCACAGCGGCCGCGGCGCCGCCAGCAGCCGGGTCAGCGCCAGCCGGCGCCGCTGGCCCGCCGACAGCCGGCGCACCTCCAGGTCCAGGAGCGAGGTCAGCTCCAGCGCCTCGGCCGCGGCCAGGGCCGAGGCCTCCGTCCCGCCGCACCAGCGGCTCCAGAACCTGAGTTCCTCGGCCACCGTCCGGGCCGGTTTCAGCCCGTCCTGGTGGCCCACCAGATGCAGGCCGGACCCGCGCGCCTCGCCCGCCTCGACCCCGCCGAAACCGATCTCG
This sequence comes from Phenylobacterium sp., assembly GCF_031360265.1. GTDB lineage: Bacteria > Pseudomonadota > Alphaproteobacteria > Caulobacterales > Caulobacteraceae > Phenylobacterium. The sequence continues at coordinate 57,398 of NZ_JANMBF010000079.1, forward strand.
CCTCCCTCAACGGCCACCAGCCCCGCGACCGCGCGCAGCAGGCTGGTCTTGCCCGCCCCGTTGGCGCCGGTGAGCGCGCACGCTTCCCCCGCGACAAGGGTCGCGGAGAGGTCGCCGAACAGCCGCCGCCCGCCCCGGCTGACGCCGACCTGACGAAGCTCCAGCGCCGATATCATCAGCGCCCGTCCAGGCCGAACAAGCCAGACCCTGGCCGTGCATGGACGCGTAAGACTCTGGGGGCTATGAAGCGCGCGGTCGCCGTCGCCTGAGGGGACCCTCGCCGCGCTGGACCGGACGCTGTGTGTCCGCTCATGGAAGCGCGCGATCCTCGGGGTGAACGTGATGCGGCCGGGAACAGAGAGAGGATCTCCCCAAATGGCGTCCATCGACAGCCTGAAAGCCCGCCGCGAACTCGTGGTGGGCGACAAGACCTACGCTTACTACAGCCTTCGCGCCGCCGAGGAAGCCGGACTTTCCGGCATTTCGCGCCTGCCGATGTCGATGAAGGTGCTGCTGGAGAACCTGCTGCGCAACGAAGACGGCCTCAGCGTCGGGCGCGAAGACCTGGCCGCCCTGGCCGCCTGGATCGACAACAAGGGCTCGGTCGAGCACGAGATCAGCTTCCGCCCGGCCCGCGTGCTGATGCAGGATTTCACCGGCGTCCCGGCCGTGGTCGACCTGGCCGCCATGCGCGACGCCATGACCCACCTGGGCGCCAACCCCGAGAAGATCAATCCGCTGAACCCGGTCGACCTGGTGATCGACCACTCGGTGATGGTCGACTATTTCGGCGCCGCAAAATCCTTCGAGCAGAACGTCGAGCGGGAATATGAGCGCAATATGGAGCGCTATCGGTTCCTGCGCTGGGGCTCCTCGGCTTTCAACAACTTCCGCGTGGTGCCACCGGGCACCGGGATCTGCCACCAGGTCAACCTGGAGTACCTGGCCCAGACCGTCTGGGTGAACGAGGACGCCGGCCATGCGCTGGCCTATCCCGACACCGTGGTCGGCACCGACAGCCACACCACCATGATCAACGGCCTGGCGGTGCTGGGCTGGGGCGTCGGCGGGATAGAGGCTGAGGCCGCCATGCTGGGCCAGCCGATCCCGATGCTGATCCCTGAGGTCATCGGCTTCAAGCTGGACGGCGCCCTCCCGGAAGGCGCCACCGCCACCGACCTGGTGCTCACCGTCACCCAGATGCTGCGCAAGAAGGGCGTGGTCGGCAAGTTCGTGGAATTCTACGGCCCGGGCCTGGCCAACCTGACCCTCGAAGACCAGGCGACCATCGCCAACATGGCGCCGGAGTATGGCGCCACCTGCGGCTTCTTCCCGGTCACCCGCTCGACCATCGACTATCTGACCGCCACCGGCCGCGAGCCGGCCCGCGTGGCGCTGGTCGAGGCCTATGCCAAGGAACAGGGTCTGTGGCGCGAGCCGACCGATCCGGACCCGGTGTTCACCGACACCCTCGACCTCGATCTGGCCGGCGTGCTGCCCTCGCTGGCCGGCCCCAAGCGGCCGCAGGACCGGGTGGTGCTGACCAACGCGGCGGTGGAATTCAAGGCCGCGCTCGCCGGCGACTTCGGCAAGGCCGACGACATGGCCACCCGCGTCAAGGTCGAAGGCGCCAACTTCGACGTCGGCCACGGCGACGTGGTGATCGCCGCGATCACCTCGTGCACCAACACCTCCAACCCCAGCGTGCTGATCGCCGCGGGCCTGGTGGCCAAGAAGGCCGTCGAAAAGGGCCTCAAGGTGAAACCCTGGGTCAAGACCTCGCTGGCTCCCGGAAGCCAGGTGGTCACCGACTATCTGAAAGCCGCCGGCCTGACCAAGAGCCTGGACGCGCTGGGCTTCAACCTGGTGGGCTCTGGCTGCACCACCTGCATCGGCAACTCAGCTCCCTTGGCCGTGCCGATCTCCGACGCCGTGCAGAAGGGCGACCTGGTGGCGGTCTCGGTGCTCTCGGGCAACCGCAACTTCGAAGGCCGGGTGAACCCCGACGTGCGCGCCAACTACCTGGCCTCGCCGCCGCTGGTGGTCGCCTATGCCCTGGCCGGATCCATGTCGATCGACATCGCCACCGAGCCCCTGGGCGAGGGTAAGGACGGCAAGCCGGTCTATCTGAAGGACATCTGGCCGACTTCGGCCGAGGTCGCGGTCCTCCAGCGCAAATTCGTGACGCAAAAGATGTTCGCCACCCGCTACGCCGACGTCTTCAAGGGCGACAAGGCCTGGCAGGGGATCAAGGTCTCCGGCGGCCAGACCTATGCCTGGGACATGGGCTCGACCTACGTGCAGAACCCGCCCTACTTCGCCGGCATGTCGATGGATCCGACGCCGGTCGCCGACATCGTCGAGGCCCGCGTGCTCAGCGTGTTCGGCGACTCGATCACCACCGACCACATCTCCCCGGCCGGCTCGATCAAGGCCACCTCGCCGGGCGGCGTCTATCTGCGTGAACACCAGGTGCCGACCCTGGACTTCAACTCCTACGGCGCGCGCCGCGGGAACCACGAGATCATGATGCGCGGCACCTTCGCCAACATCCGCATCCGCAACAAGATCACCCCCGAGATCGAGGGGGGCATGACCAAGCACTTCCCGTCCGGCGACGTGATGTCGATCTATGACGCGGCCATGCGCTACCAGTCCGAGGGTCGCTCGCTGGTGGTGTTCGCCGGCAAGGAATACGGCACCGGCTCGTCGCGCGACTGGGCCGCCAAGGGCACCAAGCTGCTGGGTGTCCGCGCCGTGGTGGCCGAGAGCTTCGAACGGATCCACCGCTCGAACCTGGTGGGCATGGGCGTGCTGCCGCTGCAGTTCCTCCAGGAAGGCTGGCACAAGCTCAACCTGACCGGCGAGGAGATCGTCACCATCCGCGGCCTGACCGAGCTGTCGCCGCGCCGCCAGCTGACCATCGAGATGTATCGCCCCTCCGACGGCCGCATCGCCCGCTTCCCGGTGCGCTGCCGGATCGATACCCCCACCGAGCTTGAGTATTTCAAGAACGGCGGGGTGCTGAACTACGTCCTGCGCAACCTGGCCCGCCAGGACGCCTGAGGCCGTGGCGAGCGGGCGGGCTTCGCGGCTCACCCGCTCACGGCTTCTTGCAATTTACAGGGCCGACAAGTCCGCTTAAGCCGGAGGGAATGCGGAAAGCCGCGCTTTTCAGCCTGATGCTGCTCGCCCTGCCGCTGCCGGCCGCGGCCAGGATGCCTGTGGTGGTCGAGCTCTACACCGCCCAGGGCTGCGCCTCCTGCGGCGAGGCCAACGCCAATGTGGCAAGGCTGGCTGACAAGCCGGGCCTGCTCGCGCTGACCTTCTCGGTGGACTACTGGGACTATCTCGGCTGGGCCGACACCTTCGCCAAGCCGGAATTCGCCGAGCGGCAGAAGGCCTATGTCGCCAGGCTGTCGCTGCGCGAACCCTACACCCCGCAGGTGGTGGTCGACGGCCAGGCCCAGACCTCCGGATCGAAAGTCGACAAGATCGACAAGCTGGTGCGCGACGCGCGCAAGGCCGCGCAGAACCCGCCCGACATACATTTCGTCGGCGCCGCCCGCGTCTATGTGGGCTCGGCCCGTTCGCCCAGGGGCGGCGGGGAGGTGTGGCTGATCCGCTATGACCCGCGCGAACAGGACGTGGCGGTCAGGAGCGGCGACAACAAGGGCCAGACCCTGCCGCAAAGGAACGTCGTGCGTGAGGTCGTTCGCCTGGGCGCCTGGCGCGGCAGGCCCGTCGCCTTCCGCCTTCCGGCGGCCCCTGAGGAGGGCCTGAAGACCGTGGTGCTGGTCCAGGCCGGGCGCGGCGGTCGGGTGCTGGGCGTGGGCGAGCCCGTGGCCTGAGCCCGAAAGACGTCTCGAAATCTGGCGACGAAAACCCGCGCGGCTGGAGAGCACCCGCGCGGGTTCATGGAGAAGATGGGGCGTCGGCTGGCCAGTCCGCCGATCCAGGGGGGCTGGGGGGGCTGTTCAGGATCCGGGACCACCGGGGTCTGACCAACCGACAAATGCAAT
>NZ_JANMBF010000045.1:0-80416 GCF_031360265.1 Phenylobacterium sp.
GCGGCCGCGCACATCGCGCCGGGCGTCTTCACGCTGGGCGAGATGGGCTACGCCGATGACGAAGGCTATGTGTTCATCACCGATCGGGTCTCAGACATGATCGTCAGCGGCGGCGTGAACATCTATCCGGCGGAAGCCGAACTGGTGCTGATCCGCCATCCGGGGGTGACCGATGTGGCGGTGATCGGCGTTCCGAACGCCGAGATGGGCGAGGAGGTCAAGGCGCTGGTGATGGCGGCCGAGCCGGCCAACCCTCCGGCCGGGGCTGACCTGGACGCCTTCTGCCGGCAGCACCTGGCCGGTTACAAATGCCCGCGCAGCTATGAGCTGGTGGATGATCTCGGCCGCAACGCCATGGGCAAGATCAACAAGCGCTCGCTGATGCGACCCTACTGGCCCACAGATCGAACGATCGGCGGCTGATCCAAGCCGCCGAAGAGACCCGCATTGTCCTGGCGCCACGCGAATGTGACGCGGCAACCAGCCCCTGGGAGGGCGTAATGGCAAGTTTCGAAGATCGACTTCTGGAGACCCGCCTGCGGCTCGGTCGGCGTGTTGTCGAGCACATTCGCCATGGCACCAGTGACCTGGCGGACCGCCCGATGCGCAACGACGTCAGCGTATATATCGACCCCGCGCGGCACGCCGCCGAGCGCCAGAAGCTGTTTCGCGAGACGCCACTGGTGGCGTGCCTGTCACGCGAGCTTCCGGGACCGGGCAGCTTTCGCACCTTCGACGAGACGGGTGTGCCGATCGTGGTCGTGCGCGGCGCCGACGGCGGCGTCAGGGCCTTTCTCAACATCTGCATTCACCGCGGCGCCCGCCTGGTGCGGGAGACGGGCGGTCAGGCCAAGCTGTTCACCTGCTGGTTCCATGGCTGGTCCTATGGCCTCGACGGCAAGCTGGCGGCGGCGCCGGAGGCGGAACGGTTCGACGATGCGCTGTGCGGCGCCGATCATCTGGTCTCGGTTCCGGCGGCCGAGCGGTTCGGTCTGGTGTTTGTCCAGGCGACGCCCGGGTCAACCATGGATATCGACGCCCATCTGGGGACATTCGGCGCCGAACTGGAACTGTTGCAGCTTGAGCAGGCCGAGCCGGTGAAGTCCGGGCAATTGCCGGTGAGCGCCAACTGGAAATACGCCCTGGACACCTATGGCGAGGGCTATCACTTCGCAGCGCTGCACAAACAGACTCTGGCGCCGTTCTTCCGCAACGACATCACCGTCTATGACCGGTTCGGTCCACACCATCGAATTCTGTTCGTCGGCCGCGAGCAGGAGGCCTGGCTCGATCTGCCGGAGCGTGAGTGGGGCGTGGAACACCGGATCGGCGGCATCCACTACATCTTCCCGAACACGATCCTGTTCGCGGGCGCGGTCGCGCCCGGCAAGGGCTATTACACGACCTTCCGCCACTTCCCCGGCGAGACGCCCGGCGAAACCGTGACGCACAAGACGATCTATGCGCCAAAGGGCGTGCATTCGGAGGAATACCGCAGCGAGGTCGAGGCCGCCTACGACGCCACCGCCCACGTGGTGGAGACCGAGGACTATGTGGTCGCGGCACAGGGCTGGGCGAATCTGGGCGCCTTGCCGCCCGGCTCAAGCGTCGTCTACGGCCGACAGGAGATGGCTTTGCAGAACGTACACCGCGCGATCTCGGAAGCGATCGGCATGCCGCTGCCGACGGTCGCGCCCAGACTGGAGGCTGCCGAATGAGCGCCGCGATGATCGCCTCGCTCGGAGCGGTGATGCAGATCGCCTATGTGCCTTCCGATTTCGAGGCCGCCCTGGCCTTCTGGACCAGGACGATGGGCGTTGGGCCGTTCTTCGCCCTCGATCATGTCCAGCTTGAGGATGTGAAGTATCGTGGCGCGCCGGCGCAGATCGATTTCTCGATGGTCATCGGCTATTGGGGCGACATCCAGATCGAGCTTATCCGCCAGCACAATGACGCGCCGTCGATCTACAAGGCTTGGCGTGATGAGGGCCGCGAGGGCGTCCACCACGTCTGCATCCTGGTCGATGACATGGCCGCGGCGCGGGCGGTCTGCGCCCGGGCCGGCGCGGTGGTTGTCCAGGAGGGCAAGGTGGCTGGCGGCGGCGAGGTGATCTACGTCGACACCGGAGGCGGACCCGGAACCCTGGTCGAAATCCTCAAGACCGGTGCGGGCGGCCGCGAATTCTTCGGCATGATGCGCGAGGCCGCGCGCGGCTGGGACGGGACCGATCCCGTCCGGAAGCTGGGGTAGACCACCGGCCGCCCTCGGCCGGTCGGGGCCTCAGGTCTTCGCGGGCTGCGGATAGACAATCGCGTCGGCGAAGGTGAGCGTCTCCTTGATGATCGCGTCCTGCAGCACGCCCTGGATGCCGGCCGCGCGAGGGTCCATCCCGACGGCGGCGAACCCGGCGTTCATGTGGTTGTGATCGTTCAGCTCCCAGACGTCGATGACGGTGTTGAGCTGGCCGGTCCGTAGCACATAGGCGCTCGCCAGTTTCCAGCCGGCCGATTCGACGATGGCTTGCAGCGTGCCCATCGCCTCGGTGAAGGGTCCGAAGAGCGAGGCCCTGACCTCGATGGTGGCGATGAGAAAGACGCTCATTATGCGGCGGCTCCGGCTGATCTTGTCTTGGCCCACTCCAGGCCCCGGTTCAGCAGTTCGTAGAACACCGGAAGGGCCCAGGAGCCCTTCTCCGGCACAGGATAGAACGCCATCATCGGATGCATGTCGTAGTGACCGCGGCAGTGCCCGAGGGTGAGGTAGAGCACCTCGCCCTCACCGACCGGGTGCAGATAGAAGACCGGGTGGCGGGCCCGGGGCCAGGTGTGGTCCACGAAACCGGTCGCCTCGCCCTCGAACTCGGTGTCCAGCAAGACGTGGAGCTTGCCATAGATTTCCGAAAGGTAGAGCTCGTCGTCAGCCTGGAACGGTTCGATCCCCTTGACGAGCGGGTGGTCCGGGTCGGCGACAGAAACCGTATAGGGGGCGATCGGCGGATGGGCGATGAACATGGAGCCGAGCGTCTCCATGAAATGCGGCGCCCATCGGGGGCTGTCGACCCGCCCGTCAGAAAGGAAGCGGAGGATCGAGTTGGTGCCGTGCAGGGCGTACCATCGCCCGCCCCCCTCGAGCCAGGCGCGCAGGGCCTCCTGCTCATCCAACCTGGGGATCACATCGCAGGTGTAGCTCACCAGGAAATCGGCGGCGCGGATCGCGGCGAGGTTCGAATAGTCCTCGAACACCCGCACCCGCACCCGGTCATCCTGGGCCAGGAGCTTGAGTATCTCCAGGCGGGCGAAATCAATGTCGTGATACTTGCCCCCGGCGACCAGGACAACGTTGAGGCGCTTTGCGGGCGTTTCGCTCACCGGCGTGGGCCTAGTACTGGACGCGCTTGGTGACGCCGCCGTCGATGACCACGTTGGTCCCGGTCATGAACGGGCAGGCCGGCGAGGCCATGAAGGCGATGGCGTTGGCGACTTCCTCGCCCGTGCCCAGGCGTCCCATCGGCACGGCCTTGACGGTCTGGTCGTAGAGCGCGGTCATGTGGGTCTTGATCATGTCCCAGGAGCCACCCTTGATGAAGACGGGGCCCGGCGAGACCGTATTGACCCGGATCTGCTTGGGCGCGAGCTGCTGGCTGAGCGCCGAGGCGTAGTTGATCACCGCCGCCTTCATGGCGTTGTAGGACTGCGGACCGAGGAATTCCTCGAGCGCCGCCGTGGATGAGACCGCGATAATCGAGCCGGCCTTTGATTTTTCGAGGTAGGGCAACGCCGCCTCAACGCCCCGGTAGGTGGCGAGCAGGTCGAGATCGAAGACCGCCTTCCAAGCCTTTTCGCTGACCGGCCCGCCGCCGGCGGAGGCGAAGGAGATGAAGATGTCGCAGCCGCCGAGCGCGTCGGCGGCGCGCGCGACCCAGGCGCGGTAGGCGTCGCCGTCAGCCATGTCGACGCTCTCGCCAAACGCCTTGACGCCCTTGGCCTTGAGCGAGGCGACCGTGGCGGCCACGCCGTCCGCGCCGCGGGCGCAAATCGCGACGTCGCATCCTTCGGCGGCGAGAGCCTCCGCGGTCGCCCGGCCAATACCCTTGCTGGCGCCGGCCAAGATGGCTTTGAGACCCTTGAGACCGAGATCCATGATCTTTCTCTCCTTTTGCCTTTGCTCGCAATTGCAGCAAAAAGCCAACCTGATTGTTTGTTATCTGTCACTATAGGCGAACAGGTTCCGTCGTCTATCGGCAATTCGCTCCAGGCCCGGGATCTAGACGCTATAGTGGAGCGAGCCGATGAGTCGAATGCCGTCAGCCGGGAGCGGAGTGTGCGAATGAGGGAGTCGCCGACCATGGCGCTGGCGCAACTGGAGCCCGAGGGCCTCGACGCCGAGGGGCAGAACTGGCAGCAGCGCAAGAGCATCCAGACCCGGCTCGCCATACTGGAAGCAGCCATCGACTGCCTGCAGGAACATGGCTTTGCCCGCACGACCACCCAGCTCATCGCGCAGATGGCGGGAATTTCGCGCGGGGCGATGCTGCACCACTACGCCACCAAGCAGGAGCTTATCGCCTCGGTCCTCGAATATACGTTCTTCAAGCGGATGGAGAATTTCCTCGCCGCGATCCGCACCCTTTCCGAAGACGAACGCGTCGACCGCAATGCCGGCATTGAGATCTATTGGGAAAGCCTCCTGACGCGCGAATTCGGCGCCTATCTGGAGCTGATGGTGGCGGCCCGCACCGACAGCGAACTGCGCGAAGTCTTCCTGCCGAAGGCGCGACACTACGAACGGATCGAGCGCGCCGAGGTCGCCCGGGCCTTTCCCGAATGGCAGGACGATCCCGACGCCTATGACCTTGCCATGGACTTCTGCATCTCAGCCATGCAGGGTCTGCTGTTCAATCGCGAGATCTGGGAGGATCGCGACCGGCGCATCCGGCTGCGGCGGTTCATCTCCACGGCTATCGTGATGCTGCGCAGCGGCGCCCTGGCCGCCTGAGCCACCCGGCGCCTCAGGACGAACGGATCTGCTCCGCCAGCAGGGCGTTCACCGCACCGGCCTGTTCAAGATGCGGCATGTGTCCCGCGCCGTCGATCCACGCCACCCTGAAGCCGGCAGGCAGGGCGGCTTCGTCCGGCGGCCCGACGATCCGATCGTCCCGCGAGGCGATGACCAGGGCCGAGGGAATCTTCCGCAGGTCGGCGCGAAGGGCCGCGGCGTCGTCCCCCTGGACCATGCGGTCACGAAGGGCCGTGAGCGCCTCCTCGACGCCGTCCAGGCGTTTGAACTTGAGGATATCGTCGATCATGTCCTTGGTGACGCCGGTCGGATCGGCCAGCAGAAGTTCCAGGATCGGGCGCAGATCCCGGGGGCGTTGCGCCTCAATGAGGCCCGTGAGAAAGGTTTCCGAGATCGGCGAGGCGGACAGTCCCGCCGGCGCGATCAGGGTAAGGGACAGGCCCAGGCCCGGGCGATCGGCCGCCAGCCGGGCGGCCACCGCCGCGCCAAGGGAATGGCCCACCAGATGCGCCTGCGGCACGCCCAGGGCGTCGAGCATCGCGCCGACGCTGTCGGCAAGGACCTTCAGGGACCCGTCGCCCACATCCTTGGTCGAGCCGCCATGGCCGGGCAGGTCAAGGGCGATGACGGGATTGTCCGCGGCCAGGGCTTCCATGTTGAACAGCCAGTTGTTGAGGTCGCCCGAGTAGCCATGGATCAGGACCACGGGCTGGCCCTCGGCAGGTCCGACCCGGGCAATGCGAAGCCTTCGGTCCCCCGCCGGGACCAGGGTCGTCGCCAGCCCGGCGACAGCGCCCTCCTCGGTCGCCTCGGGCGTGAAGTTTGCCTGAAAATCGGCGACGAAGGCGTCGATGTCCGCCTCGGAAAGCGCCTGCGGGCCGAGCACCCCGATCAGCGCGCCGACCGGCAGGGTCTCGCCCGTCTGGGCGACGATCCGGCGCAACACGCCCGCAGCGGGACTCTCGCAGACGTTGGTGATTTTGGAGGTTTCAATATCCACCAGGTCTTCGCCTTCAGCGATCACATCGCCTTGGGCCTTCAGCCACTCGACGATCGCCCCCTCCTGCATCGAGAGACCCCATTTCGGCATGCGGACGGGCGTAACCTCGGACATCGGGAATCCTTTGCAAGGCAACCTATGGGGGCAGGTGCGCCGGGGTCGTCGCGGTCCGCTGGGCATGTCCCGGCCCGCGCCCCTATGACGAAGCCGAGCCTAGCAGCGCCGAAAAAAACCAGCAAGTATGATTGTTTATTGCAGAGCTCTTGCCTAGTCCCGCAGCCGGCGATCAAGATTCTCGTGGAAAAACCGCACCCGGCTTTCCTGCCCGGAGAGATAGTCGCGCTTGTAGCCGCGCGAATGCAGCGCCTTCTGCTGGCCGTACCAGACCGAGAGATCCTGATCGATTCCGGGACCCATGGAGACTTCGCCCAGCTTGCCCTGGAGATGGGGCGCGGGAACACCGACATCGACCCAATCGGCCATGCTCTGCGAGTAGTATTTGGTCTGGCCCTTGGGGAAGAGGGTCATGTACCACATGTCGAAATAGCACTTCTCCGGGTCGGTTTCGTGCGGTCGGGCGCGGAGCCAGATGTTGCCGTCCGGCTTCAGGCTGAACGACAGGTTCGGGAAGATCGTGAAGTGCCAGTGGTCGGTGAGCTGGGCATCGTGATAGGAGGAAAAGTCAAAGCCCTTTTCAGCGCCCAGGAGCCGCTTCTGGCGCTGGAGGGCAAGGCGGATTTCACCCGTCCTGCCGCCTCGGAACTGATCGGGATCCAGGCCCCAGAACCGCAGCTCCTCGGCCATGTAGCTCAGCGTTTCCTCCTCGCCGCCCTGCATCGTCTTGGTCGGCCCGGCGCCGGGCATTAGCATTCGCGCATGTCCGCTGGGGTAGAGGTCGAACTGACTGTATAGGTAGGCGTATTCCATCACATACTTGGTCTGGGGATGGACGAACGGCACATGGTAGGACTCGTTGAAATTGTCCTGCACCAGCTTCCAGTTGAAGTTCCCCTCGTGCGTCACCCAATGCGTGCGGACCATGTCGTCCATCGGATAGGAGTCGATCTGGTCAGCTATCGGATGCATCTCGCTGCGCAGAGACGCGCAGGTGTCGTCCATGTTGTACCAGACGAACCCCGCCCACACCTCGCAGGGGATCTCCACCAGATTGAGCTTTCCGCAGGGATTGCCCTGGGCGAAGTCAGCCTCGTCCGGCACCGTTCGCAGCTCGCCTTTCAGATTGTAGGCCCAGCCATGGTAGGGGCAGACAAGCCGCCGCGCATGGCCCTGCTCCTCGGCCATCAGCAGCATGCCGCGATGCTGGCAGACATTGTAGAAGGCGCGCGCCTTTCCATCGTCGCCCAACACACAAAGGATGGTCTCCGGGCCCAGGGTGGTGGTGATGAAGTCCCCCGGCTTGGTGAGCTGTTGTTTGACGCCCGCGATCTGCCAGGTCCGCGTCCAGATCTTTTCCCATTCCCGGCGCGCGAATTCCGGCGACCAGTAGCGATCCGGAGAGATCGGTCGGTCGCCCAGCTGGACCGCCGGCGCCTTGGAAATATCGGCGAGGCCGCGCGTGCGGGCTTGGCGATGTTCGAGTGTGTCGGTCATGGACATCTGCTCCCCGGCGAAAAAGCGCCGCGCCAGTCTGCGGCGATAGTGTCGTGCGCCAGAAAAAAAGCAATATCGCTTAAAAGCCGAAACGGCCTATTGGTGTCCGCGCGTGCGGTGCGCGAGCGAAACTCACGGCGGACGCCATGGTCAATCTGAAGCTGGTATCGTCATCCATCCTGCCGCGGTCGCCCCTTCGGCCCCCCCGCAGCGCCCGGTCGCGACGCGCGACGCCCAAGAGCGAACTGACCCGCGCGCTGATCCTCGAGGCGGCCGTGGACTGCATCAACGCGCATGGCTTTCATGGAACAAACATGGCGCGCGTGGCCGACCTCGCCGGCGTGACCCGGGGGTGTCTGCAGTACTATTTCACCACCAAGCAGGATGTTGTCATCGCCCTGGCCAAGCACGTCGCCCGCCGCAACTGGGAAATCTATGAGAGTCAGGCGTCGAACCCGCCGGCCGGTCGCGATCTCGTTGAATTTGCAATTGACCTTGTCGCGAACCCGATAACCGACCGATACCGGGTCGCGCACCTTGAACTGCTCACGGCCGCGCGCACGACCCCGGCGCTGAGGCCCGTGCTGCAGGAGGTCGCCCAGATCGTCGAGGCCCAAGCCAAGCGGTTTACAGCGCAGCTCTTCGGCAATGGCGACCTGGCCGACACCCCTCAGTTCCGCGCGGCCCGGGATCTGACCGCCCTGGTGAACGACTGGCTGTTCGTGCAGATCTTTCCCGACCGGCGCGACGAGCGGATCGCCGAGGTTCTTTCGGCGCTCAGAATCGCGCTGCACACGCTCTGGCGGATCCCCAGCCTGGAAGGCGAGGCTGATCTGGCCAAGCCGAGGGTCCGGGTCAAGGCCGGCGCGGCAAGGGTTCCAGGGTCCTGAGGGAGCAGATTATTCGGCCGCGATTAAAGTCACTTGCGTCGGCAATCGGCGTGGGTGATCTTCCTGGTCAAAGGTGCTCGATGACGCCTTGTCGGGAGGCGTAAGGATGACGCAAGCGGCGTGGGATGAGCTTCTGGACAAGCAGGCTTGCGTTGAACTGGTCTATCGCATGGCCCGGGCCATCGACCGCTGCGACGAAGCCCTGCTTCGATCGCTCTTCCATCCCAACGCCACGGACGATCATGGGGGGTTTCGCGGCGCCGCCACGGGCTTCATCGACTGGGTCCTGCCACTGCTCGCCACCATGAAGCGGACGCAGCACTGCATCGCGAACGTGCTCATCGAGGTGTCGGGCGACCGGGCACGCGGCGAAAGCTACTTCACCGCCCACCACGCCCTGGCCCAACCGAGCGGACCCGACGTTCACATGGTCGCCGCGGGACGCTACCTCGACAGCTTTGAGCGGCGCGACGGCGAATGGCGCTTTGCGCACCGGCAGGCCTGCTACGACTGGAACGCTCAGGCGCCATCGACCGACAGTTGGGACCGCGCGGCGATGCCGGGATGGACGTTTGGCCAGAGGGGGCCCGCGGACGCCTCCTACGCCAACTTTGCGGGCCGGTTGCAGCCGTCGACAGGTGGAGCATGATCGATGTTTGATGGGTCCGTCGAAGACCGCTTGGCTATCCGTGAACGTATCGAGGCGTACAGCGACGCCGTGTTCCGCCATGACGCGGACGCCTGGATCGCAAATTGGGCCGATGACGGCGTCTGGCGCCTGCCGGGTATCGATGTCGCCGGCAAGACGCAGATCAAGGCGGCGTGGCAGGGCGCGATGTCGGCGTTCGCCGTGGCCGGGTTCTTCGCGACGCCCGGCGCGATCGAGGTGCGCGGCGATCGCGCCAGCGTCCGCGTCTACACCCAGGAGGTGCTTATCGACCATGCGGGCGCCGTTCGCCGCATCATCGGCGCCTACGACGACGAGTTGGTGAAGACCAAAGGGGCGTGGCTGTTCGCGAGCCGTTCCTACAAGATCCTGCACGATCAGACCTGAGGGTTGAAGACCATGAGAATCGTGATTTCCGGCGAGATCGACCTGGCGCCCGAGGCGCGCGAAAAGGCGCTGCTCGACGCCCGGCCGCTGATCGAAGCCGCCCTGGCCGAGTCCGGCTGCCTTCAGTACGCCTGGACGGCGGACCTCAGCCGGCCGGGGCGGGTGAACGTCTTCGAGGACTGGGAGAGCGAGGCGGATCTTGCCATTCACCTCGCCGGTAAGCCCTACCAGGGCATGTTGGCCCACCTGGGCGGTGTCGGGATCAAGCAAGCGGTGACCCGCAAATATCGCGTCGATCTCGTCGAGCCGGTCTATGATCCCGAGGGCCGCCCGCGGGCGGACTTCTTCACCGCCAAGTGACCGCTAAGTCGCCAGGACGCATCGCCAGCCAGTTTCCGGAGCGAAGATGAACAAGGTTCTCGACCGATCAGAGCTCTCCGCCATGGTCCGCAACGGCATGGCGCACGCCAAGGCGCACACCCTCGCCAAGGTCCCCGACGTGGTCGCCCTTCCCGCCGACCGCTATTTCGACCCGGCGATCTTCGCCTCCGAGGTCGAGAGGATCTTCAAGCGCGTGCCGCTGCTGCTGGCGGTGACGGCGGAGATGCCCAAGCCGGGGGATTTCAAGGCCCTCGAGGCGGCGGGCGTGCCCGTGCTTCTCTCCCGCGGCCAGGATGGCGTGGTCCGCGCCTTCGTCAATTCCTGCAGCCATCGCGGCACGAATGTCGCGGCGGAAGGTCGCGGCAATGCGCGCCGCTTCATGTGCCCCTACCACGGCTGGACCTTCACCCAGAAGGGCGAGCTGATGGGGATCGCCTCGGCCGACGATTTCGGTGACATCGACAAATCCTGTTACGGGCTTACCCCGCTTCGGGTGACCGAGCGGGCCGGTCTGATCTGGGTGATCGTCAACCCCGACAGCACCTTCAGCTTCGACGCCTTTCTCAGCGGCTATGACAAACTGTTGGCGCACTATGGCTTCGCCGATTGGCACTTTCATTCCAGCCAGGTCATCCAGGGTCCGAACTGGAAGATCGCCTACGATGGATATCTGGATTTCTATCACCTGCCTGTTCTTCACAAGAATACGTTTGGCGAGCAGATGCTAAATCAGGCGCTTTACTATGCCTGGGGACCGCATCAGCGGGTTCAGGCGCCCAGTCCCGACCTGTTGAATTTCGAAGGAATAGCCGAGGAGGATTGGTCGACAGAAGACATGCTGAACGGTGTCTGGACGGTATTCCCGCATATTTCGATCGCCAATTTCAATAGTGGTGTTCGGACGGTTATGATCTCTCAATTGCTGCCCGGAGCCACCGTCGATACATCCGTCACCACCCAGATTTTTCTGACGGCCAAGGTTCCCGATGCGGCGGAGGCCGCCCTGGTCGATGGGCAATGCGCCTTCCTCGAGCACGTCGTGCGCGATGAGGACTATGCGACCGGCTTTCGCCAGCAGGCCGCGCTCAAGAACGGCGGCCGCAAGCACGTCCTGTTCGGACGAAACGAAGGCGGGGCCCAGCGCTTCCATCAATGGGTCGATCGTCTGATCGCCGCCGCCGACGACGACGCGCTCGAGCAGCTGTTCGTCTCAGGCTGAGCGCGGCGCTCGACCGCGGGTCGTCATTGGCCAACCAACGAGATGGCGGGACGGAATGTCACGCACCCGCCCGCGAAAAGGGGAGGATCCGATGGCCGACGACCTTACCAACGCGCCGGGCGGCGGCGCGCCGCGCCCCGGAGACGCGCGCTGCCCCGGTCCGTCGACCCGCGACCTGATCCTGGCTGACGGACAGACAGCGCCGCCGGCCCTGACCGAGGCCCGCTATGAATTCTTGGGCGACGCCGACATCGCCTATGACCGATACACGTCCCCGGCCTTTTTCGACCGGGAAGTGGAAAACCTGTGGCCTCGCGTCTGGCAATGGGCCTGCCGGGAAGAACACCTGCTCAAGGTGGGCGACTACCTGACCTACGACGTCGGCCGCCACTCGGTGATCCTGGTCAAGAGCGGGCCAGACGAGATCAAGGGCTACATCAACGCCTGCCTGCATCGCGGCACGCAGTTTCGACCCTCCGACAGCCGGGGCGTGGCGCCGATCCTTCGGTGCCCCTTCCACGGCTGGAGCTGGAGCCTCGATGGCCAACTGAAGGCTGTGCCCTGCCGATGGGATTTCCCGCACGTCACCGATGAGGCCTACCGGCTTCCGGAGGTGAAGGTCGAGCGTTGGGGCGGGTTCGTGTTCATCAACATGGATCCCGACGCCGGCCCCCTGGCGGACCATCTCGGCGTCCTGCCCGATCACCTCAAGGACGGCTGGGACCTGGCCAACCGTTACACGGTGCTGCACATCCAGAAGGAACTCGAAACCAACTGGAAGGCCGCGCAGGAGGCGTTTCTCGAAGCCTATCACGTGTTCGCCACGCACACGCAGGCCTTGCCGACAGCCGCCGACGCCAACGCCCAGTACGACATCTTCGGCGAGACGGTCAGCCGCTTCATCCACACCATTGGACACCCGAGCCCTCACTTCACGCGGCCGCAGACCCAGCAGGAGATCCTGAACAAGATGGGTTCGGCGCCTGAGGGGGCCACGGTTCCCGAGGGGCGACTGGCCCGATCGGTCGCCTCCGAGCACCTGCGCAAGACCCTGGGGGCGGAGTGGGGACTCGACCTGTCAAGCTATTCGGACAGCGAGATGCTGGATTCCATCGAATACTTCCTGTTCCCCAACATGTTCATGTTTCCGGGGGTGGGCCTGCCGATGGTCTACCGCTTTCGCCCGATCGGCTCGGACCCGGGCAGGACCCTGTTCGACCTGCTGTTCCTGCGTCCCCTGGCGCCTGGCGAGACCCGTCCCGAAGCCCCGGCGGCGCATCGGCTCACGCCGGGCGACTCCTACGCCTCGGCGCCGGGCATGAGCCCGGGCCTTGGGTTCGTCTACGATCAGGACACTGACAATCTGGCGATGCAATACAAGGGCATGCAGGCTTCCCGCAAGCGCGGACAGACTCTTGGAAACTACCAGGAAGCCCGCACGCGACGCATGCATATGACCCTCGATTCCTATCTGAGGGACTGAACCCGTGACCGAAATCTCCGAGTTGAGCGAGACGGTGGCGTCCGCGCCCCGTGTGACGTCGCCGCCGCCGGCGGCGGAGGCGCGGGCGCGCCTCTACGCCTGGTACGTGGTCGGCTTCCTGACCGTGGCCGCCACGCTGTCGAGCGTCGACCGCCAGGTGCTGGCGGTGCTGATCGGGCCGGTCCAAGGCGATCTCGGTCTAAGCAACAGCCAGATGGGGCTGTTGGGCGGCGTCGCCTTCAGCCTGCTCTATTCGGTGGGCTCCATCCCGGCGGCCTGGATCGCCGATCAGCGATCGCGGCGCGTGGTGATAACGGCCGGCATCGCATTCTGGAGCGCAATGACCGCGGCGTGCGGGATGGTCAACCAGTTCGTGACGCTCTTTCTGGCGCGGATGGGCGTGGGCCTCGGCGAAGCGGCGTTGGGGCCGGCCGCCTATTCGATGATGTCGGACCTGCTTCCCCGTCGAAACCTGCCGATGGCCATCGGCGTGTTCACCGCCGCGCCCTTCTTTGGCGTGGGCGTCGCCAGTATCGGCGGCGGCCGATTGGCGCAGTATTTCGAAACGGCGCCGCCGCTGATCCTGCCGCTGCTGGGCGAGGTGCGGTCGTGGCAGGCGGTCTTCCTGCTGCTCGGCCTGCCGGGTGTCCTGCTCGCGCTGATCGGCTTCCTGACGCTGCGTGAGCCGAAGCGCAGGGAACGAGCAGCGACGGATGGCCCCGCGCCGCTGACGTCGCGCCAGATCCTGACCTTTCTGGGCGAGAGACGCCGGTTCCTGACCCTGCATTTCATCGCCTACATCGCCATGTCGATCCAGGGCTGGGGCCTGTTCTTCTGGGTGATCGAGTTCCTGGTGCGCGAGCGGGGCCTGCCGCGGGGCGAGGCGGGCCTGAAATACGGCCTGATGGCCTTTGGCCTGGGCCTGACCGGCAGCATTGTCGCGGGCCGGCTGGCGTCGAGGCTGGTGGCGCGTGGGGCGGCGGACTCCACCATGCGACTGGTGCTCTTCGCGATCCTGGCGCTCATGCCCCTGGCCATCGCCATGCCGCTGGTTCCCCGCGCCTGGCAAACCCTGCTGCTGCTCGCGCCGATCACCTTCCTGATGGGATGGCCGGGGGGATTGGGCATGACGGCCTTGCAGTTCATCGTGCCGAATGAGTTGAAGGGGCGGATCATCGCCCTCTATTCGCTCGTGGTGAACGCGCTGTCCCTGGCGCTCGGCCCTCTGGTCGGCGGCCTGATCAGCGACAAGGTGTTCGCCGGCAAATCGCTTGGCGGCAGCCTCAGTCTGATGGCGGCGGTCAACTACCCGCTGGCGGCGGTCGCCTTGCTGCTTTGCCTGCGCCCCTTCCGTGCGGCGCTCGTCAAGGCGCGGGCCTGGGAAGGCGCGTAACGCATTCTCGTTGAGACGGAGACCCGGACGTGACGGACAGGCTGAAAGACAAGGTTGTGGTGATCACCGGCGCGGCCAGCGGCATCGGCGCCGGGACGGCCAAGCTGTTCCACGCGCAGGGCGCCTGCGTGGTGATCGCCGACCTGCAGGAGGGACCCGGCGCGGCGCTGGCGCAAAACCTCGGGTCGCGCGCCCGCTTCATCCGCGCCGACGTGACCTCGGAATCCGATGTCGCGGCCTGCGTCGACCTGGCGGTATCGGCCTTTGGCGGGTTGGACGTGATGGTCAACAACGCCGGTATCATTGGCGCGGTCGGCCCGATCGCGGACACGCCACTTGACGACTGGAACCGCACCCTCGCCATCCTGCTGACCGGAGTCTTTCTCGGGATCAAACACGCCGCGCGCGTCATGATCCCGCGGCGGCGCGGCTCGATCTTGTCGGTGGCGAGCACCGCCGGCCTCATGGGCGGCCTGGGTCCCCACGCCTATACCGCCGCCAAGCATGGGGTGGTCGGCCTGACCAAGTCGGCGGCCTCGGAGCTGGCGCAATACGGCGTGCGGGTCAACGCGGTGGCCCCGGGCAACACGGTCACGGCGATGACCGCGTCCCTGCTGACCGGCGACCCCTCCGACCATGAGGGCACGCGCCAGCGGATCGCCGCCGGCTCGCCGCTGGGGATCGCGGGCGCACCCGAGGACCCCGCCTATGGCCTGCTGTACCTGGCTTGCGACGAAGCCCGCTTCGTGACCGGCCACACCCTGCTGGTGGACGCCGGCCAGACCACCGGCGGAACGATCCCGGCCTTCCACAACGGCGAAGTCCGCCTCATCGGCGCGCCGACCGCCAGCTGACCGCAGGAGGACTTTCGCCGTGATCTCGCCCCATCCCGATCCCCGTGTGGACGCCCTGATTTCCAGACAGGACATCTATGACCTGTGCTGCCGCTACCTGCGGGCGCAGGACAGGTTGATGCCATCGCTGCACCGCTCGGTCTTCTGGGACGACGCCACCACGGACTATGGCTTCTACCGCGGCGGACCCGACGGCTTCGTGGCGTCCGCCCAGAACGCCCTGCGCGACCACCTGTCCAACCACCACATGATGGGTCAGGCCCTGATTGAGGTCGAGGGCGACGTGGGGTTCGGCGAGATCTACTTTCAGGCCTTTCATCGCATCGCGCAGGACGGCGTGGCCAAGGACCTGTTCATCAGCGGCCGCTACATTGACCGCTACGAGCGGCGCGACGGCGTCTGGAAGATCGCCCATCGCAGCGAACTGGTGGACTGGGCGCGCACCGAGCCCGCCGCCGACGAATGGCTGAAGGGCGCCCCAGACGTGCTGATCGGCTATCGCGGCGACAAGGATCTCAGCAATCAACGCGAGGTCGTCCGCGTGCGCTAAATGGACGATGACCCTGTTTGATCCCGGCTGAATTGAGTCAAGTCCGCCGGGACAGGGTCTGGGGGTCGCCATCCGGAGGTCTGAATGACACCAGCCAATGACGTCGATGTCGCCGGCCTGCTGGAGATGATCGCCCGGCAGAAGGTCGCCGACGTGATGGCGCGATACGCGCGGGGCATCGATCGATGCGACATCGAGACGCTTCTGTCCGTGTTCTGGCCCGACGCCAGGGCCGACTATGGCTCGGGCGAGCAAGACGCCGGCGCCTGGGCGCGCGCCACGGTGACGGCGCTCAAGGGCATGCGCCGGACCCAGCATTCCGTCGGCAACCTGCTGGTCGAATTTCAAGGCGAGCAGGCCCGCGCCGAAACCTATTGCCACGCGTTTCACGAGTTCGAAGGTGCGGACGGGCCAAGGGAGATGGTGGTGGGCGGCCGCTATCTCGACCTGCTGGAGCGTCGGACCTGCGAATGGCGGATCTCGCGCCGGATCTATGTGATGGATTGGAATCACAACGGGCCTTCCACCTGCCAGTGGGACGAGGGGATCTACGCGGGTCTCAAGATCCGTGGCGGGCGTTGGCCGCAGGATCCGCTGCGAGCCTTCCTCGCCGGTGACTGACCACCGCGCCCTGGGGCGCGGCGTCGCGTCTGGCGGCGCAATCTGTCGATTCCGGGAGTTGCCCGCTATCGCTCTGGCTGCATCCTAGCGCGCTGGCGCCCTTCGGCGCTCCCTGGAGAGCGCGGGACGTGGAGGACATTGCAGATGTCGTGGTCATCGGGGCCGGCGCCAGTGGGCTCGCCGCCGCGATCGCCGCGCGCGACGCCGGCGCTGACGTCCGGCTGATCGAGAAATCGACGAACGTCGGCGGGACCGCGGCGATATCCGGAGGCGTCGTCTGGGTCCCCGGGAACGCGCACATGGCCGCCGATGAGCGAGACGCCGATCGCGCCGCGGCGCTCGCCTACTTCCACGCCCTCTCGGACGACCTGGACGACGACGTCCTGGCGGCGTTTGTTGACGGCGCGGGCGAGGCCATCGCCTTTCTGGAGCGGGCGACACCCCTGCGTTTCGCCATCCTGGAAGGCTATCCCGACTACTACCTTGACCGGCCAGGCGCGCGTCCGCAGGGCGGTCGCGCCTTGGACACCGATCTCTTTGACTTCAACCGCCTCGGCGCCTGGTCCAAGCGCGTCTTCACATCAGGACCTGTGCAACGCCTGATGCTTCGCGAGACACCCTTGGGCGGCGCAACGACAATCCCGTCCATGGAAACATTCCAGGCCCGCATCCAGGCCGATCAGCGCGGCTTCGGACAGGCGCTGGTCGGCGCCCTGCTGGCGGGCTGTCTTGATCGCGGCATCGAACCGATCCTCGACGCGCCTGTGCGGCGCCTGTTGGTCGACGATGGGGCCGTCGTCGGCGTGGAGTATGTGCTGGCCGGCCAGGTTCACCGCCTGGCGGCTCGGCGTGGCGTGATCCTGGCGACGGGCGGCTTTGAATGGAACGCCGAGCTCACCCGCGCTTTCCTGAGGGGTCCGCTGACCCACCCGGCCTCGCCTCCGATGGCGACCGGAGACGGCTTGAAGCTCGCGCAACGCGTCGGCGCGGGCCTAGGCAACATGACCAGCGCCTGGTGGGCGCCGACCCTCACCCCCAGCGGCGAGACCTGGCCGGACGGATCGCCAAGATCGGCCCCCGTGCTGATCGAGCGGACGCTCCCCGGTTCGCTGATGGTCAATCGCCGCGGGCGGCGCTTCTGCAACGAGGCGACCAACTATTCCGCCCTCGGCGGAGCCTTCCAGCAATTTGATCCCAACACCTACAGCTGGGCCAACCTGCCCGCCTGGCTGATCTTCGACGCCGACTACAAATCTCGCTATGCGGTGGGCCCGGCGCCCCCTGGCCCCGACGCGCCCGACTGGATCTTCTCGGCCCCAAGCCTGGCGGACCTGGCGCACGTGATCGGCTGCGACGGGGCGGGTCTTGAGGCGAGCGTCGCGCGCTTCAACGGCCACGCCGCCCAGGGGCGCGATCCGGATTTCGGGCGTGGAGAAAGCGCCTACGACATCTTCTACGGTGATCGATCGCGCCCCGGCGCGGCTGGGACCCTGGGACCCTTGCTGACGCCGCCATTCTTCGCCGTTCCGATCACCATGGGCGCCCTGGGAACCAATGGCGGCGTGCGGACCGATGCCCGTGGGCGCGCGCTCGATCCCGATGGCGATGTGATCGCGGGGCTCTACGCGGTGGGCAATGTGATGGCCGCACCGACGGGCTCGGTCTACGCCGGCGCCGGCGGCACCCTGGGTCCGGCCCTCACCTTCGGGTGCATCGCGGGCCGGCACGCCGCGCGGCTCTCCAACACACCCTTCCCCTGACGCGACTGAAGTGAGGTCCGCACCTAATGACCAGCATCCGCAAGGTTCTCGTTCTCGGCGCGAGCGGCGACCAGGGCTTCCCCCTTTTGCAACGCCTGCTGGAGGACGGCTTTCAACCGACCGCGGGTGTCCGCCGGGTCGACGCCCTGAAGGACACCCCCTTCGCGTCAGTTCCCGTCGTGCAGGCCGACATCGAGGACGAAGAGTCGCTGTTTGAAGCCTTCAAGGGACAGGATGCCCTGGCGATGCACCTGCCCTTCGAGTTTGATCGCGCCCGGGCGGCGGGGTTTGGCCGGCGGATCGCCTCGGCGGCCAAGCGCGCGGGCCTGGGCAAGATCGTGTTCAACACCAGCTGCTTCGTCGCCGAGCACGACCTGAACCTGTCTGCCCATGACGGTCGTCGCGACATCGAGCGGTCGATCGCCGACAGCGGCGTGCCCTATGTGGTCGTTCGTCCGGTGGTGTTCATGGACAACCTCATTCGCGTATGGTCGAAGCCTTCGATCGTCCACAAGGATGTCTGGGCCTATCCCGCCGGCGAGACCCTCAAGATCTCCTGGATCTGCCTGGAGGACGTCGCCGCCTATATGACATGCGGCCTGGCGCGTGACGACCTGACGGCCGAAAAGGTGCTGGTCGGCGGGCCGGAAGCCCTGGTCGGCGCCGAAGTCGCCGAGCGGGTGAGCGTCGCGGCGGGGCGGACCATCCGCTTCCAGAGCCTCACCCCCGACGACTACGCCGCCAAGATGAGCCTGCTGGTCACCGGCTCGTCCGAGGTCCTGCCGCACAGCATCTATGACGGCATGGCGCAGTTCTACCGCTGGTACAATGTTCAGCCAACCTCCCCCCTCGTGGTGGATGTCGCCGCCGCCCTGGCCAAATTGCCGATCACGCCGACGCCCATGGACCGATGGGCGGCGCGCCAGGACTGGAACCGAGTGTAAGCCCCCAGAGCTTTCCTGTTGTGGGAAGGGGTCTATCGCCACCGCCACTTTCATTCGCGTGAAATCGCGCCTGAGGCTTGAGGTCTCGCGCGAGGGGAGCCGATAATCGCGCGTTTGACTTTGGCCGGGGCTATGCGACGGTACTCGAAACTACACTCGGAATAGAGGGTACAGAGCAGGGGGGCGCGTCCATGCTGAGAGTCTCTCTCAGGTGTCACGTAAATGCCGTGGGGAACGCCGCAAGCCTTGCTGACGCGGCGTTGCCGTTGAAGGCGATCGGCGTGGCCATCGGGCTCAGCCAACCGGGCGTGGTGGAAGACTTCACCGCCAAGCACTGGCGCGTAAGCATCAACGGCGGCTTCGGCGAGCTGTTTGGCCAGCTGGCGCCCAGAACGAATCCCGAGTCCGAGCCCGTGGATCAGAGATGCCCGATTGGCCGGGCCTGCAGGGTCTCGGTCGATCCTTTCGCCTGGCGCGTGGCGCGGGTCCTGGAATCGGGGTTCCCCTGGGATCCTGGACTTGATGTGTTCAGTCGGCGAACCGCGGAGAAGGGCATTGTCGGGGGCGTGACCGTGCCCGTGCATCTGCCCATGTCCCGCGTCGGCGCGGTGGGATGGTTGGCCATAGACCACGACGTGGATGTCGATCAGATCCTGGCGACCTATTCCAATGAGTTGCGGCTGGCGGCGCATCTGTTCATGGGCCATGTCTATCGTGAACGTCCGGACGCGATGGTGTTGCTGCCCCACGTCTCCCTGAGCGAACGCGAACTCGAGTGCCTGACGTGGGTGGCGATGGGCAAGACCGACGCGGATATCGCCGAACTCATCGGCCGGTCCCCGTCCACGGCCCGGTTCCATGTGGAAAGCGCGGTGTCGAAACTGGGCGTCAACAACCGCACCCGCGCGGCCGCCGTCGCCTCCCAGATGGGCATGATCCGCGCGGTGGCGTGAGCGCCCGCCGTCCGGCCCGGCGGACCGGCAGAACTAGCGTTTACGCTAGCTTCCACTTTCATACCCTAGCCTCAGAGTGATCCGAGGGCAGCGTGCAGTTCGCTCAGATATCGGACACGTCCGATGCTGGCGCGCCGTGTTGAGTGTCCAAATAAAACAATGGGGGAGGCTCTGCGATGGATAGGAATTTCTCGCGCCGACGCAGCTTGATGGCGGCGACCGCCAGCGCCGCCGTTCTGGCCTTGCCGGCGTTGCTTCTATCGTCGGGTCTGGCCGAGGCGCAAACCAGGCCCGGCGGCTCGGCCGCGGGCGACCGGACCGTGACCAACCGGGTTGAAGAGGTCGTGGTCACGGCGCGTTCGAAGGGCGAGTCCGTCCAGAACGTGCCCATCGCCATCACCGCGATCACCAAACAGCTGAATTCGGCCGACGTTCGCGACATTCGCGACATCGTCGCCTTCACGCCGAACGTGCGCATCGACTCCATCTACCAGCGCGCGAACTCGCCCAGCATCAACATTCGCGGCATCAGCCCCTCGCGCACCGACGACAATTCGATCGACTCGCCGATCGGCGTGGTCATCGATGGCATCTATCTCGGATCCCTGCCGGGCCAGATCATCGAAAACTTCGATGTCGACCGCGTCGAAATCCTGCGCGGTCCGCAGGGCACGCTGTTCGGACGCAACACGGTTGGCGGCGCCTTGAATGTCATTCGCTCCAAGCCGACCGGCGAATGGGGCGGCAAGGTTCAATACACCACCGGGAGTTGGGACGATCAGGAGTTCCGCGGCGTCCTCAACACCCCCATCATCAGGGATGTACTCGCCGCTAAGTTTTTCTTCTTCTCCGCCAAGCGCGACGGCTATCTGCACAACACGTTCCTGAACATCAACCAGCCGCAGAAAGACTACAAGAACTACGGGGTTGTGCTCAAATTCAATCCCAACGACAGGATCGAAGCTCTGCTGACCGTCGAGAAGTTCGACGACAAGAGCCAGGGCGGCGCATTTCTCGGCAACTACAACGTCGGGGCTGGTGTCCTGCCAGTCGGCACGGGCCCCAGCGATTTCAACACGCCGGGTTCGTCGCAAGGACCAGGGGGCACCATAGACAATTTCCTGCCGGGCCTGTTCGGTCTGCAGAACACGCCGGCCAGGACGGACCTCTCCATCGCAAAAACCATCAACGACAACTTTCCGAGCCCGGGCCACGTGCAGACCGATGCCTACACGCTCAACCTGTCGGCGAAGCTGAGTGACAATCTCCGAATCGTGTCGGTGACCGGCTATCGCAAGCAACATGAGCAGGCGTCGGAAGATTTCGACGGATCCAGCACCGACTTTATCACCATCTCCACTGACGCTCATTATCACCAGTTTAGCCAGGAAGTGCGCATGGAAGGAGATTGGGATAGCAAGTTCGGTAATATCTCCTACGTAGCTGGCGCCTACTATTGGAGCAGCTACTTTGATCGCAAGTGGATCACTGGTGGTGACTTCTGGACCTTCGTTCCGATCCTGAGTGGCTACAATCTGGCGACCAATACCTGGGGCGCTCCGTCCCTGGCTGCCGCGACGGGCTTCTCCAATCCCATCGCCGCGTGCCTGGCGCCACGCACCAGCCCTACGCTGACCGCGATCTTCGGGCGCGTTCAGTGTGACTCCGGCGTCAGCAGCGCGTATGGCCCAAAGCTCGTCAACAAGCTCTATGAGACTCAGCAGACCGACTCTGCCGCGGGCTTTGCGCATGCCGACTGGGAGTTTGCGCCGAAATTCACCCTGACGGCCGGTCTTCGGTACACCTGGGAGAAGAAGCACTTCGTCGGCTATCAGTCCTACATACTGCCGGCGTCGCGCATCAATGTTGATGTGTTCCCCGGAAGCGCGGATCTGAGCAACAGCTGGACGCAGGTCACACCGATGGCGGCCTTGTCCTACAAGATGACGCCGGACATCATGTTCTACGGCTCTTTTGCCGGCGGCTGGCACTCAGGCGGTTTCTTCGGGGTCAATCAGAACACGGCGGACTTCCTGCAAAACCAGTACGCCCCCGAGACCGCGAAATCCTATGAACTTGGCATGAAAGGCCAGTTCTTCGATCACCGCGTGCAATTGAACCTGGCAGCCTTCCTCAATGACTTCGCCAACAAGCAAGAGTCTGCCATCGTCTTCGACAAGACAACGAATACCGTCGTCACCCTGTTCACAAACGTCGGTGGTCTTCGCTATCAGGGCCTAGAGGCTGAGCTGCAGTGGGCGGTCACAGACCAGCTCAATCTGGCCGCGTCGCTGGGCTATCTGGACGCCAAGTACACTGACCTGCAGATCGGCTTCCCCGGTAACAAGGCCGGCCCGGTCCCGATCGTCAATGCGACGTTCCTGGTGCCTCGAAATGCGCCCAAGTACACGGCGGGTGGATCGGTCCTCTATACGGTTCCAGTCGCGCAGGGCTCCCTGGCGTTGGGGTCGAAGGTCACCTGGGTGGATTCGAGCTTTGGCGACATCTACAATACCAGCCTTGGATTCACCAAAGCTCACACAGACGTGTCTGCCTCCGTCAGCTACACCTACAAAAACTACAAGGCGACGGTGTTTGGCCGGAACCTGACCAACTGGCGGCGTGAGGCGGCGATCCTCATCGCCCCCCTCTTCGGATCCAGCACGATCACGCCCGGCCGCAGCTGGGGCCTGGAGCTGGCGGCGACATTCTAGGCGCCGTCCCCACTCAGGTTGGATCAACCTGAGTGAGGACGAGCTCAGGGCGCGGCGGTAAAGTTCAGCTTCAACTCAGCCAGGCCCAGCATGATCCCCGGCTGATGCGCGAAGCTGTTGCCGGGCGCGTACTCGATCGTCTCGATCCGGTCCATGAGGAGGTTCCAGGCGGTCAGCTGCTCCAGCCGGGAAATTCCCGACCCCGGGCAACTGCGCGACCCTTGGGAGAATGTGAGATGTCGGGTCACACCCTTGCGGTCGAGCTGCAGATCGTGGGGACAAACCCATTCCTCGGGATCGCGGTTGCCGGCGGCCCAGCGCATATGCAGCAGCGATCCGGCGGGAACCTTCACGCCCTGAAACTCCTCGTCCCGGGTGGTGGTTCGCGTGGATAGCCCCTGGGTGGGCGAGCGCAGACGCAGGCTCTCCTCGATGAAATTCCGCAGCTTGCCGCGATCCGCGCGGATGGCCCGATAGAGATCCGGATCCTCGCAGAACAACTGGGCCTGCTCGGCGATTGCGTACTGTGTCGTCTCCAGGCCGCCGATCATCATCGCATAGACGATCCCGTTGATCTCCGTGTCCGTCAGCTGCCGGTCCAGGCCGCCATAGGTCACCTGGGTCAGCCAGGAGATCATATCGTCCTTAGGCGCGCGCCGCTTCTCGACGACCCAGGCGGCCACATACTCTCCGAACCCGGCCAGCAGGCGCATCTGTTCGCCCATCTGCTCCAGGGTCAGCTGATTGCGATGGCCCTTGCCGTAGACAAACGCCATCACCTGGGCGGCGCCCCACATCTCCATCCGCGGAATGTCCTCGTGCGGAAAGCCCAGGACATTGGCCATGACGACCTGGGGCAGCGGCCGCGCGAATTTCCCGACGAACTCCACGGCGCCGTCGGCGATCCAACCGTCGATCAGCCTGGTCGCGGCCCCGCTGATCATGTCGCGGTGGCGCGTCGCCCCCGTCCCCACCCAGGGATCGGTCAGCTCAGACTTGTGCGCCCGCCAGAGATCCTCGTTTGGCCTCAGGCTCTGGATCGACGCCATCATGGCGTTCATCTGCGGCATGGACCCGTCGGGATTTGGTTTTGGCGGCGTCGTCAGGCCCGGCGGGAAGCGTTCCGGGTCGCGCACCACCGTCAGGATGTCCTGATACTTGGTCAGGATGAACCCATCCGTCCCGGGCTCGGCGCCCTCGCCGGGCAATCGAAGGACCGGCGCCTGGGCGTGCAGGATCGGATAGGCCTCATACCAGTGTTCCTGGGCGCCGGGACAAAACAGGTCCACGTCTTCCAGGGTGACGGGGCTTTTCAGTTCGGTCGGCGCCGTTCGGGGCTCTGTTCTGGCCATCAGCTGTCTTCCTTTCGTCGCGCCTTTGCGTACCCGAGCTAGAGCTGGACGCGTTTGGTGTAGCCACCATCGACAACGAGATTTACGCCGGTCACCCAGCTGGCGGCGGGACTGGCCAGGAAGGCCACTACCTGGGCCACTTCCTCAGGCGTTCCGAAGCGTCCGTTCGGTTGAACCGCAAGATGGGACTGGTAGAGGTCCGGCATCCCCTTGCCGATGTTTTCCCATGCGCCGCCGGGGAATTGGATCGGCCCCGGCGACACCACATTGACCCGGATATTGTCGGCCCCCACAGCCTGCGACAGCTGTTTGGCATAGGTTACAAGACCCGCCTTCATGGCGTTGTAGGCCATGGGCCCCATGAAGGTTTCCACCGCCGCCGTCGTGCCGATGAAGATGACCGAGCCGGCCTTCGAGGCCTTCAGGTGCGGCATGGCCGCCTCACAGCCCCGCACGGCGCCCATGATGTCGACCTCGAAGCACCTGTACCAGCTTGCCTCGCCATCCATGCCGCCGCCGCCGGAGACGTTGTGGACAAAAATGTCCACGCCGCCGAGCTTCGCGGCCATTGCGTTGATCCAGCCGCGATAGCTGTCAGCGTCGGCCACGTCGAGGACATCGCCAACCACCGTGCCGGTCCGACCCAGGGTTTCCACCGCGGCGGCCACCTCGGCGGCGTCGCGCGCGCCAATGGCCACGGCCGCGCCGTCCGCCAAAAGGCTCTCGACGATCCGCCGACCGATGCCGCGCGTCGATCCCGTGACCAGAGCCTTCTTGCCTGCAAGTCCAAGATCCATCGGCCGGGCCCTTTCTGAAATCCGATCTGAAGGGGTGGGGCGGTGGGCTTTCGCCGCACCGCCAGACTCCCTTGGAATTTGCGGCGATCACCGCCAAATATGCAACGAATTTGTGTTTTCGCCCGAGATCCTTTCGGCGGGGGATTGCCTAGTCCTCCGGGATCGCGCCGGGCGCGATTGCGGTCACCACGGGTGGATTTCGCCGTTCCACTTGTAGAACCTGCCGGATGTCTCTGACGTGAGGCCGGCGATCACGCTGCGAATTCCAGTCGCGCTTTCCTGCGCCGTGATGTCGGCGCCGGCGCCGCCCATGTCGGTTTTCACCCAGCCCGGATGGATCATGGCGACGGTGATGTTCTGCGCCTTGAGGTCCTTGGCCAGCGTCTGCATCACCTTGTTCACCCCGGCCTTGGCGCTGGAATAGGCATAGGATCCGCCAAACGGCCAGGTCGATGCGGCCAGCTGGCTGGTGACGGTCATCACCTTTGGCGCGGCGGCGGCCTTGAGGTTGGGCAGGAACGACTGCACCATCCGAAAGGGACCGATGGTCATCACCTTGAAGGCCTCGACCCAGGCGTCGAAATCGATCGACTCCAAGGTTTGCGACTTGCCGCCCAGGATGCCGGCATTGTTGATCAAGACATCTATTGGCGTATCGCCGACCGCCTTGGCGCAGCTGGCGATCGAGGCGCCGTCGCCGACATCCAGCGCATGCACCGTGAGGCGTCCGTCCGCGCCGCTGGCCAGGGATTTGAGGTCGTCGGCCTCAGCCGGCGCGCGGCAGGTCGCAAACACCCGCTCACCGGCCTCGGCGTATTGCCGGGCAAGCTCCAGACCGATGCCGCGGCTCGCGCCGGTTATGAGGATCGTTGACATGTGGCTCTCCCGCAATCGTCCCGCCCGATGCGGCGGGGTACGAACTGTTCCGCTACATCCGGATCACATCGGCTGAGCGCCCTCAACCTCCCAACAATGAGAGTAATTGCGGCGGCAAGCGCCGGCGAAGCCCCACATGCAGGGCTTCGATACGCCTAGACCTCAAGGGCGAGGCGCGTGATTTTGGTGGTCAGAATGGCCCAACCCCGCGCTAGTCGCAGGTAGGTGTCGTGATAGTGCCCCGAGCCGTGCATGTTGATCGGCTCACCCCCCGGGGCGTTGACGACAACATCCTCCATGGCCCAGATTCCGCGCGCCGTGTCTTGGCTGAGGATCTCGATCTCGCCCATGTGGCCGTGGTGAATCGTCACCCTGTGCTCCACGGCGTCGCGGATCATTTTGAGAACGTTCGCGTGGCCGCGGTGGACCGCCGACTCGCCATCATAGGGCGGCTTCCACTCGCCGGTGAGCGGATTGCGCAGGCTGCTCACCTCTCGCAGATCGAAGATGGCTTCAGGTGCGAACACCTTGGACAGGCCATCCCAGTCCTTCGTATCCATGCAGCGGAAGTAGCGCGCCTTCAGACCCCTGATTTCCTCGATGTCCAGAAGCCTTTGCAGGGGGTCCATCCCATCTCCTTACCCGGGCGCCGCCTTTGAAGGCGTCAGAATTGACCGGATTTGAGCACAGGCCGCCGAGGCTTCCAAAGCGTTTGTTGGACACGACCGTCGCGACTGACAGCTGCCCGGCCTTGCCTTTCACGGCTTCGCCCAATAGCGTTAAAACCATCACACGTTACGAGAATTGGGTATCGCCGACCAAGCCGTTTCAAGGGTCGCATGGCGAGCCTCATCTCAGATCCAGAACGGTCCCGCAGCCGGATGGCAGGCGCAGGTCCAGGTGCGCGAGCACCGGGTCCCGCGAAACGAAAAAGATCGAGAGGAAGCACCGATGGGTATGCACGAGAGGTTCCGGCTTGACGGCAAAGTCGCCATGGTCACGGGCGGTGGAAAAGGCATTGGCCGGGGCATCGCGCTGGCGTTCGCGCAATGCGGCGCCGACGTCGCCGTCCTGGCGCGGCGTCAGGCGGATATCGACGCCGTGGCTCGCGATATCGAGAAGACCGGCCGCCGCGCCCTGGCGATCGCGGGCGACGTGATGGACGACGCCGTGATCCCCGCGGCGCTGGATCGGGTGGTTGCCGAACTCGGCGCCATCGACATCATGGTCAACAACGCCGGGGGCAATCTGGACCGCAAGCAACATCCGTTGACGGAAATTACGATGCAGAAGTGGGATGAGCAGATTTCCCTCAACCTGCGGCACAAGTTCTTTGGCTCCCAGCAGGCGGCCGCCCGCATGTCGAACGGGGGTCGCATCATCAATATTGTTTCGATCGCCGCCCTGCGCCCCACGCCCGGGTTCGGCGCCTATTCCACCGCGAACAATGGCGTCATCGCCATGACCCGCACATTGTCGGTCGAACTGGGACCGCGAGGCATCACCGTCAACTGTATCGCGCCGGGCACCGTCTTCACCGAGATGCTGGCCGAGACATTGAACGTCGAACAGGACCATGCCGAACGGATGTTCGGGCCAACGATTCCGCTGGGCCGGGTGGGAAATCCCGAAGACATCGCCGCCGCCGCGGTGTTCTTCGCCTCGCCGGCCGCCGAGTGGACCACCGGCCAATGCATCAGCGTGGCGGGCGGTCCGTAGGCGCGCCGCCAGGCCCCTACGGCCGGATCGGCAGGTGGGCGCCCGGGAAGCCCTCGGTCAGGTGACGCTGCGGCCACATGAATTGCAGGCTCGAGCGCTGAATCTTCCACTGACCGGTAACCCGTGCGTAGGCTTCATCATAGACGCCAAGCCAAATCATCGGGTTGGCTTCCGGCGCCCCGTCCAGAGCCAGATCGATAAGGTAGAGGCGCCCTAGCGCGGTGTCCGCGCCCGTGATCTCGACCCAGTGGTTGGTGTTGGCGTGCAGCGAATGGAAGGGTCCCTTGTCGAACAGCGGACCCATCACGCGTGCGTAGTTTTCGGCGATCATCGGTTTCCCGGTCCAGACGCCAAAGGGGCCGAACTCGCAGACCGCGTCATCGACGAACAGGCCGACCAGGGAGTCGAGTTCCGCCGCGTCGAGATAGTATGAGTAGAGCATCCGCAGCTTGCGGATCCTCTCGATGTCGAGCAGGTCGTCGAGTGTCATTTGAGGGTCCTTTGGGCGCATGCGGGCCCGGGAGCCAGCGCGCGCCCGTGGCGGGGAAATCGGGACATCAGATCGTTGCCGTTCGCACAAGGCGCTTCAGCTCCGCATCCACCCTCGCCAGGGTCCGACCGCGGGTCACGCCCCGGGCCTGGATCAGAAAGGCCATTTTGAGGGCCGTCGCCAGTTGGTCATCGCTGACCCGTCCATGCGCCCAGTCGTGCAGGACCATCAGGCGATGATTGGCGAACAGGGTGGTGAGATAGTCCAGACTGAGACCCGGAACGATGTCGCCATCGCGGAGGCTCTTCTGCAGCCACGGCAGGTGCCCCCCGGATGCGGTGGAGGTATCGCGGATGACCTTGTAGATGCGCGGGTCCACCGAGCCTGAGAAGTAGAGTTCCGCGTATTGGCGCGCATAGGCTCGATTGGCGAGGATGGCGTTGCGCACGTCGTCCTTGGAGGCGACCAGCGCAGACAGGCTGGCCGTGGGCGGCGCGCGCGCCAACGGCAGGCTCTGATAATAGTCCTCGATAGCAGCCGCGATCAGTCCCAGCTTGTCGCCGTAGGTCGCATAGATGGTCGTCACCGAAACCTTGGCGCGACGACCCAGTTCGCGGATGGTGAAGGCGTCCGGGCCGCCCTCGGCGATCGCTTGCTTGGCGGCCTCGAGGATCCGCCGGCGCCGGGCCAGGATGGTATCGGTGATATAGCGCCCGCGCCGCGCGCCCTTGTCCGGATCTGGTGTCACCGGGCTGCACGTCGAACCGCCCGCGTCCGCCGTCTCGATTGATACCTTAGTCTTGATGGCCATGGCGCCACTCATACTGACCCGCAGATCGTTCGCCGACGCCTATTCCGCGGGCCGGGAATTGCGCGCCCAGGCCCGGGCCTCGTCCGAAGTGACCCACTGAATGGCATTTGCAAGCAGCCGGCGAAATCCGGGATTCTCGTAGGCGGCCGGACCGTCGCCCGCCTCCGACGCCACGACCGGGCTGTTGCGGACCCGTCGCGCCCAGATGATGATGTTGTCGCCGTCTTCGTGCGCCCAGGCCGCCTGCTCGGCCTTGGGCGCCAGCGGCGGCGGACTGAAATTGGCCTGAGTGAAGGCATAGTCGCTCGCCATCAGAGGCACGATGTCGGGCGTCCGCGCCAGGGGTGTCCTGAGGTAGAGTTCGTCGGTGATTTCGAACCCGGACTCCAGGCCCCGTGTCACGGGATGGGGCGCGCCGAGCGGAGATAGCCTGTGGGTGGCGTTGCGGTGCGGCTCGCCGGCGCCGCCACGATAGCCCGAACCGGGGACCTGCCGTCCGTCTACTTCGCCCTGCGTCAGCCGAAAGGTCGAGCCCGTGATCTCGCGCCAGAGTGGCCACAGCGGCCATTGCACGAGGGCATGATTGAGCAGGATCAGGCCGACGCCCCGCGCCAGCAGAGACTCGATGCTGCTGGCGTAGTCCGCCGACGGTTGCGCCGACGCCAGGTCATTGGGATCCATCGGAATGCCCAGCATGTCGTAGAACAGGACCGCGTCGTAGCGTCCGACATTCTCAGGCCGAAGAATCACCTGCGCCGCGGGCTGCTCCACGAAGGTCGTGACGATGTCGGCGTTCGCGTCGAAGAGCGCGTGAAAGGCATTGTGGTCGAACGGATGTCCCTTGGTTACGACCAACAGATTGGACGCCATGACCGACTCCCTGTGCTCAACGCGATCCCCGCCGCGCGCGCCGCCTCACCGTCCCCGATAAGGTCCGACGCCAACGCCGCATGCCGGACATTGCCGCGCCTGCCGCCCGCCGGCAATACCACACCACGATCCACAATTCTGCAGCGCGGCGCCGATCCCTCAGGCCGCGGTCATTCCGGCGTCGACGGTGAACTCGGCGCCTGTGACGTAGTCGGACTCATCGGACGCGAGATAGAGGATGCAGTTGGCGATGTCCCGGGGCTCGCCCACCCGGCCGAGCGGCAGGCCGGCGGCCATCGTGTCCGCGTTCGTCCGGCTGCCGTTGCCAGCGCCGGCCTGCATGTTGGTCCAGATGACGCCCGGATGGACGGAATTGCAGCGAATGCCGTCCTTGCCCAGTTCCACCGCCAGCGACTTCGACATCAGCCGCACGCCCCCCTTTGAGGCCCCATAGGCGACACAGGTGGAGATCCCCACAAGCCCGGCCACGGAGGAGAGGTTGATCAGCGACCCTCCGCCGGATTTGCGCATTTCCACGGCCGCGTACTTGCAGCCTAGGAACACGCTGGTGAGGTTGACCGCGATCTGCCGGTTGAAGTCATCCAGCGACAACTCGTCGAGGGGCTTGAGGACCGCAATCCCCGCATTGTTTACAAGCACATCAAGCCGTCCGAAGGTCCTGACCGTTGTGGCGATGACCTCCTTCCAGGCGGCCTCCTTCGTCACATCGTGGGCAAGCGAAATCGCCTCGCCGCCGGCCTTGCGAATCTCCTCGGCGCAGCGTTCGGCCCCGACGGCGTCAATGTCGGTGACCACCACCTTGGCCCCCTCGCGGGCCAGGCTGAGCGCGGCCGAGTGACCCAGACCGGGATTCGACGCGCCGCCGGTCACGATCACGACTTTTTCCTGAACACGTCCCATAGCTTCCTCCCGCGGCGCCGGTTTGCGCGCCTGCGGTCTTATCGCCGAATCCGACGGATCGAAAGTCGAACCGCCATGATCGAAGAGTTCGGGTGTGGCGGCGAAGCAGCTCTCGCCCCGACCGCCCACCGGACCGCCCGTCGCGCCGGCGGGCCGTGCGGGCGGTGGAGCGGGTCGGGGTTTCGGATCCTGGGACCGCTCGGGTGCATGGCCGTGGCCCGGGGATCACGCGGGCCCGTAAGCCGGAACGCATTTTGGTTTTGACAGCAGCCAACAGGCTCTCGATAAGAAGGCGGGATCCAGTTTGAAATGAAATCCGTGGAGGTAGGATGATGCCAGGGGCTCGGCCCATACCGCCGGAAGCGGACATCCGCGCCATCGTGGGCCACAAGTTCCCCGGCGGGATCTACACCGTGGCCCACTGGGAAAACTTCCTGCTCACCGAATGCACCGGCGCGGATCTGCTGGCCGACGGCATGGTCCACCCGGTGGTGTTGTTTCACATGCCGATCCTGGGATGCGGCGCCTCGATCGCGGAGATGTTCGCGCTGGGCAAGGCCGAGTCCGACTTTTCGATCGGGATCGAAAGCTATGACTGGGAGATGTTTTCGCCGTTGCACGAGGATGTTCCCTACGCGATCAGCGGCAAGGTCGTGTCCGCCGAGCGCCGCGCCACCGCCGATGGCCATCCCTTCGATCGTATCCAGTTTCAGTTCGGTGTGGCCCATGCCGACGGCGCCTTGGCGGCGCGCACCACGATCACGTGGCACTACCGGCGGGGGTTGCCGTCATGAAGGTCGCGACCGGAGACCGCATTCCCGATTGGCTGATGGAGAGCGTGCGGCCCGAGCGCATGCGGACCATGGCGGCGATCCTGCGCGATCCCAATCCCGTGCACTGGGACCGGAACGCCTGTGACGCCCTGGGGTTTGGCCAGCGAACCATCAACCAGGGGCCCCTTGGGCTCAGCTACATGGTCAACATGCTGCATGCCTGGGCGGGCCAGGGCTGCCTGCGTCGCCTGGTCATGACCTTTCCCAAGGTGGTGCTGGATGGCGACCGAATCACGGCGCGCGGCGCCGTGACCGGTGTCCGGACGGTCGATGGCGAACGATTTGCCGATTGTGACATCTGGCTGGAGCGGGAGCCCGGGGACCGCCCGCTGATCGGCAGCGCCACGGTGAAGCTCCCCGATTGATCGGTTTGCCCGGGCGGCAAGGCGCGTCCGGCGGGCGTTGGACTCAACAGGGAGAGACGCAGGACGATGAACGCCGTCAATCGCCAGATGACCCTGCGCCGATATCCTGAGGGCATGCCCAGAGAGAGCGATTTCGAGGTGGTCACTTCGGAGATTCCCGACGTCGGAGAGGGCGAGGTGCTGTGCCGCGCCCAATACCTGACGGTGGATCCCTATATTCGCGTTCACGTCAGCCCCAGCATGTCGGTCGGCTACGCCCCGACCACGCCGCTGGGCGCGCCGATTCCGGGCGAGGCGATCCTACAGGTCGTTCAGTCACGTCACCCCGGGTTCAAGGACGGTGATTTCGTCGCGGGGTTCGGCGGCTGGCAGGACTACTGCGCCCTGCCCGGGGACTCGTTGCGCAAGGTGGACAGGGGCCTGGCCCCTCTGTCGGCGCACCTGGGTTCGCTGGGCATGCCCGGCCTCACCGCCTATGTCGGCATGACCAAGCTGGCCGAGGCCCAAGCGGGGCAGACCGTCTTCGTATCCGCCGCGCTGGGCGGCGTGGGCGCGGTGGCCGGCCAACTCGCGCGCATCAAGGGCTGCCGCGTGGTCGGGGTCACCAGCTCAGCCGAGAAATGCCGC
Organism: Phenylobacterium sp.; assembly: GCF_031360265.1. GTDB lineage: Bacteria > Pseudomonadota > Alphaproteobacteria > Caulobacterales > Caulobacteraceae > Phenylobacterium. The sequence goes on from NZ_JANMBF010000045.1 coordinate 32,106, forward strand.
TATGCCGTCGAGGAGCTGGGCTACGACGCCTGTCTCGACCGAACCCGGCCGGACTTCGCCGCCAGCGTCGCGGCGGCCTGCCCCGAGGGTATCGATGTCAATTTCGAGAACGCCGGTGGCGAGGTGTTCTGGGCGGCGTTCAACAACATGAAGCCCTATGGCCGCGTGCTCATCTGCGGCCTCGTCGCGGACTACAATGACGGTGCGCCGCCGCCGGGCCCGGATCAGGCGCCGCACCTGCTGCGCATGATCGCGCTCAAGCGCCTCGTGCTGAAGGGCGTGATGGTCGCCGACTACTGGGACCTGCGCCCCAGGTTTCTGGAGGAGGTCAGCGGACTGATCCGTGACGGGCGCCTGAAGTCCAAGGAATACGTCGTTCAAGGCATCGAGAACGCCGGCCGCGCGATGATCGACATGTTGTCCGGGCGCAACTTTGGCAAGACGGTCGTGCGTATCGCCGACGCCCCCGTCGACTAGATCCGATGGCGCGCCCCGGCCCGCCGCCAATGTTCATTACTGTCAGAAGCGCCAGGAGACGCGCGCGGATCCGTCCGTCAATTTGAACACGGATGCGGGCCAAGATTCAGCAGCGATGCTGAAACCAGACCGAGAAGGCGAACATGGCGCGGGAAGGGGCGGACTATCGGCTGGTGATCCTGCTGGTCGGCCTGACCCAGCTCAGCGTGACCATCGATTTTTCGATTGTCTCCATGGCCTTGCCCTCCATCGGTCGGCAGCTGCAGATTCCGCCCGCCGCGCTGTCCTGGGTCATTTCAGCGGGCGCCCTGGCCGGCGGCGGCGTCCTGATTCTCGCCGGACGCGCCGCCGACATCTTCGGCCAGCGCGTCTGCATGCTGATCGGCCTGTCGCTGTTCGCCACGGGGTCGCTCGGCGCCGCCCTGTCGCCGGATCTTCCAGTGCTCATCGGCGCAAGGGCGTTGCAGGGTCTGGGCGGCGCGATCCTGGGTCCGGCCAACTTCTCGCTGATCAACACCCTGCTGCCGGACGGAGCCCCCCGTCGCCAGGCCTTGAGCGTGTTCGGGGTGATGCAAGGTCTGTCCCTCGTCATTGGTCTGCTGATTGGCGGGATCCTGACCACGCAATTCGGCTGGCGATCCGTCTTTCTGCTGAACCCGCCTTTGGCCATGCTGGCGATTGTGCTCACCCTGAGGGTGGTTCCCAAGCCGGGCCCGGGCCGGCGCCAGAGCGGCAGTGTCGACTGGCCCGGCGCGGCGCTGATCACGACCAGCATGGCGCTCATCCTGCTCGCCGTGTCGAGGATGGGCCAGGAGGGATGGACTGCGCCTCGGCCGCTGGCGATGCTGGCGGGAGGGATCGTCGGATTCGGGTTGTTCTTCGTGGCGGAGGCTCGCGCCAGCGCGCCGCTCGCACCCTTGTCACTGTTCGGTCGGCGCAACTTCGCGGCCGCGAACGTCATATTCATGCTGATAATGGCCGCTGTCGGCGGCGTGTTCGTTCTGTTGAACCTCTATATGCAGGCCGGGCTGAAGATGACGGCCATGCAGTCTGGCCTGGGAATGATGCCCTACGCCGCGGCCGTCATGGGGTCGGGCCAGGCCCTGCCGCCGCTCATGGCCAGGCTGCCGCATCGGGTGATCGTGTTCGGCGGCTTCGGTCTCTTTGTTCTCGGGTTGGTCATGCTGGCCCTGTTCAGCGTGCAACCGAACTATTGGATCGCCATCGCCCTGGGGTCGGTGGTCATCGGATTTGGCACCACGGCCGCCTTCATGGTCCTGATGGCCGATGCGACATCTGACATCCCGCCCCTGCAGCAGGGCGCAGCCACGGCGGTGCTGATGACCTCCCAGGGCATAGGCCTTCCACTGGGCATCGCGGTCGCCCTGTCGGTGATCGGCCTTGCCGGACCGGCGGGAGGGCTGGCGGCGTTCCGCGGCGCGTATCTGGCCCTGGCGGCCATGGCGCTTGTGGCGGTGCTGGTCAGTCTGTTGGCCCTGCGCCCGTCCAGCGCTGTCCCACGGCCGGTGCTCGGTCACCCCTAGCCCGGATGCGTGATCCCCGATGGTGACGGACATGAAACCGGGCCAGCCCGCACCCAGCGCCCCAGGTGCGCTGGCGCTCCGCTGCCCGTCGCCCGGACGCATATTTTCTCGATCATGAAGGAGAGCAGGAATGGCTTTGGTTGCAGTCTTCAGCGCGAGTGGTCGGCAAGGATTGGCGCAGGTGCGCCAGTTGAAGGCTGCCGGGCACGAGGTGCGCGCCATCTCGCGACGTGCGGACCCCTTCTATGGGGAGACCTTCGAGAATGTGGAGGTGCGGCCCGCCGACATCTATGATGAGGACTCTGTCTTCGCGGCCATGGAGGGCGCGGACGCGGCGTTCTACACGCACCCCTTGCGCGCCCGGGTCGACCGGGTGCAGGCCGTGACCACCATTGGCCGCGCAGGCAAGCGAGCCAATCTGAAGCGCGTGGTCTGGAACACGTCGGGGTGGATTCCCGACAAGGCTGGCGACCCCTTCTCTTATGGAGAAAACACGAAGGCGATCAACGCCCTGTGGCGCACCGGCGTGCCCGCCACGGTGTTCGGCTCGGTCCTGTTCATGGACAACCTGCTGACCAACTGGGCCTTCCCCTTCATCGTCAATGAGGGCCGCTACGTCTATCCGCACCATCCGGATCTGGAATGCAGCTGGATCAGCCTGGACGACGTGGCCAAGTTCATGATCGCGGCGATCGATCGTCCTGACCTCGAAGGCGCCTGGATGAACATCGGCGGCCCGGAAATTCTGAAACCGCGGACCGTGGCCAAGTATCTGTCGGATGCGGTTGGCCGGCCGATCAAATACGACCCCAGCACGCCGGCGGAATTCGGCCTGCACCTGGCCAACGCCTTCGGCGATGACATGGGCGATGAGGAGCGCTCGCTGCTCGCGCCCGCGATCGGCGCCTTCTATGAGTTCAACAACAAGTCGCCCCTGACGCCCTTCAGGGTGGACATGGGACCGGTGCTCGCGCGGATCCCCATCGAACTGGAAACCATGGACAAATGGGCCAAGCGCCAGGACTGGCGCCTGAGCAACAAGCCGCGCCCGCCGGCCGGCTGATGACAACGGTTCCGAGGCCGGCTCAGCCGGCCTCGGACCTTGCGCGGGTCAGGCCGCGGGGACCCAGCCGGCGTGGAATCCGAAGGGAACGCGGTGGGGGATACGGATCTTCGCCACCGGCGCGCCTTCAAAATCCTTGGCGTCAATGATCAGGCACTCGCTTTGCCCGAGGGTCTCATCCCAGACAAAGGTGATGACGTAACCGTCGTCTTCGGATGTGGCCCCGGCGCGCTTGGCGAACACGCCCTCGCCTCCGAACCGGCCTGCCCCCAATGCGTGGATCTGAACCTTGCCGGTTGAATCGTCATACTTGAGGGCGGCGTCGAACGGCGTCATGGGATGTTTCGGATCGAAGCGGGCGGCATAGGTGAAGCGGGTCTTGCGTCCGCAGAGATCGTCGTTGATCCGCGTGAAATCGCAGTGGTTGGCGGTGTCGAGGTGGCCTTCCTTGACCGCACCCGTGCGCATGTTGAGCCGCCACTCATATAGCTGGCCCAGTTGGTCGGTCGCGCCGTCCTGATGACCTGCGTTTTCCGTCGCGCGCGAGATGTCGGTGCGCATCGAGCGGCTGCCCTGCACGATGATCTCGTCGCCGTCCTCCCAGGCGTTTGAGACGTGGAAGACCATCGAAGTCGCGACATCAAACCACTTGACGTCCTTGTCGCCGCCGAAGCGCGGCACGACCCCCAGGCGTGAGCCATTCTCCGGCTCCCAATCCAGCATCAATCCGCCCTTCATCGCCCGGCCAAGGTCGAAGGTGATCGGCATATCGAGGAATACGGTATGGTGCTCGGTGATCGCGCAATCGTGCATCATCACACCCTTGGGCATGGTGATGGGCGTGGTGTGGACAATCTCGCCCTTCGCGTCGACCACGCTGTAGGTCAGGAAGGGCTCGAAGGGCGAATAGCCGAACGTCATCATCTCGCCGGTCACGGCGTCGACCTTCGGGTGGGCGGTAAAGGGGTGGCTGAGCTTGCCGCCGAAGGTGTGCTCTCCGATGGTGGCCAGGTCCGGCAGTTGGATGGCGTGGGGCGGCGCCGCCTCCATCAGGGCGTAGAGCGTGTTGTTGTGGTAGACCATTGCGGTGTTGGCGGTGTTCTTGAACATTCCCTCGGCCGGCGGCGGCACGCCCTTCACCAGGTCGGCCATACTGGCCATGCCCTTCCAGATCCAGGCGCCCTTTGCACGCTCAAGGCGCAGACCCTCGGTATCGACGAAGCGGTTGCGATAGGTGGCCTTGCCGTCCTCGAACTGGACCGCGTGGATCATCCCGTCGCCATCGAAAATGTGGTAGGTTTCGACGTCGGGGACGAACACGGGATTGGGGCCAATCCGCAGGAAACTGCCGTTCAGGTCCCTGGGAATTTCGCCCTCGATCTCAAGACAGGGGCTCACATGTTCATCCATCACCGGCGCATAGTTGCCCGTGAGAAATGGATTTGACGCCTTGGTGATCTTGCCCTGAATCGTCATGTTTCCGTCCTGAAAGTATTGTTGGTTTACCCCGGTTTCCGGGCGGCCCCTGGGCTTGAATTTAGACACGCCCGCAGCAGGCGATCAATCGGTTTCCAGCAGCATCGCTGAAAACAGTCGGCAATGTTCGAACAAGTCCTTGCCGACGCTTTTCGAGACATTCTAAGGTGCTGGATGGAACGGCTGCAGGGTCGCGTGGCGATCATCACCGGCGGCGCATCGGGGATCGGCGCGGCCACGGTAAGGCGCTTCGCCGCTGAGGGCGCCTGCGTCATCGTCGCCGACATTCAGGCTGACCTGGGTGCGGCGATCGCCGACGAGACAGGCAGTCTCTTCCAGGAGCTCGACGTCGCCGACGATGCCGCCTGGGCGCGGCTCATGGCCCTTGTCCTGGAGCGGTTTGGTCGGCTCGATGTGGTGTTCAACAACGCCGGGATCGTGAGCGGCCAATCGATCGAGGACGTTGACCTGGCGGTGTGGAACCGGGTCATCGGGGTAAACCTCACGGGGGTCATGCTGGGCTGCAAGCACGGCATTTCGACCATGCGGCGCAATCCGGGCGGATCGGGCGGCGCGCTGATCAACACCGCGTCGACGGCGGCCTACGCGGCGATCCCCAGTGACGTGGCCTATTCGTCGACCAAGAGCGCCGTGCGGATGCTGACCAAGGCCGTGGCCGCCCATTGTGCGCGTTCCGGCTACAACATCCGCTGCAACTCCCTGCATCCCGGTGCCACGGAGACGCCGATCCTGCGCCCGGCCCTGGACGCCGCGCCGCAGCTGTTGCCGGTGTTTCACGCCATGTCGCCGATGGGCAGGATGGGCCGGCCGGAGGAGATCGCCGCCATGGCGGTGTTCCTGGCGTCGGACGAGGCGAGCTATGTCACCGGCGGGGAATTCCTGGTGGACGGCGGCATGATGGCCGGCCATCCGGGCATGTAGCATCGAGATCAGGAGCGACACGATGGGGCGACTGGACGGAAAAGGCGCGGTTGTGCTGGGCGCCGCGGGCCGGGACAACATGGGCCAGGTCATCGCACGCCGTTTTGCCGCGGAGGGCGCCAAGGTTCTGGTGGCTGGCCGAAAGGAAGACGAACTCGCCCGCTTCGCCGGCGAAATCGGTGGTCATTGGGCCGTTTGCGACATCACTCGGCGCGATCAGGTTTTCGCCCTGGCAGACGCGGCGAGGTCCAAGCTTGGCGGCGTCCAGATCGGCGTCAACGCGACGGGATGGGGCCTGCTAAAGCCGTTCCTGGAGACCTCCCAGGATGAGCTCAAGGCGATGAGCGACCTTCAGTTCGTCGGCCCGATCTTCTTCCTGCAGGCGATGATCGGCGTCATGGACCAGGGCGGCTCGCTGATCCAGATAAGTTCGGCGACGGCCACCATAATGCTCAACGACCACGCCGCCTACATGGGCACAAAGGCGGGGACGGACCACGTGATACGTTGCGTCGCCAACGAGTTCGGGGCCCAGGGAATCCGCGCCAATTCGATCTCGCCCGGCCTCACCGACACGCCGATGACGGCGGGCGCCAAGCAGACCCCGGGGGTCTTCGAAGCCTTTGCCAGCGCCTATCCCCTCGGTCGCGTGGGCACGTCCGACGACATCGCCGCGGCGGCCGTGTGGCTGGCCAGCGACGAGTGCTTCATGACCGGCCAAAACCTGCAGGTCAACGGTGGGCTGACCCTGCGCCGCAACCCCACGGGCGATGAGATCACCGCCTCAGTAGTGGCGGCCATGGCGCGGCGGTAGAGCCGGGCTCGTCAGGCAAAATTCGAGGCCTGGCGCGCCGCAGCGATGCGCGACGGATCCGCAAGATCGCACCCGACGAACCGGCTCGGATAGCTCCCACCGAGCCGGACAGGCTGCAGGAGCCTTACGCGCCGCCCGCGGCTTCTCCGGCGGAGATATAGCGGTCCAGCATGGCGTGCAGCTTGCGGATACGCATCTCCGAATAGCGCCCGAAGTGGACTTCGCCATTGCCGGACGAATGCAGACCTTCCTGAACGTAGGGCAGGTTGCCCATGTCCTGCTCGAAGATTCCGGCAAGGCCGCCCATTTCGACAGCATCGCTCCAGGGATCATCGACGCCCAGTTCGCGCACCGCGGCCGGCTTCGGCCTGGGGCCGTCCTTGGGAACGCGCTTCAGCATGATCACGTCCATGATGCCGCTGTCCGGGTCGCGCCCGTTGGGTCGCCAGCGATAGACGAGGTTGGGGGCAAAGCCGGCCCAGAAGCTCATGTTCGGCCAGACGTTGTAGAGCAGGGCGTCGCCCATCTCGGCGTCCGAACAGTCCGAGTAGTCCCAGCCGTCCTCGGCGGCGAGCGCATTGCGGGCCTGCTCGGCCGCGAAGGCGCGGGCGGTCATCCCGTCGGGCACCAGGTTCTCGCTATCGGCCCCGAAGCCACGGCGCGCGCCGCTTGTGCCGCTCATCGCCTGGATGATCTCAGTCGGCGTATAGTTCTCGTCGGCGACAAACGGGCTGGGCACGCCGGACGCGGAAAACTGGCGGCTGACGTAGTCGTTGAGCAGGTCATACTGGCTGTTGGCATCGGCCAGGAACGGCAGGATCTGCGGGTGGGTCGTGACCGAGTGATGGCTCTCCATGAAGGCTTCCGACAGCGCCTTCCAGTTGCACCGGACCACCTTGGAAACGTGCATCGACTTGTAGCGGTTGGCATAGTCATAGGCTTTGAAATGCTCTGCCAGCGGGCCGATCTGATCGATCAGCGGCACGGCGTTCCGATCCATGTTGATGAAGACGAATCCGCCCCAGGTGTCGACCTTCGCCTGCGGCAGGCTCATGTCGCGGCCTTCCCACTGGGGAAAATCCCAGGCGATGGGGTTTTCCTTGAAGCTGCCGTCGGTGTTCCAGGTGATGCCGTGGAAGGGACAGCGAAACTCGTCCTTGCACCCGTTCAGCGTCACCAGCTTTCGGCCGCGATGCAGGCAGGCATTGTAGAAAGCCTTGATTTCGCCTGTGGCCGTGCGGGTGACGATGAAGGATTTTCCGACGACTTCGTAGATATGATAGTCACCGACGTCGGGGATATCCTCCTCGCGGCAAGCCATCTGCCAGACCTTCGACCAGACGTGATCGATTTCCTTCTGGAAGTAGACAGGGTCGAAGTATCGAGACGCCGGCACGGGATCCAAACCGATGTCCGGCGCCGGTCCCTGCCGCATGAACTCCGGAACAGCCCGCGTGTCCCGGTTGAGGATGTCGTCGTAGGACTCCGAGGGGTGACGATCGGGACGATAGGTTGGCGCGGATCCATCCATGTCTAGGCCTCCAGGATTGCGACAGCAGAAATGCCCGGTGCGCCGTAGACTTGGCTGTAGGCGAGGCGCGCGCCGTCGACCTGGCGCCCCGCGGCGCGGCCGCGGAGTTGCTGAACGTTCTCATACACCTGCCGCAGGCCCGAGGCGCCAACCGGCTCACCGCAGGCCAGGCAACCGCCGTCGGTGTTGATCGGGAGCTTCCCGGAAAGCCGCGTGGCGCCCTCGGACAGCCACTGCTCTTGCTCACCGTCCGCGCAGAAGCCGTTCTCCGCCATGTGCATGATCTCGGCCCCGGATTCCGTGTCCTGAATCTGGGCGACATCGATGTCGCCGGGACCGACCCCGGCCATGTCATACGCGGCCTTCGACGCCAGTTCGGTCGGCGATACGCCCCGCTTGACGTCTAGGGAAGGCGAAAAGACCTCAAAGGAACCCCTTGGGCGGGTGCGGACCGCCGCCCCGCGGACCCGGGGTCCCGAGAGACCAAGCTCCCGCATCTTGGTCTCCGATGCGAGCACCAGCGCGACGCCGCCCTCGGCCGGGGAGCAGAACATGAACTTGGTCAGTGGGTCCGACAGCATCTGGCTCGTCATGACGGTCTCCAGGTCGACCGGGGCCCGCCGCCACGCGTGCGGCGTGACGGTTCCGTTCTCGTAGGCCTTCACCGCGACCCGCCCCAGGGTCGTGGCGCTGATGGCATGAAGCTCCATGTACCTGCGGATCTTCATGGCGAAGAACTGGGTGGTCAGCATCATGCCGGTCTCGCCGTACCAGCGCGGTAGTCCCGAGGCGACCGGGTCGGCGTTGAAAGCGCCCCTGGGATGTTTGTCGAAGCCGATCACGACGCCCAGGTCGAACTCACCGGACTTGATCGCCCAATAGCCGGACAGCAGCGAGGAGCCACCGGTGGCGCAGCCGTTGGAGATGTTGATGAACTGCACGCCGGTCAGGCCCAGGCGCGGCAGGGCCGCGTCGGCGCTCCCCGCGGCGGAGGATCCCCCGAAGGCGAACTCCACGTCGGACCACGCAAGGCCGGCGTCGGCCAGCGCCTCGCGCACGGCGTGGACGCCCTGGTCGAGCCCGGTCTTGTCGTCATGGCGCCCGAACGGATGGATCCCGGCGCCAATGATATGAACTTGTGTCATGTCCGCTGCCTCTTGGTTTCAGGTCGTCGGTTCAAAGGCGTAGGTGCTCAGCTCGCCGCGGCTCGACGTTGGGAACGACTCAATGACCACGCGCATCGGCTGGCCGATCTTCAGCCTGGCGATGTCGTCCACGAGTATGCGCCCCTCGATGATCACCTGGCCGGGGAATTCCACATATCCCAAGGCGAAGGGCTTGAAGGTCTTCTCGTCGTCCGCGCCGATATAGGGCGGCGTCTTGGGGCGAAATCGCTGCATCGTGTACGACCAAAGACGGCCCTCGCCGGTGATTTCGATCGCGTCGTAGAGCGCGGCGTCAGGACCCGAAGGCATCGGGAAGCGAACCTCGCCATCGGCCTTGCGCCGGCCGGCGATCATCCGGGGTCCGTCCGCTCGCTGAACGAAGACGCCTTCGGCGACAACCTGGCTCATACGTCAATCCTCCCCGCGCGCCTGGGCGCTTCGGCGGCAAAACCATACGATGTCGAAAAAAAAAGTCACTCGTGTTTTCTTTCAACGGGTCGGTCTGTTTCGATTTGGCGCGCCGACCGGGTTCATGCGCCTCTCGCCCAGGCGAGCGTCGCTTCGGAGGCGACCCATTTGATCGCGTTGCCAACGATCCGGCGAAAGTTGGGGTTGGCGTAGGTTTCCGGGCCGTCGCCGGGCTGAAGATAGACCAGCGGGCTGTTCAGCGCCCGCTTGGTCCATCCGATCAGGTTGGATCCCGCCGGGTGCTCCCACCCCTCATTGGAGAACATACGGCCCCGGGCGACCGCGCTATGCGCCGAATAGAAGCCGTCCCGGACGAAGGGATGGCGGGCCCGCAGCAGCGGCTGCACCTCGGCCTCGAACACTTCGTAGAGATAGAGTTCGTCCTTCATCGGAAAGGCGGCGGGCACGCCGCCCAGGATCGGGTGCGCCGGGGTGACCGCTTCAGCCTGATAGGCCACGTCGTGGCGGTAGCCGGAGTCCAGGCAGGGTCGGCCGCGCACCTCGGCAGGCTTGTAGAGAAATCTTCCGCCCAGCCAGTCGGCGTAGTCAGGCCAGTCCGGCCACCCGGCGATCGCGTGATGCAGGGCGACCACGCCCTTGCCTTGGGTGAGCAGGGCTTCCAGCCCCGCCTTGACCGAGCCTTCCGGCGCCACGGTCCCCGGCCGGTCGCCGGCGGCGCGAAAGTCGATACCCGGCATGTCGTAGAGAACCAGGGCGTCGAACCCGGCCATCCCCTGGGGATTCATCAGGCGGCCGGCCGCGGGCTGGTCGACGAAGCTGGCCTGGACGCCCTCCATGTCCTCGAACACGGACGCAAAGGCGTTGCGGTCGAACGGATGACCCTTGACCGAGACCAGAATCCGCAGCGGTTCGCCGTATCGAATTGCCGGCAAGGGTTCAGCTCCCTTCAGAGACCTTCAGCAGCTGCTTGCCGAAATTGGCGCCTTCGAAGAGGCGCATCAGCGTCCGTGGCGCGTTCTCGAGGCCGACCTGAATATCCTCTTTGAACCGCAACCGGCCGTCGCGCATCCAGGCCGAGATCCGCCTCCGGGCCCACGGAAACTCGCCGATGAAGTCGGTGAGAATGAAGCCTTCCATGGTCGCGCGTTTGAACACCAGGTTGAAATAGTTCTCGGGCCCGGCGGGCATCTGACCCAGCTGATAGCGGCTGATGCCGCCGCAGATGACCACCCGGGCATGCATCGCGATTTCGCCAAGCAGATCGTTGAGGATGGCGCCGCCGACGTTGTCCCAAAGCACGTCGATCCCGCCCTTGGCGTGTTCACGCATCTGCCCGCGAATGTCGCCGGCCTTGTAGTCGACCGCCGCGTCGAACCCCAGTTCGTCCACCAGCCAGCGGCATTTCTCCGCCCCGCCGGCCACCCCGATCACCTTGCAGCCGCCGATCTTGGCGATCTGACCGACCACGGATCCCGTGGCGCCGGCGGCGCCGGTGACCACAACCGTGTCGCCCGGAAACGGCTTGCCGATCTTCTGAAGCCCGAACAGCGCGGTGAGGCCCGTCGTCCCGAGCACGCCGAGGTGGGCGGTGGGCGGCCCGTCGTCGGGCAGCTTCAGAAGATCCTTGGCCGGAAGGGTGGCGAAGTCGCGCCAGCCCAGCATGCCGGTCACCCTGTCGCCCGGACGCAGGAGGGGACTGTTCGAGGTAACGACCTCGGCCAGGCCCGAACCGCGCATGACGTCACCGATTTCGGTGGGCGCGGTGTATCCGCCAATGTTCTCCATCCACCCCTTCTGCGCCGGGTCGAACGCCAGGTAGAGGGTCCTGACCACCACCTCGCCTTCGCCGGGCGCGGCTATGTCGCCCTCAACCCATTTGAAGTCATCGACGACCAGCGCGCGGCCGTTGGGCCGCCCATTGATCAACCATTGGCGATTGACGGTCATGACCGCCTCCTTTGATGGATCAGCGCCAGGCCAGCACCGCGCGCGCGGCCGCCTCGATGCGCCGTGGATTGGGGAGGTACTCGTCCTCCAGGTTGGGTGCGAAGGGCACGGGCGTGTGCGGACAGGTCACCTGGCCGATCGGAGCCTTCAGGGCGCGAAAGCCCTTGCTCGCGACCATGCCGGCGATGTCCGCGGCAAGCGAACAACGGGGCGGGCTTTCGTCGATGATCACCAAGCGGCCCGTCTTCTCGACGCTTTCAAGTATGGCGTCCTCGTCAAGCGGTGACGTCGTTCTGGGGTCGATCACTTCCACCGACACGCCGTCCTTTGCCAGGATTTCCGCCACCGCCAGGGCGCGCGGGACCATGGAGCCAAACGCGACGAAGGTCAGATCCTTGCCCTCCCGGGCGATGTTGGCCTCGCCGAAGGGGATACGATAGGCCTCGTCGGGGACCTCCGCCTCGGTGTCGTAGAGCACCTTGGATTCCATGAAGATCACCGGGTCGTCGTCGCGAATGGCGCTGATCAGCAGGCCCTTCGCATCATAGGCGTTGGACGGCATGACCACCTTGAGTCCCGGCACCATGGTGAACAGCGGGTGCAGGGTCTGGCTGTGCTGCGCGCCGGCGCGGAACCCCGCGCCGATCATGGTGCGGATGACCATCGGCGTCTTGGCCTTGCCGCCGAACATGTACCGGAATTTCGCGGCTTGATTGTATATCTGATCGAAGCACACGCCGACGAAGTCGACGAACATGATTTCGGCCACCGGCCGCAGACCGGTCAGCGCCGCGCCGGAGGCCGCGCCGATGATGGCGCTCTCGCTGATCGGGGTGTCCAGCACCCGTTCGGGTCCGAATTCCTTGTAGAGGCCGCCGGTCACGCCGAAGACCCCTCCGACGCCGCCCGTCTCTCCGGATGCGCCCTGCCCGCCGGCGACATCCTCGCCGATGATAATGACCCGCGAGTCGCGCCGCATCTCCTGGCTCAACGCTTCGTTGATCGCCTGACGATAGGATTTTCGAGCCATGTTCAATACCTGACGTAGACGTCTTGTTCGAGGGTCGACACATCCGGCCGGGGGGCGGCGATGGCAAGAGACACCGCCGCCTCGATCTCGGCCAGAACCTCAGCATCGATGGTGTCCAGATCGGCGGCGTCCAGAAGGCTCGCCCCTGTGACGCCGGCGCGGAAACGGATGAGCGGATCGTTGGCCCGCGCCTGAGCCAGCTCCTCCGGCAGGCGATAGGCCTGCGGGTCGCCGACGAAGTGGCCAAGGAAGCGCGAGCAGACGATCTCCAGGGCATAGGGCCCTTCGCCCGCCCGGCCGCGTTCCAGGGCGCGGCCCATGGCCTGATGCACGGCGAAGAAGTCTGAACCATCGACCACCTCCGCCGGCATGCCAAAGCTTCTGGCGCGCTCGGCGATCGACGGGGCACCCACCGCATAGCTCGCCGCGGTGTGCTCGCCGTAGCCGTTGTTCTCGAACGCAAATATGGCTGGCACGCCGAGCACCACCGCCATGTTCAGGGCTTCAAAGGTGGTCCCTTGGTTCGAGGCGCCATCGCCTGAGAACGCGACCGCGACCTTGCCGGTCTTAAGAAGTTTCTGGGTGAGGGCCGCACCGACCGCGATCGGAGGCGACCCCCCCACAATGGCGTTGGCCCCCAGCATGCCTTTGGACATGTCGGCGATGTGCATCGAGCCGCCCTTGCCCCCACAGAGCCCTCCGGCCTTGCCCATGATCTCGAGCATCATGCCCTTCACGTCACAGCCCTTGGCGATGCAGTGCCCGTGGCCGCGATGGGTCGAGCCGATCTGGTCCTCGTCGGTGAGGTCGAAACAGACGCCAACGCCCGAGGCTTCCTGACCCAGATAGACGTGGGCGAAGCCCGGAATATTGCCCAGGGCGAACTCCTTATCCACCCGCTCCTCAAAGGCGCGGATGGTGAACATTCCCCGGTAGGCGCGCTTGAGGTCGTCACGGCTCAATTGCATGTCATCGATCCTTGCATGGGCGTCAGCCGGCTCCCCGCCCGCCGTCAACTGTCAACTCGGCGCCGGTGACCATGGCCGCCTCGTCGCTGATCAGGAAGAGGATAGCGTCCGCCATGTATTGCGGCAGGCCGATCATCTTCAAGGGCGTGTCATCGGCGAAGGCCTCGGCGAGGGCCGGGTCGTCGCCGAACTGGCGGGTGATCATCGGCGTCCAGATCACCCCGGGATGCAGCGAATTGACGCGCACCTGCGGTCGCATCGCCGCGCCTTCGACAGCCGCTGTCTTGGTCAGACCGGTGACCGCGCCCTTGGTGGCGCAATAGGCGATCGCCCCGGGAAAGCCGACCTGGCCCATCAGCGAGGAGACATTGACGATGGCGCCCGGCGCGCCGGCGCGGACAATGGCTTCGAATCCGAGCTTCAGGCCGAGAAAGGCGCCTTGGACATTGACGTCATAGATGTCCTGGAAGTCGGCCTCCGTGGTGTCCGCGAGCGGCCGGACAAGGAAGGCTCCGGCGTTGTTGACCACGCCATAGACGCCGCCCAGCTGCGCCTCGGCCCGGGCGATCACCGTGCGCCAGTCAGCCTCGCTGGCGATGTCATGCGGGACGAAGATCGCCCGGCCCCCCTCAGCGGTGATTTCGGCGACCACGCTGGCGCCGTCGCCGAGGTCCCGACCGGTGCAGGCGACCCTGGCGCCCTCGCGGGCGAGCACCCTTGCGGTCTCGCGGCCGATGCCCCTGGTCGCGCCGGTGACGATCACCACGCGGTCTTGAAGGCGACCGTTCATTGCGCCTGGGCCCCGCCGTCGAGCACCAGGTCGGCGCCGGTCATGAACTGCGATCTGCCAGACGCGGCGAAGGCCACAGCCGCGGCGATCTCGGCGGGCGCGCGGGGGCGGCCAAGCGGGTTTTCCCCGTTGCCCGGCAGGACAATGTTGACGCGAATCTTCTCAGGACCCAACTCCAGGGCGGCGGCCTTGGTCACCAGTCGCAGGCCCTGCGTCAAGGCGTCGAACGCGCGGCGCGTTCTCGCCGGGGGGGCGACAAACACCACCGAGCCTCCGTCGCCCTTGGCGCGCATCGCCGAGACGCCGCTCTGAAGCGCGAGGAATGCCGCCAGCAGGCTGGCGCCGACCTGGCTTGAGAAATCGGCGCCGGTCGTCTTGGCGATGGGCCCACCCGCCCCTTCGGGCGCGATGAAGATCAGGATATCAAGCCCGCCCGGATGGTCATTCGCCGGACCATCGACGATCCGCGCGCCGTCTGCGACAAGCGCCTGGCTGATTGCAGAGGCCAGGTCGTCATCGCCGCCGACCAGCCTGGCCGCCAGAGGAGGATTGGCGGACCTCTCCATCGTCAGACGCACTCCCGGATCTCAGTACGCCACGCCTGCGTTCAGGCTGTGGCGGCGCCTTTGCGGCGTCAGCGGAATTCATCGGGACGAGGTCGATAAAAGTCAAGCCTGCTGGTTAACGGCGTCACGAACTGTTTTTGCGCCCATGATTCACCTGATCACCCCGGCTGGGGCTGAACGCGCGGCCTTTTGAGCTTACACTGTCAACTTGTGAAACTTGGGCGGTCGCCTACAAGATGATCCCGACGCGAGATCGGGCGACGGCCTGAACCCTGTCGAACTCTGGAGACCAAGACGTGACCAGCGCATTCAAGGACGGCCTGTTGGCCGGCAAGACGGCTTTCGTCGCCGGCGGCACCAGTGGCATCAACCTCGGCATAGCCAAGCGCCTGGCCGAACTCGGCGCAAAAGTCGCCGTCGTCGGGCGCAATCCCGAAAAGGCGAAGAACGCCGCGGCGTCCATCGGGCCGGAGGCGCTCGGGCTGTCGGCCGACGTGCGCGACTACGGCGCGATCCGCGGCGCGCTCGAACATGTCGTCGCCGAGTTCGGCAAGTTGGACATCGTGGTCTCCGGCGCGGCCGGAAATTTCCTGGCGCCCGCCGTCGGCATGTCTGCCAACGCCTTCCGCACCGTGGTGGACATCGATCTCAACGGCACCTTCAATGTCTTCCGCGCCTGTCACGACCTCTTGAACACGCCAGGCGCCTCGCTGATCGCCATCACGGCGCCCCAGGCGGTGAACGCCTCGACCCTGCAGATTCACGCCTGCGCCGCCAAGGCGGGCATCAACCAGGCCGTGCGAGTCCTGGCCCTGGAGTGGGGGCCGGACATTCGTGTGAACGCCATCTCCCCCGGCCCGATCGCCGGCACCGAGGGCATGACCCGGCTCGCCCCCGGCGCCTCGGCGGATGGGGGGCGCCAGGAGCGTATCGCCTTGAAACGCTGGGGCCGTATTGAGGAGGTGGCCGAGAGCGCCGTATTCCTCTGCAGCGCGTCAGCATCCTATGTCACGGGGATCATCCTCGACTGCGATGGCGGCTCTTCGCTCGGCGACGCGACGCAGCGCACGATGAATCCCGCGCAGGCGTAGGCGGAGGGCATCACGGCTCGTAGTTCAGGATCGGTCCCAGCCACCGTTCGGCCGTGGCCAGGTCCCAGCCCTTGCGCCGCGCGTAGTCTTCGACCTGATCCTTCTCGATCCGCCCGACGCCGAAATGGTGTCTCTCCGGATGGCTGACATAGAGCCCTGAGACAGCCGCCGTCGGGTAAATGGCGTCGCTCTCGGCAAGCGCCAGATATTGGTTGCGTCCAGATGCAGCGAATGCTAAACCCAATTCACTGCACTTTGACGCAATGAAAATAGCGATGGGAGCCGATCATGTCCGGGACAGCCAAGAGCCACGCAACGGAAAGCTTTTACGTGCTGGGCGAAACGCTCGCCCCGATGCTGACAAACGACATGGGCTCTGCCGTCGAGATCTTCGACACCCGCGGCCCCTCCGGCGGGGGGCCGCCGACGCACCGGCATGGGTGGGAAGAGATTTACGTGGTGACCAAGGGCGTGCTCGACGTCACGGTTGACGGCAGGACCATACGTCTTGAGGCCGGAGGCTTTGCGCACGTGCCGGCCAACACGCCGCACAGCTATCACACCGTCGAAGACGCCGAGTTCCTCACCATAGTCACCAAGGGCAACGCCTCGAAATTCTTCCGTCAGGTGTCGAGCGAAGTGTCCATGAACCCGCCGGACATTGCGGGCGTCCTTCGCGTCGGCAGTCTCCACGGCATAGAGTTCCTTCCGCCGGCATGACGTCGACCCGCCGCTACGTCAGCCCGAAACGTGAGGCGCAGGCCGCGGCGACGCGCGAGGCCATCCTCAGTGCGTTCGCCGAACAGCTGTCCGAGCCCGGCCGGGACAAGCTCTCGCCAAGCGATGCCGCGCTGCGCGCCGGCGTCAGCCTGCGCACCGTGCACTTCCACTTCCCGAACGAGGAAAGCCAGATCCTCGCGCTCAGCGACTGGTTCGACCGGATGTTCTATCCGGCGGGCGTCGTCCTCGCCTCTAGCCCCGACGACCTCCCGCGCTACTTCCACGACATCCACGCCATGGCGCTGCGGCATCCGCTCACCCGCGCGATCGCCGCGAGCCGGAGCGGGGTCTGGAATGAGGTGCGCCAGCACCGCCGGGTGAAGCGCCTCGACGCCATTCGCAAGGCTGTTAAGGCGATTGGCGCTCCCCCGAACGCCACCGCCGACGCAACGGCAATGCTGCTCAGTCTCTCCGGCGCCGATGCCTCCTGGCCGCTCCACGATCACGGCCTCCCGCTGGCGCGGATCCCGGGCGTGATCGCCAACACCGTCGCCCTGATCGTCGCGCAGCTTCGCGGTCAGACAAACGCCAAGACTCCACCGGCATTCGACGGATCAGAATGCTGACCTTCCGAAGGTCCGCCGTGAGTCAGCCGCCCATATTCATCCCGCCAGCTTCAGGGGTCCCTCAAGCCTCATAATTCAGGATCGGGCCCAGCCACCGTTCGGCCGTGGCCAGGTCCCAGCCCTTGCGCCGCGCGTAGTCTTCGACCTGATCCTTCTCGATCCGCCCGACGCCGAAATAGTGGCTTTCCGGGTGGCTGAAATAGAGCCCTGACACCGCCGCCGTCGGGTACATGGCGTAGCTCTCGGTGAGCGCCAGGCCGGTGGCGGCCTCAGCCCCGAGGATCCTGAACAGCTCGCCCTTTTCGGTGTGGTCCGGCTGGGCCGGATAGCCGGGCGCGGGGCGGATGCCGCGGTACTGCTCGGCCACCAGGGCGTCGATGTCGAAGGGCTCGTCGGGGGCATAGCCCCAGAGCTCGGTGCGCACGCGCCGGTGCAGGGCCTCGGCGAAGGCTTCCGCCAGCCGGTCGGCCAGCGAGGCGGCCAGGATCGCCGAATAGTCGTCGCCCTTGGCCTTGAACGCCTTGGCGATCTCGCTCTCGCCGTGCCCGGCGGTGACCGCGAAGCCGCCGACCCAGTCGGGCTTGGTCCCCACCGGCGCCACGAAGTCGGCCAACGCCACATTGGCCCGGCCGCCGTCGGCCTGGCTCTTGTCTTTCGCCATCTGCTGGCGAAGGGTGTGCAGCCGCGCGAGCACGGTCGTCCGCGTCTCGTCCGTATAGAGAACAATATCGTCCCCGTCGGAATTGGCGGGCCAGAAGCCGACCACGCCGCGCGCCTCGAACCACTGCTGGCCGATGATCTGTTGCATCATCACCTGGCCGTCCTTGAACAGGGATGTCGCGGCCTCGCCGACCACGTCGTCGGCGAGGATCTGCGGGTAGCGGCCGATCAGCTCCCAGCTGGCGAAGAACGGCGACCAGTCAATGTGCCGCGCCAGGTCCGCCAGATCATAGGGCGCAAACGTCCGTGTGCCGATGAACGACGGCCTCGGCGGATCGTAGACGCTCCAGTCCGGCGCGAAGGCGTTGTCACGGGCCTGCGCCAGGGTGGCCCGCGCGCGCTTGTCCTGGCCGCGGGCGAACTGTTCGCGCACCCGGACGTACTCCGCCGCGGTCTCGGCCTGCAGACGATCGCGTTCGGTGGGCGACAGCAGGCCCGAGACCACGCCGACCGCCCGGCTGGCGTCGAGCACATAGGTGGTCTGGCCGCCCTTGTACCGTGGCTCGATCTTCACCGCCGTGTGGGTCTTCGAGGTCGTGGCGCCGCCGATCAGCAGAGGGATGGTCATGCCACGCCGTTCCATCTCGCCGGCCACATAGGCCATCTCGTCGAGCGAGGGGGTGATCAGGCCCGACAGCCCGACGATGTCGGCCTTCTGGGCGATGGCTTCGTCCAGGATGCGGTCGGCCGAGACCATCACGCCCAGATCGACCACGTCGTAATTGTTGCACTGCAGGACCACGCCGACGATGTTCTTGCCGATGTCGTGGACGTCGCCCTTGACCGTGGCCATCAGGATCTTGCCGTTGGCCTGACGGGGCTTGCCTTCCTTTTCCTTCTCCATGAACGGCAACAGGTAGGCGACGGCCTGCTTCATCACCCGCGCCGACTTGACCACCTGGGGCAGGAACATCTTGCCCGCGCCGAACAGGTCGCCGACCACGTTCATGCCGTCCATCAAGGGGCCCTCGATGACGTGCAGCGGGCGCTCGGCCAGGCCCCGGGCCTCCTCGGTGTCGGCCTCGATATAGTCGGTCAGGCCGTGCACCAGGGCGTGGCTGATCCGCTGGGCGACTGGGGCCTCGCGCCAGGTCAGGTCCGGCCCCTTCACCTCGCTCTTGCCGCCCTTGTACCTGGGCGCGAGCTCCACCAGCCGTTCGGTGTTGGTCAGCGCCGGGTCGCGTTGCGGCCGGTTGAGGATCACGTCCTCGACGGCCTCGCGCAGCTCTTCGGGGATGTCGTCATAGACCGGCAGATCGCCGGCGTTGACGATGCCCATGTCCATGCCGGCGGCGATGGCGTGATAGAGGAACACGCCGTGGATCGCGCGGCGCACCGGCTCGTTGCCGCGGAAGCTGAAGCTGACATTCGACACGCCGCCACTGATCCGCGCGTGCGGCAGCTGGGCCTTGATCTCCCGCGTCGCCTCGATGAAATCCACGGCATAGTTGTTGTGCTCGTCGATCCCGGTGGCCACGGCGAAGATGTTGGGGTCGAAGATGATGTCCTCGGCCGGGAAGCCCACCTGTTCGGTGAGGATCTTGTAGGCCCGCGCGCAGATCTCGATCTTGCGGGCCGCCGTGTCGGCCTGGCCCACCTCGTCGAAGGCCATCACCACCACGGCGGCGCCATAGCGCAGGCAGGCCCGGGCCTGTTCGATGAACCTGGCCTCGCCCTCCTTCATCGAGATCGAGTTGACGATCGCCTTGCCCTGGACGCAACGCAGCCCCGCCTCGATCACCTCCCACTTCGAGGAATCGATCATCACCGGCACCCGGGCGATGTCCGGCTCGGCGGCGATCAGATTGAGGAAGGTGACCATCGCGGCCTGGCCGTCGAGCAGGCCGGCGTCCATGTTGACGTCCAGCACCTGGGCGCCGGCGTCGACCTGCTGGCGCGCCACGCTCAGGGCTTCGGCGTATTCGCCGGCCTCGATCAGCTTACGGAACTTCGCCGACCCGGTGACATTGGTCCGTTCGCCGATATTGATGAAGAGAGGTCGCATGGACTGCCTAGAGCTGGAGGCGTTCGCGGGCGCGAGGGCTGAGCCCCTGCGGCGAAAACGGGTTCACGATCTGCACGCCCTGGAAGACCGATCCATCCTGCATGTCCTCGGACAGCAGGGTGGTTATCCCGGCCCGTGAGCACGCGGCGAGCAGCAGCGCATCCCAATAGGAAAAACGACCAGCCGCCGCCTGCCCGAGCGCGATCTCGACGCAACCCGCGTCGTAGGCGAAGTTTGGAAACGTCACGAAGATATTCCGCGCCTGTTGCATCGCGACGTGAGGCGGCAGCTTGAGACGTCGCCGCAGCACATTCTGCAACTCGCCCACCACCTGCAGGGCGATCGGTTGTTGCATCGCGGTCAGCCGCAGCACGACCGCCCTTGCCACCGACTGGCGTCCCTCCCTGTCGCGATCATCCACGGCATAGACGAGTATATTCGTGTCCGCGCTGATCATTCGCGGTCGTAGAGTTCGTCACGCGGTCCATAGGGACCGTCCGACCGCCATCCCTGGCCAGCCAGACCCAGGAAAGACTCGATTGCAGCCTGGCGTTCCGCCTCCGATGTCGCCGGCGACGGACAGATCGGGATCGGTGCGCGGTTCGACGCGTCGGCAATTTCAACAGCGACGATCTGGCCCCGCCGCTCACGGTAGAGTTTGCGCCAAAGCTCGGCCGCTGGACCCATCGGGCGGACGCCCAACGTCGGCCGGCCGTCTCGGCCATCCTCCATTTTGCGCCAGGATCCGGGAACGCCGTCGACCTTCAGCATGAGAAGTTCCCCCGGCCTGAGCGCGAGGATCCGTTCCCGAGGCGCGCCGCCGAGATGCTTGGCCCAGATCACGACGTCTGAGATCGTCGTATGGGTCATTTGACGACTCGCTCGCATCCGCGCATGGCGCCTAGGGACCCCAAACTAGACCCCCCGTGACCCCTACACAAGCTCGAACGGCTCCAGCCCGGCCAGACGCATGGCTGTCGGCCGTTGCGGGATCGCCCGGGGCTTCATCCCGCGCACCGCCTCGGCGACGTGGCGGATGTGGTCGGGCGTGGTTCCGCAACAGCCGCCCAGGATGTTGACGATCCCCTGCTCGGCCCAGTCGTGAAGCATGTGGCCGGTCTCGTCGGGGGTCTCGTCATACTCGCCAAAGGCGTTGGGCAGGCCGGCGTTGGGGTAGGCGGACACCAGGGTGTCGGCGATGCGGCTGAGCTCGGCGATATGCGGCCGCATCAGCTCGGCGCCCAGCGCGCAGTTCAGCCCGATGGCGAACGGCTTGGCGTGACGCACGGAATTCCAGAACGCCTCCACCGTCTGGCCCGAGAGAGTGCGGCCCGAGCGGTCGGTGATCGTCCCGGAAATCCAGATCGGCAGCGGCTCATAGCCCGCGTCGCCCAGGTCGAGGATCGCCTTGATCGCGGCCTTGCAGTTCAAGGTGTCGGTGACGGTCTCGATCAGGAACAGGTCGACCCCACCCTCGTGCAGCGCCTTCACCTGTTCGGTATAGGCCGCGTGGACCTGGTCGAAGGTCACCTTGCGCGCGCCCGGATCGTTGACGTCGGAACTCATCGACAGCATCACCGGCAAGGGTCCCAGCGACCCGGCGAGGAACCGCGGCTTGTGCGGCTCCTTCGCCGTCCAGCGATCGGCCGCCTCCCGGCCCAGTCGGGCGCCCGCCAGGTTCAGGTCGCGGACCGCGGCGCCCATGTCGTAGTCGGCCTGGGCGATGGAGGTCGACGAGAAGGTGTTGGTCTCGCTGATGTCGGCGCCGGCCGCGTAATAGGCGTCATGCAGGCCGGTGACGATGTCCGGCCGGGTCAGGCACAGCATGTCGTTGTTGCCCTTCAGCTGGCCCGGATGGTCCTTGAACCGCTCGCCGCGATAGTCGGCCTCCACCAGCCCCCTGGTCTGGATCATGGCGCCCCACGACCCGTCCAGGATCAGCACCCGTTCCTTGGCCGCGGCCTTCAACGCCGCGATGCGTTCGGTGCGGGTCATGCGGCCTCCTGGGGTTCGCGCACGCCCAGCACGCGACAGATCGCATAGGTCAGGTCGGCGCGGTTGAGGGTATAGAAGTGGAAGTCTGAAAAACCTTCCTCGGCCAGGCGGGCGCACATCTCGGTGGCCACCGAACACGCCAGCAGCCGCCGCGTCTCGGGGTCCTTGTCCAGGCCGTCGAACAGGTTCTCCAGCCAGCCCGGCAACTGGATGCCGATCGGGCCGGCCATCTTCTTCAGGCCCTTGAAGTTGGTCACCGGCATGATTCCCGGTGAGATCGGGATGGTCACGCCCGCGTCGCGGACCCGGTCCATGAACCGAAGAAAGCCCTCGATATCATAGAAGAATTGAGTAATCGCCCGGGTCGCGCCGGCGTCGATCTTGGCCTTCAGCACATCGATGTCGTGGTCGATCCCCGGGCTCTCGGGATGCACATGCGGATATAGCCCCACGCTGACCTCGAAATCGCCGATGGCGCGGATGCCGGCGGTCAGTTCCGTGGCGTTGGCGTAGCCATCGGCGCGGGGCGAATAGGCCCCGCCGATCTGTCCCGGCGGATCGCCGCGCAGGGCCACGATATGGCGGATACCGCCGTCCCAGTAGTCGCTGATCACTTCGTCAACCTCCGCGCGGCTGGCCTCGACGCAGGTCAGGTGCGCGGCGGGCCGCAGGGTCGTCTCCTTAAGCATTCTGAGGACGGTGCGATGGGTCCGGTCCCGCGTCGAGCCGCCGGCGCCATAGGTCACCGAGACAAAGGTCGGGTCCAGCGGCTCCAGCCGGCGGATCGCTTCCCACAGGGTTTCCTCGGCCTCCGGGGTTTTCGGGGGTGAGAACTCGAATGAAACGCCGGGGCGCGACATTGTTCCGGCGCCGGCGCGGGCGATGGGGCCAAGGACCCGGTCGCCGAAATCACTTTCGCGGCGCCTCATGCGGCGCGCCTTTGCCGTTCGCGGCTGCGCTCGCCGGTCCAGATCTTCACGGTGAGGCCTTCCTTGCGAGTGGGCGGCAGGGTGATGACGCGCACCTTGGACAGGCCGGCGTCGGCCAGCCAGCGGGCCATCTCCGGCTCGGCGAACCCCAAGCGGCGATGCTGGTGCTGTTCGCGCAGGAACTCCAGGCTATGGGGGGCGAAGTCGGCAATGATCAGCCGCCCGCCCGGGGCCACCAGGCGTCCGGCTTCACGCACCGCCGCGGCGGGGTCGGCCAGGTAGTGCAGCACCTGGTGGACGACCACCAGGTCGGCGCTCTCGGCCGGCAGCCGCGTGCTGACGATGTCGCCATGGCGCAGCTCGCAAAGCTCGAGCCCGGCTTCGGTCACCCGGCTGCGCGCCAGGTTGAGCATCTGATGCGACAGGTCCAGGCCCAGCGCGGCCTGGGCGTGCGGCCCCAGCAGGGTCAGCATCCGCCCCGTTCCGGAGCCCAGGTCCACCAGCCGCCGGAACGGTCCGCGCCCGGCCGCTTTCAGGATGGCGGCCTCGACATCGGTGTCGGACACATAGAGCGCGCTGATCTCGTCCCAGCGCGCGGCGTTGCGGGCGAAATATTCGCCGGCGTCGGCGGCGCGTTCGGCCCGCACCGCGGCCAGTCGCTCAAAGTCGCGCGCAAGGCCCGCGTCGGCCGGGTCGGTCCGCGCCAGGATCTCGCCCACCAGATCACCCGCCGCGCCCGCGCCGGTCAGCCGATAGAACACCCAGGCGCCGTCCGGAAAGCGCTCCACCAGCCCGGCCTCGGCCAACAGCTTTAAGTGTCTGGAAACCCGCGGCTGGCTCTGGTCCAGGACACGGGAAAGTTCGAGCACGGCCAGTTCTTCGCGCGCCAGAAGTGCTAGGATGCGCAGGCGCGTCGGTTCGCCCGCCGCGCGCAGCACATCGATCGCCTGGGCCGCCGAAAGTCTCATAACTCACATAAAGATATGTTTATGTCTTTATGTCAAGTCCCGGGCGGCGCTGCGGGCGGCTCCCAGAGTTCGAGCTTCACCCCCGCCGGATCCATCAGCCAGCCGAAGCGGCCGTACTCGCCGTCAATGGGGTCTCCCACCGGCTCGGCGCCGGCCGCCCGGGCCTTGGCCAGCACCTCTTTTAGGTCGTCGACTATATAGTTGACCATGAAGGGCGCGGTGGAGGGCGCAAAGTAGTCGCTGGTGGCCTCAAAGACGCTCCAGTTGCCGTGGCCGATCTCCGGATGGGGCCAGATCACCCCGCCCCAGTCCTGGATGTCGAAGCCCAGCACGCGGGCGTACCAGTCGCGCACCGCCTTGGGGTCCTGCGCCTTGAAGAACACCCCGCCGATACCCAGCACCTTGGCCATATGGCCCTCCCTAATCCGCCACCGGGGCGACGGGGCTGGCCAGCGCCTCGCCGGCCAGGAACCGTCGCACATTGTCGATCGCCTGGGCGACCATCAAGGGCACCGCCTCGTTGCTTGAGCCGGCGGTGTGGGTCGTGAGCACCGCGTTTGGAACCTCAGCCCAGCGCTCCGGCGGCGTCGGCTCCTCAACGAAGACGTCTAGGGCCGCGCGCCACAGCCGGCCGTCCGTCAACGCCGCGATCAGGGCGTCCTCGTCGACCAGCGAGCCCCGGCCGACGTTGACGATCATCCCCTTGCGCCCCACCGCGGCAATTACCTCGGCGGAGATCATGCCCCTGTTGGCGGCCTCGGCGCGGGCGCAGACCACCAGGATGTCGCTGGCCTCGGCGAGCGCCAGCAGGCTCTCCGCCCGCGTCCAGGGGGCGTCGTCGTTGGGTCGCGGACCCCACCATTGCACGTTCAGCCGCAGAGCCTGGGCCCGCCTGGCCACCGCCGCTCCGATGTGGCCCAGCCCCACGACGCCCAGGGTGCGGCCGCCCAGGCTAGGTTGCGATCCGATCCGCGCCTCCTGCGTCCAGCGCCCTTCGCGCACGATCCGGTCCAGGGCTGGGATGTTGCGCCAGGCCGACAGCATCAGGCCGATGGCGTGGTCGGCAACGTCCTCGGCGTTGAGACCCCGCGCATGCGTGACCTCGATGCCGTTCGCCCGACACCAGGCCACGTCGATCCCGTCGTAGCCCACACTGACACAGGCGATCAGGCCCAGCCCCGGCAGGCCCGACAGGAATTCCGGGGTCAGCACCACCTCGCCGGCGTGGACGATAGTCCGCACGCGCGACCGCGCCTCGTCGGTGAGCTCCCAGGCGCGCGCGGTGGCCAGTCCGCCCGCCTGGAAGGCCGGCTCCAGCACCGTCAGGAACGGCACGGCGATCAGGGCCAGGGGTTCGGACATGGGGTCGGGCTCGTTTCGCGGGAACTGGCCCTCCTATAGCGGCGCCCGCCGCCCGCCCAAACTTGACTTCGAGAACGCCGGTCTGCAGTAAGGCGCCCAGGGTGAGCGGCGGCGGCCGGAAAAACATTCGCTCACCCGCGCTCCGCCCATCGCTCGCCGACGGGCGGCCCCGCGGTCGCGTGACCGCGCACCAGCCGTTCTGCGAACCTATCCATGACCTCCAAAAGCCCGCTTTGGCGCCACCGCGACTTCCTTCGTCTGTGGTCGGCCCAGACCGTCTCCGACTTCGGCGCGCGGATCACCCGCGACGGCCTGCCGATGATGGCGGTGATGGCGCTGAGCGCATCCGCGCCGCAGCTCGGCCTGCTGGCGGCGCTGGCGTCTGGCGCAGGCCTGATCGTCGGCCTGGCGGCTGGCGATTTCGTCGACCACACCCGCAAGCGCCCCATCCTGATCGCCGCGGACCTGTTCCGCGCCGCGATCCTGCTGACCCTGCCCCTGGCGGCCTGGCTGGGCCTGGTGTCCATGCTGCAGGTCTATGCCGCCGCGGCCCTGGTGACGGCGGCCAGCGCGCTCTTCGACATCGCCGACCACGCCTACCTGCCGGGGCTGGTCGGCAAGCCTCTGGTCACCGACGCCAACGCCAAGGTCAGCGTGACGGAATCCGTGGCCGAGATGGGCGGCCCGGCCTTGGCGGGCGTGCTCTTCCAGTGGCTGACCGCCCCCATAGCGGTCATCTTCAACGCCGGCGCCTACCTTGTCTCGGCCCTGATCCTCGCCGGAATCCGGACCCCAGAGCCCCCGCTGGACAAGGCCCGCAAGCGGCGCGGCTGGGTCGATGGCGTGGTCACCGGCGCGCGCGCCGCCTGGGACGAGCCGCGCGTGCGGATCCTGCTGATCATGACCGCGGTCGGCGGCCTGTTCGGCGGCTTCTTCAGCGCGCTCTACGTCGCCTTCGCGCTTCGCGGTCTCGGATTGAGCCCCGCCCTGCTGGGCCTGGGGATCGCCACGGGCGGGGTCGGCGCGCTCGCGGGGTCGCTGCTGGCCCAGCCGATCGCCCGCTGGATCGGCGTCGGTCCGGCGATCTGCGTCACCGGCGCGCTCTCAGCTTTGGGTACGATGGTCCTGCTGCTGTCGCCGGCGACGCCGGTGGGGGCGATGACCGGCCTGATGGTGTCGCAGTTCCTGGGCGATGCGTTCGGCGTCGTCCCGCTGATCCTGGCCTCGAGCCTGCGCCAGATCATCCTGCCGCAGACCCTGCTCGGCCGCGTCGGGGCGACCTTCCGCGCGGCCAGCGGCGCGGCGGTCGTGGTCGGGGCGCTGACCGGCGGCGCGCTGGGCCAGGCCATCGGCCTGCGCCAGACGCTGCTCATCGCCATCGCCGGCCTGCTGATCGGCCCGGCGCTGGGCGCGCTCTCGCCGCTTTGGCGGGTGAAGACGATGCCCGTCGGTTAGGCGGCCGCCCCTACCTCGTGAACTTCTGGAACTTGATCCGGTGGGGGATCAGGCTGTCGGCGCCCAGGCGGCGCTTCTTGTCCTCTTCGTAGGCTTCGAAGTTGCCCTCGAACCAGTCGACCTGGCTGTCGCCCTCGAAGGCCAGGATGTGGGTGGCTAGGCGGTCGAGGAAGAAGCGGTCGTGGCTGATCACCACCGCGCAGCCGGGGAAATCCTCCAGCGCCGACTCCAGGGCGCCCAGGGTTTCCACGTCCAGGTCGTTGGTCGGCTCGTCGAGCATCAGCACATTGCCGCCGGCGGCCAGGGTCTTGGCCAGGTGGACGCGGTTGCGCTCCCCGCCCGATAGCAGGCCCACCTTCTTCTGCTGATCGGCGCCCTTGAAGTTGAACGAGCCCACATAGGCGCGGCTGGGGATCTCGCGCCCGCCCACCTTCATGATGTCCAGGCCGCCGGAGATTTCCTCCCAGACGTTCTTCTTCGGGTCGAGGTCGTCACGGCTCTGATCGACATAGGCGAGCTTCACCGTCTCGCCCAGCTTCACGCTGCCCTGGTCGGGCGTCTCCTGGCCGGTGATGATCTTGAACAGGGTCGACTTGCCCGCCCCGTTGGGCCCGATCACGCCGACGATTCCGCCCGGCGGCAGCTTGAAGGTCAGGTCCTTGAACAACAGCTTGTCGCCGTATTCCTTCTCCAGGCCCGACACCTCGATGACCATCTGACCCAGGCGGGGCCCGGGCGGGATCTGGATCTGGGCGAAGGTCTGCTTGGCGTTCTCCGCCTCGTTCTGCAGGTCGTGGAAGGCCGACAAGCGGGCTTTGGACTTGGTGCGGCGCGCGCTGGGCGAGGATCGCACCCAGGCCAGTTCCCGGTCGATCGCCCGCTTCTTGCCGACCTCCTCGCGCTCTTCCTGGGCGATCCGCTTGGTCTTGCCCTCCAGCCACGAGGAATAGTTGCCCTCGTGCGGCAGGCCCTTGCCGCGATCCAGTTCCAGCGTCCACTTGGTTACCTGGTCCAGGAAGTAGCGGTCGTGGGTCACCAGGATGATGCAGCCCGGGAAGCTCTCCAGGTGATGCTGCAGCCAGGCCACGCTCTCGGCGTCCAGGTGGTTGGTCGGCTCGTCCAGCAGCATCATGTCGGGCTTGGACAGCAGCAGCCTGGCCAGCGCCACGCGGCGACGCTCGCCCCCCGACAGCTTGTCAACCGGCGCATCATTCGGCGGGCAGCGCAGGGCGCCCATGGCCATCTCGATGCGGCTGTCGATGTCCCACAGGTCGCCGGCGTCCAGCTTCTCCTGCAGCGCGGTCATCTCCTCCATCAGCTCTTCGGTGTAGTCCTCGCCCAGCTTGGCGGCGACGGCGTTGTAGGCGTCGAAGATCTGCTTTTCCTCGCACCAGGCGATGACGTTGGCCCAGACGTCGAGGCTGTCGTCCAGCTTCGGCTCCTGCTCCAGATAGCCGCGCTTGACGCCGTCGGCGGCGAAGGCCTCGCCGGTGAAATCCTTGTCGATCCCGGCCATGATCTTCAGCAGCGTCGACTTGCCCGAGCCGTTGACGCCGACCACGCCGATCTTGGCGTCCGGATAGAACGACAGCCAGATGTCCGAGAAGGTCTTCTTCGGCGCACCCGGGAAGGCCTTCGTCAGGCCCTGCATCTGATAGATATATTGCTGCGCCATGGGGCGTCCGCACCGTTCGACTGAAAGAATGGGAATTCGAGGCGTGCAGATAGCGGGGGCGGACCGCGCGCGCAACGGCGGCGCGGCGATGGCGCGGTTCGCCGCAGCGAAAATTGCGATCGTCTGCGCGGGAACCCGAGGCCGGGCTTTCGCGTAGTTCTCGCCAACGGGCGGTGGCGCCCGGCCGAGACGTAAGGAGTATCGCGATGCACAAGGACCAGATCAAAGGCGCGGCCAAGGACGCGGCGGGCTCGATCAAGCAGGCCGCCGGCAAGGCGACCGGCAATGACCGGCTGGCCGCCGAGGGCGCCGCCGAACGCGTCGAGGGCAAGGTCGAAAAGGGCGTCGGCGCCCTGAAGGACGCCGCCCGGACCGCGCTCAAGAAGTAAGCCCCAAGCGCCCCCCGCTCACCAAGCGGGGGGCGTCACGCTCAGAAGGTAAGGGTCAGACAGTCGGTAGGGGCCGTTCCCCCAGTGGCGTTCCCCCAGTGGCCTGCTGACGCGAGGCGGCAAATCGCCTAGCGTCCCGCTCGGCGACGGGGGAATGCATGGCGCGGAGCGGGACGGAAGGCGGAACGGCGGCGAAGGCGGCGGTCGAGGGCATGACCACCTTTCGCCGGATCCGCGCGATCCTCGGCGGGTCGGCGGGAAATCTGGTCGAGTGGTACGACTGGTTCGCCTATTCCGCCTTCACCCTCTATTTTGCCGGCCATTTCTTCCCCAAGGGCGACCAGACCGCCCAGTTGCTGCAGGCGGCCGCGATCTTCGCGGTGGGCTTCCTGGCCAGGCCGATCGGCGCCTGGGCCATGGGCGTCTATGCCGACCGGGTCGGCCGCCGCGCGGCGCTGGTGGTCTCCGTGGCCCTGATGAGCGTGGGGTCCTTCGCCATCGCCATCATCCCCAGCTATGCGACCATCGGCGTCTGGGCGCCCATAGCGCTCACCCTGGCGCGGGTAGTCCAGGGATTGTCCGTAGGCGGAGAATATGGCGCCAGCGCCACCTATATGGCCGAGATGGCCGGCAAGACCCGACGCGGCTTCTGTCCAGCTTCCAATACGTCACCCTGATCATGGGCCAGCTCGCCGCGACTCTGGTGCTGCTGGTGCTGCAGCACACGCTGGAAAAGGGCCAGCTCGAAGACTGGGGCTGGCGGATCCCCTTCGCCATCGGCGGGGTGCTGGCGGTCGTGGTCTTCTGGATCCAGTCAAATCTCGAGGAAAGCACCGCGTTTTCGAGCGCCGACAGCAGCGATCGCGGCCAGCTCAACCCGGCCCATATGCGCTGGGTGCTGATCCTGCTCGCCGCGGCCCTGGCGGTCTGCGCCGCGCTGTTCGCCAGCGGCAATCCCAACGCCATGAGCCTGTCGGTGGCGGTCCTGGTGCTCTGGCAGCTCAGCTTCGCGGCGCCGCTGCTGAAGTGGCACCCGCGCGAGGTGCTGATGGTGGCCGGCCTGACCGCGGCCGGCTCGCTCTCGTTCTTTGCCTACACCACCTACATGCCGAAGTTCCTGGTCAACACCGCGCACTTCAGCAAGGACGCGGCGACCGCGGTCTCGGCCGGCTCGCTGCTTGTCTACATGCTGGTCAACCCGCTGATGGGGCATCTGTCGGACAGGTTCGGGCGGCGCTCGACGCTGATCGTCGCCTTCGCCTCCGGCATGCTGCTGACCTACCCGATCTTCTCGGCGCTTTCGCACACCACCGGCCTGCTCCCGGCCTTCGGACTGGTGACAGCGCTCTGCGTGATCCACTCCGGCTACAGTTCGGTGAGCGCTGTGGTGAAAGCCGAGCTTTTCCCCACAGCGGTGCGGGCGCTGGGCGTCGCCCTGCCCTACGCCCTGGCCAACACCATCTTCGGCGGCACGGCGGAATATATGGCCCTGTGGTTCAAGTCGCAGAAGCTGGAGAGCGGCTTCTACCTCTATGTCGCGGCGGCGATGGGGGCGGCGCTGCTGATCGCGCTGCGCATGCGCGACACCAGAGCCGGAGGCCTGATGGCCGATGACTAGTCTGGGCGTCCTGAACATCGCCGGCCTGGGCCTTTTCGCGGTCTGCTGGCTGTTCTACCAGCCGTTGCTCGGCCTGTTGGCGCGCCGCGGCGGAGCGGCGATCAACACCGACATGGCAGTGATCCGCATGGCCTGGATGCGCAATATGGCCCGGCGCGAGAACCGTTTCATGGACGGCCAGCTGCTGGCCCAGGCGCTGAACTCCGCCTCGTTCTTCGCCTCGTCGAACCTGCTGCTGATCGCCGCGGCGGCGGGCGCGCTGTTCGGCGGCCAGACGACGTTCAAGAACGTCTCCAGCCTGATCGTCATCCAGACCTCCTCGCGGCTGCTGTTCGAAGTCCAGCTGGCGCTGGTGCTGGTCACCCTGTCGCGCGGCCTGCTGGATTTCATCTGGTCGATCCGGCAGATGAACTATTGCATCGCCGCCATCGGGGCCGTGCCCGAACGCATCGACGACAAGACCCATCATCTCTATGGCGACCTGGCCGCCCGGCTGCTGAACCCGGCGCTTTCGTCGTTCAACGCCGGCGTCCGCGGCTACTATTTCGCGCTCGCGGCCGCGGCCTGGCTGTTCGGGCCGCAAGCCTTCATCGCCGCCACGGTGGGCTCCATGGCGTTATTGGTCTGGCGCCAACGCCGCTCGCCGGCCGCCCTGGCCATCGCCGACCTGCGCCGGATGCTGGAGACCGGGCCTCCCGCCCCGCCAGCCTAGAAGGTCGCCCTTCCCTTCGCGCGCGGCGCTTGGAATAAGGCTGCATGGACGGCGAATCCCGCACCCAGGCCACAGGTTTCCGCGACCCCCGCTATGCGCCGGCCCGTCTCGACGTCGAGCGCCGGGCGGGGGGCGAGCTGGTGCTGACCAACCCCACCCCGTTCTCCAGCGAATTCCAGACCATGACCGCGGCCCTGGAGCACTGGGCGCGGGTGACGCCGAGCCGGGTGTGGCTGGCCGAGCGGTCGGGCGAGGGCTGGCGCGCGGTAACCTTCTCGGCGGCGCGCGAACGGATCGCGGCGCTGGCTGGCGGCCTGCTGGCCATGGGCGTGGTGCGGTCCGAGCCCCTGCTGATCCTGGCCAACAACGGCATCGATCACGCGCTGATCAGCTATGCCGCCATGAGCCAGCGGATGCCGATCGCGCCGGTGTCGCCGCAGTACGGCCTGCGCAACGCCAATCTGGCGCGGCTTGAGCGGGCCTGCCAGGTACTCAAGCCCGCCTGTGTCTATACCGACGATGCGGCCCTGTTCGCGGAGGGTCTTTCCGCGCCTGGTCTCTCCGGGCTGCGGGTGATCGCGTCCCGCAACCCGCGCCCCGGCGACATCGCCTTCGCCGAGCTGCTCCGTGCCGTTCCGCACGCCGCCAGCGCCCAGCCCTCCGACCACGCCAAGTACCTGTTGACCTCCGGCTCGACGGGTCATCCCAAGGCGGTGATCTGCACCCACGGCGCGATCAGCGCCAACGCCGCCCAGATCACCGCCTGCTTTGACGATCCCGACCCGCCGGTGATGGTCAATTCCGCGCCGTGGAGCCATAGCCTGGGCGCCAACTCGATCCTCCACCTGTCGCTGCACCGGGGCGGCACGCTCTACATCGACCACGGCCAGCCGACCGCCGCGCGGTTCACCGAGACGGTGCGCAATCTGCGGGAGATCTCGCCCACCTATCAGAACATGGTGCCCGCCGGCTGGATGCTGTTCGTCGACGAGCTAGAGGCCGACGAGGCTCTGGCGCGCCGCTTCTTCGAGCGGGTCCGGGTGATGCAGTACGGCGGGGCCGCGCTGGGCCAGCCGGTGGCCGACCGCATCCAGGCCGTAGCGCTGCGCACGGTGGGCGAGAAGATCAGCTTTGGCAGCGGCTATGGCGCCACCGAGACCGGCCCCACCGCCGCCAATGTCCATTGGGTGAACGAGCGCATGGGCCTGATGGGCCTGCCCGTGCCGGGCACCTCCGTGCGGCTGGTTCCCCAGGCCGGCAAGCTCGATTTCCGCGTCAAGGGACCCCAGGTGACGCCCGGATACCTCGGCCAGCCGGAGCTGTCGGCCCAGGCTTTCGACGACGAGGGCTATTACATCATCGGCGACGCCGCGCGGCTCGTCGACCCCGCCGAGCCGGCCAGGGGCCTGGTGTTCGATGGCCGGCTGGCGGAGAACTTCAAGCTGGCGTCCGGGACGTTCGTCGGGGTCGGCGACCTGCGCATCGGCGCGGTCTCGGCGATCGGCGGGGCGGTCACCGATGCGGTGGTCTGTGGCGAGGGTCGCCAGGCGATCGGCCTGCTGCTCTACCCCAACCCGACCTTGCCGCGCGCCCAGATCGAGGCGGCGGTGCGCGCGGGGCTGGCGTCCTTCAACGCCGCGGCCCGCGGCGCCGGCGGCCGGGTGGCCCGGGCCCTGGTCCTGGCCGATCCGCCAGACGCCGCGGCCGGCGAGATCACCGACAAGGGCTATATCGCCCAGTCGTTGGCCCGGTCGCACCGCGCCGCCGACATCGCGCGGCTGTTCGCCGACCCGGCTTGCTCCGATGTGATGGAGTTCTGACATGAAGGATCTGGCATGAACGGCGCCGACGCCCTGCTCTCGACCCTCGTCGCCAACGAGGTCACCGCCTGTTTCGCAAATCCTGGCACCAGCGAGATGCAGTTCGTCGCGGCGCTGGATCGAAGCCCCAAGATGCGGCCGGTTCTTTGCCTGTTCGAAGGCGTCGCGACGGGCGCCGCCGATGGCTACGGCCGCATCGCCGACAAGCCGGCCTGCACGCTGCTGCACCTTGGGCCGGGCTACGGCAACGGGGTGGCCAATCTGCACAACGCCCGCCGCGCCCATACGCCGATCGTCAATGTGATCGGCGACCACGCCACCTATCACCGCCAGTACGACGCCCCGCTGAACTCAGACATCGCCGCCCTGGCCGCGCCGAATTCGCTGTGGGTGAAATCGGCCGACAGTCCCGACGCGGTGGCTGGCCTGGCGGCGGAGGCGGTCGCTGCGAGCTATGGCCCGCCCGGCGGCCCGGTGAGCCTGATCCTGCCGGCCGACTCGGCCTGGCTGGAGACCGCGACCCCCGACGTCATTGCCCAGAAGCCCGTCCGGCCCGCCCCCGACGGGTCTGCCGTCGAGGCCGCCGCCCGCGCCCTGAAAGCCGCCGCCAGGCCGGTGATCCTGATCGGCGGCCAGGCCTGCCGCGCCGAGGGACTGGCCCAGGCCGCCCGGCTTGAAGCCGCCGGCGTCAGGGTGATGTGCGACACCTTCGTCGCCCGCCAGCCGCGCGGCGCCGGCCACTTCGCGCCCGCCCGCATGCCCTATTTCGGCGAGATGGCGCTGAAGGATCTCGACGGCGTCGACCTGATGGTCTTCGCCGGCACGACCCAGCCGGTGGCCTTCTTCGCCTATCCCGACCGCCCCAGTGTGCTGGTTCCGACAGGGTGCGCGACGCTGTCGCTGGCCAGCCGGGCGGAAGACGCCGTTGCCGGCCTCGCCGCGCTCGCCGACGCCATGGGCGCGCCGCGGACCGGGCCAAGCCAGAGCCTGAAGCGCCCGGACACGCCGCCGTCCGGCGCCCTCAGCCCCCAGCTTGCCGGCCTGTCGATCGCTCGCCATCTGCCCGACGGCGCCATCGTCTGCGACGACAGCGTGACCTCCGGCGGCGGCGTCGCCGTGCCCTGCATGACCGCCGCGGCCCACGAGGTTCTGGCCCTCACCGGCGGGGCCATCGGCATCGGCTTGCCGCTGGCGGTCGGCGCGGCGGTGGCGGCGCCCGAGCGCAAGGTGGTTTCGCTGAACGGCGACGGGGCGGCGATGTATACCGTCCAGGCGCTGTGGACGCTGGCGCGGGAGAACCTCGATGTCACCGTCGTGGTGTTCGCCAACAACAGCTACCGCATCCTCAATATCGAGATGACCCGCACCGGCGCCGGGGCCGCGGGGCCGCAGGCCGCCAGGTTGCTGGGCCTGGGCGATCCGGTTCTCGACTGGGTCTCGCTGGCCAAGGGCCTGGGTCTGCCCGCGGTCCGCTGCGCCACCGCCGAGGACTTCGAAAAGGCTTTTGCCGCCGCGATGGCCCAGCGCGGGCCGATGTTCATCGAAGCGGTCATCCCCTGATGCAGGAAGGCCCGCGAGATGAACTCGCGGGCCCCTCTGTCGCTCAGCCGATCCGGTTCAGCCCTTGGGGGCCGCGCCGGCCTTGTTGGTCGGCAGCACGCAGCTGCCGGCGAAACGGCAACCGATCGCTTCCTTCGGCGTGGTCGGGTTGGTGTAGCCGATCATGTAACCTGGCAGGCCATCGGAACAGGCCACTTCCAGGCGGAACGAACCGTCCGGCGCCTTCAGCAATTGGCCGACGGCGGAGACCGCGCATTCCTTCTGATCGAACTTGCGAAGATCGGCGGTAAGGCCCGAGTAGTCCGACTTGCCAAGCGTGCACCGGTAGCCGGCGACCAGGGCGTGGCCGCAGTCAAGCACCTGACCCTTGCCGACGGCCGGGAACATGCCAATCGCGCCGACGCCGTCGCCGCAGACCAGCTCCACCACTTCGTCAGTCCCGCGGCTGGGAAACACGGCATATCGGCTGACCTGGCAGCTCGAACCGGCGGCCTTGGCGAGCTTGGTGTAGAGGCCGGCCTGTTCGGCGGTCGCCGCGCGGGTGTCGGTCAGCGTGCAGCCGCCGGCGGCGACCTTGGCGCAATCCAGTATCGAGGCGATCCCGCCTTGGCCATTGACCTTGTAGATATAGCCCTTGCCGTCGGTGCAGGCGACTTCGTAGCCTTCGGTCCCGTCAGAGATGAACAGGCCGACATAGCGGCGGTCCTTGATGGTGCAGCCGTTGTTCGCCAACTGGGCGAAATGATCCACCACCACCAGCCGCGCGGCCGGCGGATAGAGAATGCATTTGATGCTCGACTGCGCGTCATCATAGGCCAGGCAATTGGTGGCGGTCGCCGGCTTGGCCAGGTCGAGGGGGCCGCTGCCGGTGACGATATAGCCCGTGCCGCCCGGACAGGCGACTTCGAACAGGGTGCTGGTCTTGGTCTGACCGATGCCGCGAGCCTTCTCCGGCGTGCAGGGCACCTTGGCCTTGGACAGCAGCGGACCGATCAGCGACAGCGGGTCGGTATTGCCGGCCAGCAGGCAAGGATTGGCCGCCTTGATCGCCGGGTCGGCCGGATAGTTGGCTTCCAGACAGCTGTAGGCGTTCGGCGGGCTACCAACCGCAGCCTGAATCAGATAGCCCATATTGCCGGCGCCGCAGGCCACTTCGTACAGGCTGGACCCTGGGGAGCCGGTCTTCTTATCCGGCGCGGCCTTGCCGATCAGCCGGGCGTCCGACAGCGTGCAGGGAATGTTTCCGGCGGCGATCAGCGCGGGCATCTCCGCCATCCCGGCCTTGCGCGAAGCATCGCTGACCACGGACGCTGCGGTCTTGCCCGCCGCCATCGCGGCCCCGGGCGCCATTACCGCGATGATGAGGGCGGCGAGCAGCCCCAATCGGATTGGCCTCATGACTTCAGTTTCTCCTGGACGTTTCGAGGGGCGCACATCGCCGTCTGGCCACATAAGCGCCGTGATCGCGGCAGGGGTCAAGATGACTGCGACATGGGGCTGAACTATGTCGCAGTTCCAACAGCTTAGCTCGCCACATCGCCCGAGGATCGAGACCGCGGGCGCAATGGATCCTCAAGCTGCGCGGACCTTGAGATGTGCGCCGGCCACCCCCGTCACCTCGACCCGCGCTCCGGTCGCCAGCGCCTCACCGTCGTCGAGTTCGGCCGCCCATTCCTTGCCATCGATGAACACCCGGCCGGTGCGATCGCGGAAGGCGGCGGCCACCCGCCCCTGCCGCCCGATCAGGCGGGCCGTGGCGTCGTTGATGTCGTGTCCAGGATCGCGCAACAGCCGGCGCGGAAGGTAGCGCCGGACAAGCACCGTCGACAGGATGGTCAGCGCGGCGAAGGCGAGCACGGCCGGCAGCGGTCCGAGCCCCGCGAACCCCGCCGGCGCCGCGACGATGGCCGCCGAGGCCGCTGGCCACAGAAGCCATCCCGAGCCCGTGGCGACCTCCACCGCCAGCAGGGCGGCGGCCAGCGCGACCCAGATCCACAGGGCATGGGCGGCGTAGAAGCCCGCAAGGTCCGACATGGATCAGGTTCCGGTCTTGGGAACCGCCGACCCGCCGCGCGGCGCGCGCGGCGCGGGCGGCGGAAATTCGGCCTGGGCGGACTTCACCAGTTCGGCGATGCCGGCGATGGACCCCACCAACGAGCCCATGTCGGCCGGCACGATCACCGTCTTCTGCTGCGGGCTCTCGGCCAGCTTTCCGAAGGCCTCCACGTACTTCTGGGCGATGAAGTAGTTGATGGCGTTGACGTCACCCTTGGCGATGGCGTTGGACACCAGCTCGGTGGCCTTGGCCTCGGCGCCGGCGGACCGCTCGCGGGCCTCGGCGTCGCGGAAGGCGGCCTCGCGGCGGCCCTCGGCCTGCAGGATCGCCGCCTGCTTCTGGCCTTCAGCCACGGTGATCGCGGCCTGTTTCTCGCCGTCAGCCTCGGTGATCACCGCGCGGCGCTCGCGTTCAGCTTTCATCTGCCGGGCCATGGCGTTAGTGATGTCCGGCGGCGGCTGCAGGTCCTTGATCTCGATCCGCGCCACCTTGACGCCCCAGGGGCTGGTGGCCTGGTCGATGACCTCGAGCAGACGGGTGTTAATCTGGTCGCGCTGCGACAGAACCTCGTCCAATTCCATGTTGCCGACCACGGTTCTGAGGTTGGTCATAGTCAGCTGGGTGATCGCGAAGTCCAGGTTGGTCACCCGATAGGCGGCCGCGGCGGCGTCCATCACCTGGATGAACACGATGGCGTCGACCTGCACCGAGACATTGTCCTTGGTGATCACGTCCTGGCGGGGCACGTCGAGGACCTGCTCCATCATGTTGATGCGCCGCCCGATACCCTCGACGAAAGGGGTCAGGAAGCTGATCCCGGGCTTCAGGGTCCGGGTATAGCGGCCGAACCGTTCGACAGTGACTTCCTGTCCTTGCGGCACGATCTTGATGGCGCCCAGCGCGACCACCACGGCCAGAACCAGAAACACGGCGGCGACGGCGAAACCCATGAGCACCCCTCCCGACAGCGGCGGCGATCCTATCACCGCTTGCGCCACGCGCCATGGAATCCGCGCCGCGCTGATGACGGGTCACGCTCGCGCCGGACGGCGCGGTCTGATAGCCCTGCGGCCATGTTGCGAAAGACCCTCTCCGTTCTCGCCGCCGCGGTCCTGAGCCTGGGCGCGGCCCCGCCTCACAGGCCGGCCGTGGCGAAAGCCGCGCCGACAAGGGCCGCCCCGGCGGACCTGGACTTCGACGCCCGTAACCCGGCCAGCCTGATCGCACTGCTGACCGCGGCCGGGGCCAAGGCTACGGTGGCGGCGCGGGAAGCCGACACGGTGTTTGTCGCGGTGACTTCCACGGCGGCGGATTTCTCGATGCAGTTCGCCGACTGCAGCGCCCAGGGGCGCGACTGCAAGGCGGTGCTGTTCGACAACATCACCGACAAGGCCGGTCCGAGCTTCGCCCAGCTCAACGCCTTCAACCAGTCGTCGCTCACCTGTCGTGGCTATGAGGACAAGACCGGTAAACCGCATGTGGTCTATTCGACCCTGCTGTTCGCCGATGACAGCCGTCAGCGTATCGCCACCCAGGTCGCCGCCTGGCGCGGTTGCGTCGGCGAGTTCCGCAACTTCCTGAAAGACCCGACCGCCTACCTGGCCAGCGCCCCTTAGGCCGGGGTCCTTGCTCTCAGGTTCGCTAGGCGGTCGATCGAGGCCTCGGCCTCGGCCATCAGCCGCGCGACGATCTCGCCAGCCGGCAGGATGTCGCGCACCCCGCCCGCTGACTGGCCCATAGCGAAGGCCGAGCGGTCGGCGTCGAGGCCCTCGGTCTGGCCGCCGATGCCGCCCATCACGCCGGCGCGGCTCGACAGCATCGCCTGCTGCGGGAACGGCTGGATGTCGCCGGGCCGGCTCTCCCACTCTTCGACATAGGGGTTCTTCTTCACCCGCATGGGTTTGCCGGAATAGCTGCGGGTGCGGATGGTGTCCTCGTCGGTCGCCTCGACGATCACCTCGCGATACATCTGGCCGGCGTGGGCTTCCTGCGATGCGATGAACCGGGTGCCCATCCAGACGCCGACGGCGCCCAGGGCCAGCGACGCCGCCAGGCCTCGCCCGTCGTAGAGCCCTCCGGCGGCGACCACCGGGATCTTCACCGCCTCGACCGCCTGGGCCACCAGCGGCAGCGTGCCGACCAGGCCGGTGTGCCCGCCACCCTCCCCGCCCTGGCAGATCACCGCATCGCAGCCGGCCTGCTCGGCCTTGATCGCGTGCTTCACCGCCCCGCAGACCACCATCACCTTCAGGCCCGCGCCCTTCAGCCGCGCCATGATCGGCATCGGCACGCCCAGGCCCGCGACAAACGAAGACGCGCCTTCCGCGATGATGATCTCCACCGCGGCGGTCAGGCTGTCGGGGCTGGCGGCCAGCAGATCGACGCCGAACGGCTTTTTCGTCAGGCCTTTGACCTTGCGCATCTCGTCGCGGATGAACTCTGGCGTCCGTCCCGCCATGCCCAGCACGCCATAGCCGCCCGCGTTGGAGACCGCCGCCACCAGTTCGGCATAGGAAACCCCGCCCATCCCGGCCAGCATGATCGGGTGGGTAACGCCCAGCAGGTCGCAGAGCTTGGTGTGCAGGGTCATGGCCGATCCTCCGGAACTTGTTGCCTCCAGCATGGCGCCGCCGACCCTGACTGGAAACCATGACGCAAGGTCATGATAGACTGCGCGCCGTGTGCGCGAGGCTCACAAAGGCTGGACGACTCTGCGCGACGCAGAGGGCAATCCGTTCTGCGTGCTCGATCCGCGCCAGGCGTCAGTAGATCGTGTAGCCGCCGTCGATGACGAAGGCGTCGCCGGTGTGGAAGCGCGAGGCGTCGGAGGCGAGATAGACCGCCAGTCCCGAGAAATCCTCCGGATCGCCCCACCGGCGCATCGGCACGCGGCCAATCACCTGCTCATTGAATTTGTCCCACTTCTGCGCGCCGGCGGTCATGTCCGAGCGGATCCAGCCCGGCAGGACGGAATTGGCCCGGATGCCGTAGCGGGCGTATTCCACCGCCAGCCCCCGCACCAGCGACAGCACCGCGCCCTTGGTGGCGGCGTAGGCCTGGTTGCGCGGCGCGCCGTGGATCGCCGAGGTCGACGAGGTGACCAGCAACGAGCCGCCAGGATCGCCGGCCTGGGCGCGCGCGACCATGTGCTTGGCGGCTTCGCGGAAGGTCCAGAAGACCGCGTCGAGATTGACCGTGGTGACGCGGCGCCACTTTTCCGTGGTCATCTCCGCGAACGGCGCGCCGCCGCCGACCCCGGCGTTGGCGGCGCAGAAATCCAGCCGCCCGAAGGTCTTCAGCACCTCGGCGACGCCGGCCACCACGGCGGCCTCGTCGCTGACGTCGACCGCCTGAACCAGCACATCGACGCCATAGGCCTTCAGGGTCGCCTCGGCCTTGGCGTTCTTCTCCGGATTCTGGCCCCAGATCGCGACCTTGGCGCCCGCCGCGGCCAGGCCCTCGGCCATGCCGAGCCCGATGCCGCCGTTGCCGCCGGTGACCAGCGCCACCTTGCCCGTCAGATCGAACGGTTTGTAGGCCATGACCGATACCTCCCTTTGGCTCTTGTTATTGCGCGGTCCAGCCGCCGTCGATGACGAAGGATCCGCCGGTCGCCGAGGCGCCGAGGTCCGACACCAGATAGAGCAGCTGGCCCGCCAGGTGGCGGTATTCGACGAAGGTCTTGTTGGGCTGGGCCGCCAGGATCACGTCCTCGATCACCCGGTCCTCGGGAATCCCACGGATCTTCGCCTGATCGACGATCTGGGCCTCGATCAGCGGCGTCTTCACATAGCCGGGGCAGATGCAGTTGACGGTGACGCCGGTGCGCGCCAGCTCGACCGCGCAGGCCTTGGTAAAGCCCACCACCCCGAACTTGGCGGCCACGTAGGGGGCCTTGAACGCCGAGGCCACCAGGCCGTGGGCCGAGGCGATGTTGACGATCCGTCCGCGCCCCTGGGCCTTCATGATCGGGATCGCCGCCTTGGTGGCGTGGAAGGTCGATGACAGGATCACGGCGATCAGCGCGTCCCACTTCTCCTCGGGGTAGTCCTCGACGGCTCCGACGTGCTGGATGCCGGCGTTGTTGACTAGGATGTCGAGCTGCCCGAATTCCTTGACCGCATAGGCGACCAGGTCGGCGATCTGCGCGGGCTTGGTCATGTCGGCGGCGTGATAGCGCACGGCGGCGTTGGTCTTCTGCTGGATCGCCAGCCGGTCGGCCTCGATCTTCGCGGGGTCGCCGAAGCCGTTGAGCACGACGTTGACTCCCTGTTCCGCCAGCGCCGTCGCCAGCGCCTGGCCAATGCCCGAGGTGGAGCCGGTGATCACCGCCACCTGGCCTTCGAGCTGATAGTCGACGGCCATGCTCAGGCCTCCTCTTTGATCTTCGCGCGAGCATCCGCGCGGGTTTGGGCGACCGGCGACGGCTGCGGCCGGGCAAAGGTGAACTCGGTGTCGGTGGAGCGGCCAGCCACGTACCGGTAACCCTCGCGGTCGAAGGCCCGCAGGTCGCCCACCCGTTCGATGCGGTTGTCGATGGCGTAGCGGGCCAGCATGCCGCGCGCCGTCTTGGCGAAGAACGACATGATCCTGGCCTCGCCGTCCTTTTCCTCAAGGAACCGGCAGGCGATGACCGGGGCCTTCAGGGCGGCGCGATCCACCGCACCGAAATACTCCTGGCTGGCGCAGTTCACCACCACGCGCTCCTTGTGACCGACCAGGGCGGCGTCCAGCGCCTGGGCCACCCGCGGACCCCAGAAGTCGTAGAGGTTCTGGCCGCGCCGGGTCTTGATCCGCACCCCCATCTCCAGCCGGTAGGGCTGGATGGCGTCGAGTGGACGCAGCACGCCATAGAGCCCCGACAGGATCCGCAGATGATCCTGCGCCCAGGCCAGCGCCTTGCGGTCGAGCTCGCGCGCCTTCAGCCCCCGGTAGACATCGCCATTGAAGGCGAACGCCGCCTGCAGGCCGTCCTCGCTGTCGGGCTGGAAAGCCTGGAAGCGCTCGCGGTTCAGTTTCGCCAGGGCGTCGGAGAGCGACATCATCCGCTTAAGGTCGATGACCCTGAGCTTCCTGGCGACCTTGGCCAGTTCGGCGGTCTGGTCGCAAAGCTCGGGCGCCGTCACCCCGACCGACGCCGGCGCCGCGGTGAAATCGAGCGCCTTGGCGGGGGAGAGGACGATCAGCATCGCAGATGCTTTGCCGCGTCTTGCGCGCCAAGCCAAGTCCCTAGAAGAGCACGCGCGGGTTCATGATCCGCTTGGGGTCCAGCGCCCGCCGGATCGCCACGAGGGCTTCGATCTCCACCGGCGATTTGTAGCGCCGGGCCTCCTCGGTTTTCATCGACCCCAGGCCGTGCTCGGCGCTGATCGAGCCACCCAGGGACGCGACGATATCGTGGACGATCCGCGCGCCCGCCTCGCGCCGCGCAGCGTGCTCGGTGTCCGACGCGCCGTCGCCGCGCAGGACGTCATAGTGGATATTGCCGTCGCCCATGTGGCCGAAGGCGGCGATGCGGCAGCCGGGCGCGAAGGTGCGCATGGCGGCGTCGGCCCGCGTCAGGAACGCCGCTACCTGGCTCACCGGCACCGAGACGTCATGCTTCCAGGTGGCGCCTTCGGGCTTCTGGGCCGGCGACTGGGTCTCGCGGATCGCCCACAACGCCTTGGCCTGGGCTTCCGTCTGGGCGACGACCGCATCGTCGATCAGGCCGTCCTCAAGACCGGACGCAAGGAACCTTTCCATCGCGCCCTCGGCCGAGCCCGGCTCGCCGGAGGAGAACTCGGCCAGCACGTACCAGGGGTGGATCCGCGCCAGCGGATCGCGGGTCCCGGCGATATTCCGCAAGGCGAACTCGACGCCGAGGCGGCCCATCAGCTCGAACGCCTCCACCGCTCCGCCGGTCTCGTCCTTGGCGCGGACCAGAAGCCGCAGCGCCGCGTCCGGGCTTTCGACGCCGATCATCGCCACGGCGCGCGACACCATCACCGGATAGAGCTTGAACGCGGCGGCGGTCACTATGCCCAAGGTGCCCTCGGCCCCGATCAGCAACTGCTTCAGGTCATAGCCCGTGTTGTCCTTGCGCAGGCGCTTCAGCCCGTTCCACACCTCGCCATTGGGCAGCACCGCCTCCAGGCCCAGCACCAGACTGCGGGTCATGCCATAGCGCAGCACCTGGGTGCCGCCGGCGTTGGTCGAGACGATCCCGCCCACCGTCGCCGAACCCTCCGACGCCAGCCCGACCGGGAAGCGCCGCTGCGCCTGGGCCGCCGCCGCATGCACCGCGGCCAACGTCACCCCCGCCTCGGCCACCAGCACGTCGTCGAACGCGTCCGTCTCGCGGATCGCGCGCATCCGTTCGGTGGACAGCAGCACCTCGCCCATCGGAATCTGGCCGCCGACCAGGCCAGTGTTGCCGCCCTGGGGCGTGATCGCGGTCCCCGATTCGCAGCAGATCCCGACGACCGCCGCGACGTCGGCCGTGGTTTTCGGCAGCGCCAGGAACGGCGTCTGGCCGGTCCAGCGGTCGCGCCATTCCAGCAGTTTGGGCGCCAGTCGCTCGGGATCCTGGCTCCAGCCGCCCTCGCCGAGCACGGCCTTAAGGCGCGAGAGCACATCG
Source organism: Phenylobacterium sp. (assembly GCF_031360265.1). Lineage (GTDB taxonomy): Bacteria > Pseudomonadota > Alphaproteobacteria > Caulobacterales > Caulobacteraceae > Phenylobacterium. Next base: position 75,169 of record NZ_JANMBF010000045.1, read on the forward strand.
GCGGGGACAGGCGCGATCATGACATAGAACCTACGCTTCGCAGTCCACCGTTTCCAGTATATACTGCCGTATATAAGGAGCGCGGCCGATGGCTATTCTGATCAAGAATCCAGAGACGGAGCGAAAGGCGCGGGAGCTGGCGACGCTGAAGGGCGACACGATCACGGGCGCAATTGACGGCGCGCTGGACAAGGCGATCGCCGAAGCTGCGCCCAGGCGGCGACCGACGCTCGACGAAATGATCGCCGCAACTGACCGCTTCCATGTGAGGGCCGGCATTCGTGGTCCGCAGCCCCCCGTCACCAAAGCTGAGTGGGACGATATTAACGAAGTGCCGGGATTTGCTGAGGACGGCGATTGATCGTTGTCGATGCTTCGGCGCTCGTCGCGATAGGGCGCCGCGAGCCTGAGCGGATAGAGTTCCTTCGAGTCTTGGAGGTGACGGATCGGGCCGTGCTCTCTGCAATAAGCTACGTTGAGACGGGGATCGTCCTCAGTCAGCGCGGCGACAGTTTCACCCCAGTGAATTTCAACGCCTTGCTCAGCGATCTCGGGGTTGAAGTGCGCGAGGACGTGGGCCTCGCAGATGTGGCGCTCGCGGCCTATCTGCGCTTTGGCAAGGGCTTCCATCCCGCCCGCCTGAATCTCGGCGACTGCTTCGCCTACGCCTTGGCCAAGCAGCTCGATGTCCCGCTGCTCTACAAGGGCGACGATTTCGCCAGGACCGACATCCGGTCAGCGCTTCAGCCGACGTAGCCCGCTGCGCGGCGCAGACGGTCATTGATCGCCTCGCCCAGGCCGGTGTCGGGGATCGGCGCCACGGCGATGCCGGACGCGCCCGAGCGGTCGGCGGCGCGCAGATAGGCGAACAGGTTCGCGGCGGCTTCGGCGAGATCGCCCTCGCGGCTGAGGTTGAACGGCTCGGCGCCGTCCCCTGGCCAGTGGGTGGCTCCGAACCCCAGCCAGACCTCGTTCGCCCGCGGTTCGGTCACGTTGAGGCGCAGCGGCAGGTTCGGCGCATAGTGTCGAGTCAGCCGACCTGGCGAGCGTCTGGCGTCCGCCTCGGCGTCCGAAAGCGGACCGATCAGCGCCTCGATCTCCGCGCGGGTCACCGCGCCCGGCCTAAGCAGCCGGGCCTCGCCCAGCAGCGACACGACGGTGGACTCCAGGCCGATCGCGCAGGCCCCGCCGTCCAGAACGACCACGGCGGCCGCGCCGGTCTCGTCCACCGCGTCGGCGAAGGTCGTGGGGCTGGGTCGGCCGGAGCGGTTGGCGGAGGGCGCGACCAACGGCCCGCCGAAGGCCTTGAGCAGCGCATGCGCCAGCGGGTGGGCGGGGCTGCGCACCGCCACGGTGTCCAGTCCGGCGCGGGCCAGGTCGCAGACCGCGACCTCGTCGGCGACCGGCAGCACCAGGGTCAGCGGCCCTGGCCAGAACTCCGCCGCCAGCCGCTCGGCCCGGTCGTCAAAGCGCGCGATCCGCCGCGCCATCGCCACGTCGGCCACATGGGCGATCAGGGGGTTGAAGCTCGGCCGGCCCTTGGCCGCATAGACCGCCGCCACTGCCCGCGAATCGGCCGCGTCCGCCGCCAGCCCATAGACCGTCTCGGTGGGCAGGATCACCAGGCCGCCGGCCTTCAGCGCGGCGGCGGCTTGCTTGATCTTGGCGTTCGTCGAGTCCACGCCGGCTGGTTACACCGCCGCGCCCCACCTGTCCGACTTCTTGGCCCTGACCTACCTCTTGGGCTTGCGGAACTTGTAGATGAACTGGTCGGTGTGGCCACGGATCGCCTTGTCGAAGACGACCTTCTTCAGGTCGTCCGCCGGATTGCGCAGCAGCTGGCTCTCGCCTTCGAAGACAAAGCCGGCGTCCGTCACCTGTTTCCTGACGATCGCCGGATCGATGCGATGCAATGTGTCGGTGTCACGCAGGCCGGAGCCGGCCTCGGCGGTATGGTCGACCACCAGGAACACCCCGCCCGGCTTCAGCGCCTTGTAGACCGCCCGGTTGAGCACCATCGGGTCGATCTTGCCCATGAACTTGTCGGGATAGTCGTGATAGTTCTGCACGGTGAACACCAGGTCCACGGGCGCGGGCGTGGCGAAGGCGGCGCCCGGCTGCAGGATCACCGAGGTGTTGGCATAGCCGGTCTTGGCCAGCTCGGCGTTCTTCACCGGATCGGGCTGGGCCTCCTTGGCGTATTCGTCGGGCCAGATCATGTAGACGTGCCCCTTGGGCCCGACCACCTTGGCGAAGATCTTGGTGAAATAGCCCGAGCCGGGGATCAGATCGACCACCTTGTCGCCGGATTTCACACCGGAGAAGGCGATCAGTTCGCCCGGGTGGCGGCGCGTATCGGCGTCCCGGTCGGCGTCACGCCCCTTGTCGGCGACAGCGGCGGCGATGTCGGCGCGCAGGACCGGCGCCGCGGCGGCGGTCGCCGCACCGACGCTGGCGGCCAGGCAGGCGGCCACGCAGGCAACAATGGGGAAGGCTTTCATTGCAAGACTCCATGGCTGATGGCGGCCACGCTTCCCGCCGCGCAAGGTCCCTGTCAATCGCCTGCGCACGCGACCCCGTCGCCGGCTACCGCTTGTCGCGCCTGGCGGTCAGTTCGACGTGAACGCCCACCTTGGCTGGCACCTGGTCCACAGCCTCAAACTCGCCCTGACCGACGCCGAAGGCCAGGCGGTCGAGACTGGCGTCGCCGCTCATCTGCGCGCGGTCGCCGACGATCTTCAGCCGGAACGCCAGATCGACAGGCCGGGTGACGCCGCGCAGGGTCAGCGTTCCGTGGGCGACATAGCGTTCGGCGCCGGCTTTCTGGAACGTCTTGGCGGTGAAGACGGCCTGCCGATGGGCCGCGGAATCGAACCAGTCGGACGCCGGCAGGGAGGCGTCGCGTTGGGCATCCCCGGTCCTGCCCGAGGCCATGTCGATGCTGACGCTGACCTTGGAACGGTCGAGCGCCTCGGGGCTGAACAGGATGTCGGCCTGCCAGCTGTCGAACCGGCCCTGCACGGCGTCCCCGCCCCAGCTGGTGGTGAAGGTCAGGCTGGAGCCCGGCGACACCTTCCAGGCGACCGGGACCGTCGAGGGCGGCGCCTCCGGCGCCGGCGGCGGCGCGGCGGCCGTCGCCGGCTCCGGAGGCTCCGCGACCGAGGGCGGTGCGGCGGGCGCGGGGGCGACGGGCGGCGGACCCATGGCCGGGCGCGGCGGCTGCACCAGCTTGCCGAACGCCGCGGCGCCGACGAGGGCCAGGACGATCACCAGCAGGCGCGGCTCCCACCAGCGGCCGGGGACGGCGCCGGGGGCTATGCGGGGCAGGACCGGCGTGTCGCGGTCGAACAGCTGGTGCTTCAGCGCGCCGCCGACGTGCAGCGCGAACAGGGCGTAGATCCCCAGCGCGAGCAGACCGTGGCCCCGCTCACCGATCAGGTGGGCGGTCTTCTTGGCGGCGGGCGCCAGGTCGGCGATCCCCGGCAGGCTTGGCCAATGGACCACGCCATAGAGCAGGGTTGGAATCTCGATGCGGCTGGCCGAGACCGTCAGCCAGCCGGTCAGCGGCATGCCGATCATGATCACGTAGAACCCCCAGTGCACCGCCCGAGACAGCACGCGCTCCCAGCGCTTCAGGCCCAGCGGCTCGGGCGGGGGCGGATTGACCAGCCGCCATCCCAGGCGGATCAGGCTGAGCAACAGCACCGTGATGCCGATCGATTTGTGCAGCTGGAACACCGCGAAGCTTTCCGGCGTGGGCTTGCCGCCCATCCGCCAGGCCAGGCTTATCTGCAGCATGATCAGCAGCGCGATCAGCCAGTGCAGCACGATGGCCACCGTGGCGTAGCGGCCGGCGCGGGCGGTGTCGATCATGATGGCGCTACCCGGAGCCGCTGCTACTTCCTCTCGAACTCGACTTCGAAGACCAGGTCGATGTCGTCGCCGGCGTACTGGCTCATATTGCTGACCCCGAAGTCCGACCGTTTGATCCGTCCTTGCCCCGAAAAGCCCATCCGTGTCCCAAGCGGCGTGATGCCGTGTCCCACGCCGTTGAAGATCACATCAAGGGTGACGGGCCTGGTCACCCCATGGAAGGTGAGGTCCCCGCTCAGCGTCCCCTTGCCGTCCGGCCCCCCGGCCACGGCGGTCGAGACGAAGGTGATCGTCGGGTATTTGTCGGCCTCGAAATAGCCGGCGATCTGCTTGTCGAAGGGCGGGTTGCCGGTGTCCACGGACTTGGGATCCACCGTCATGCTGACCTTGGTCGCCTGCCAGTTGGCCGGGTCATAGGTGAAGCCGCCGTCAAGGCCATTGAAGCGCAGGGTGAACCGCGAGAACCCGCCCATGTGGGCGATCCTGGCGGTCAGGCTGGCGTGGCGCTTGTCCAGCACATAGACGCCGGCCGGGACCTTGGTCGGGTCCTGGGTGGTTGGATTGGCTCGCGCCGCACCTCCGACCATGGTGGCGAGGATGATAGCCGCGAACACAAGCCCGCCCGCACCGGTGCTGCGCATGGTCTCAACTCCCTGGGTTCAGGCAACAGACTTCGCGCCGACCATGACCGAAAGACGGCCCGTACAGGTATTTTATTCCGCGCCCCTCGCCTAGAAAGTGCGGACGATCCTTGCCTGGTGGAGCCAGACCATGACCTTCCGCGCGCCCGTCCGCGACCTCGCCTTCGCGCTCTCGACCGTCGGCCATGACGCCCTGGTCGCACGATCCTTCCCCGAACTCGATGGAGACACTGTCGCCGCCGTCCTGGAGGCGGCCGGGGCCTTCGCGACAGACGTGCTCGCGCCGCTCAATCGCATCGGCGACACCGAGGGCGCGCGCTACGCCAATGGCGCCGTCAGCGCAGCCCCAGGCTTCGCCGACGCCTACCGGGCCTTCGTCGCCGACGGCTGGAATTCGCTGTCCGCGGCGCCGGAACACGGCGGCCAGGGCCTGTCGAAGGCCATGGAGCTGGCGGTGTTCGAGATGGTTCACGCGGCCAACATGGCCTTCGGTCTCTGCCCCATGCTCACCCAGGGCGCCATTGAAGCCTTGGATCTGCACGGCACGGACCGCCAGAAACGCCTGGTGCTGCCCAGGCTAGTGTCCGGCGAATGGCCCGGCGCCATGGTGCTGACCGAGTCGCAGGCCGGCTCCGACCTGGCCCAGTTGACGACCCGGGCCGATCCCGACGGGGCCGGCGGCTACCGGCTCACCGGGCAGAAGATCTTCATCACCTGGGGCGACCACGACGCGG